>DASZSK010000164.1:0-14321 GCA_035548735.1 Caulobacterales bacterium | reverse complement strand
GGCGCTTACAACAAGATTGCGAGCCTCAGCGCCGAAGAACGATCACGTGGCGTGCTCGCCTATTCGTCGGGCAATCATGCCGTCGCCGTGGCGCTCTCGGCCAAGCTGTTCGGCATACCCGCGACCATCGTCATGCCAGCGGACGCGCCACGCGCAAAGCTAGAACGGACCCGCGCACTCGGTGCAAAGGTGATCACTTATGATCGCTTGCGCGAAAGTCGCGAGGAGATCGCCGCGCGCGTGAAGGCCGAGCATGACCTGCCGCTCGTAAAGCCCTTCGATGATGCTCTTGTGATGGCGGGGCAGGGCACGATCGGGCTGGAGATTGCCGATGACCTTGCCGCGCTCGGCGTCAGCGAGGCGGCGGTGCTTGTTCCCGCAAGCGGCGGCGGGCTCGCCGGCGGCGTCGCCATTGCGATGGGCGACAGGGCGCGCGTCTATGCGGTCGAGCCGGAGGGCCACGACGATCTGGCGCGTTCGCGCGCCGCGGGGCGCATCGTCGCGAACGCGCCGGGCGTGCGCTCCATTTGCGACGCGCTGATGGCGCAGGAGCCAAGCGAACTGACCCTCTCGGTGGCGCAGGACAACCTCGCCGGGGTCTTCGCCGTAAGCGATGACGACGTGCGCCGCGCCATGCGTTTCGGGTTCGACGAACTGAAGCTGGTAATCGAACCGGGCGGCGCCGCTGGCCTCGCCGCTGCACTGAAGGGTCTCGCGTCGCGCGTGGAAGCCCTTGTTGTGGTGGCAAGCGGCGGCAACGTGGATGCGGAGATGTTCGCTGATATGTTGGCGCGCACTTAGCCGCCGCGACGGAGGTCCTGCACCAGCGTAATCGGCGTCGGCTGGCCTGCTAGGCGATAGCGATACACCTGCAGGTTCTCCATCACCCGCTGCACGTAATTGCGCGTTTCGGTGAAGGGGATGAGTTCGATCCAATCGACCACATCCGTCGAGCGCGCGCGGGGATCGCCCCAGTCAGCGATCCAGTTATCGACGTTATGCGTGCCTGCGTTATAGGCCGCGACCGCCAAGACGTATGAGCCATTATACTGATCGATGAGTTGGCCGAGATAGGACGAGCCCAGCGTAATGTTGTAGCTCGGATCGGCCGTCAGCATCGACCGGTCGTAGTCCATGCCCTGGCTGCGCGCCGTCGTGCGCGCTGTGGAGGGCAGCAGCTGCATCAGGCCGTGGGCGTTGGCGGAACTGACGGCCGATGTCTCGAACTCGCTCTCCTGGCGGATGATGGCGAGCACCAGCGCACGCTCCGGTTGGCCGGTCTGGGCTGTTTGCGGCGGCAGTTCGAGCAACGGGTAAGCGGCGTTGACGGCGATGACATTGCGAAACAAGCCAGCCTTGGCGCTCCGAAGCGCCGTGCGGCTGTAGGTGCGGTCGCGCGCCATCTGCGACAGGAGTTCGATTTCCTGCGGGTCTTCCAGCGTGTCGTCGAGGTAATAGGCGATGGCCTCGAAGTCGCGCCGGCTGCCGACATCGCCAACCGCCTTCAGGGCGCGGACCAGTTCACGATTGTCGAACCGCGACCGCGCGTCGTCCGCGATCTGCGTGACGACCGGTAGTGAAAGCGTGGCGCTGTCGCTCTGCTTCACGGCGGCGAGCTGGCCGTAATAGGTGAACGGATAGGAAGCGGCTTCGGCGATGTGCGCGTTCGCGGAATCGGTTTGGCCGAGCGCGCGCTCCGCCTCGGCGCGCCAATAAAGCGCCCGCGCGCGGCTCACGGGCGCCGAGACGTTCGAGGCCAGATGCGTGAAATGCTCATTGGCTTGCGCCGGATCATGCAGGAAGCGCAGCGCGATCCAGCCGGCCATCCATTCGGCGTCGGCGAAATCCTCTCCCGAAGTCATGCCGTGATCGGTGACGAGCCGGTAGGCCGTGCGAGGCTGGCCGCTGCGCAACGCCCGCGCGACATAGAGGCGGCGCTCGTCATAGATTTCGTCACGCGCCGCCAACGGCGCCTCGCTTGGATCGATCCGCGCGGCCATCGGCATCGCATCTTCCGGGCGGCCGCTGCGACGGATGTAGCGGACCCGATCGTAGAGCAGGCTCGGATCGTCGCGCCGTGAAGCCGGCACGGCGTCGACGAGTCGCTGCAGCCCGCGGCGTTGGCGCAATTGCAGGGCGATGCGCGCTTGCGCGACGGCGCGATCCGCTGCGCTGATGTGCGAATAGAGCCGTTGCGCCGCGCTGCGCTCGCCGCGCCAGACGAGAATGTTCACGCGAGCGGCATAATCGTCCTGACTGAAGACGGGAGCGAAATTGTCCGCCGCCGCGGCTTCCGCGGTCGGCGTCAGACTGTCCTGGCGCCACGCCGCGCGCGCAACGTCGCTGGCTTCGCTGCGTTGACCGGCCTGCCGAAGCGCAATGGCGAGCGCGATGCGCCCGTCGCCGGATACTGGCCCGCCGTCCTGACGCAAGAAGGCGATCCGGTCATTGGGGGTCAGACGCGAGTCGTAGATGGCTTGCTCGGCGCGCGTGCGCATCGCGGTGCGTCCCGGCCATCCTTGCAGGTCGCGCAGGGCCCCGGCGATGTCGTCAAAATAAAGCGGCGCGTCGTTGGACGAGGCGAAACGCCACTGGAGGATGTGGCGGACGAGGGGATCGACCGCCTGGTCCCGGAGCGACGCCTCGCCCGCCCAATCGCCCGCATCAGCGGCGGCGAGGCCGTCCCGGAGGCGCATCATCTCGGCGGCGTTGGGCTGTGGCGGCGGCGCTACGTACGCGGGTGCAGCCACAGGCTGCGTGACGTCGGCGACCTGGGTTTGAGCCGTGCTGGAGGCTGCGAGCAGGATGCTCGACGCTGCCGCGACAAGGGCGACGCGGACGAACGTTACACTATGCATGGGCGCCCTCCGCCTCTTTCGCACGCCACGCGGCCTCGAATCCCAGTTTAGCACGTCCGGCGCAGCGCCGGCGCGCCTCACTTTAACCTGCGCCGACAGTGTGGCAGGAATTGCGCCAAGCTCAGCCGATTTCTTAGCGTGTTGCCAATGATTCACGGATCGATTCCCGCCCTCATCACGCCGTTCCGGAACGGAATCGTAGATGAACGGGCGTTTCAGGCCCTCGTGGAGCGGCAGATCGCCGAGGGCTCGCATGCGCTCGTGCCCTGCGGCACAACGGGGGAAAGCGCCACGTTGAGCCATGACGAGCATCGTCGCGTCGTGGCGCTCTGCGTCGAAGCGGCGGGCGGAAAAGTCCCGGTGATCGCGGGCGCCGGCTCGAACTCAACCGAGGAAGCCATTGGCCTGGCGCGGCACGCCAAGGAAGTGGGCGCCGATGCGATCCTCTCCGTCTCGCCCTATTACAACAAGCCCAACCAGGACGGGCTCTACGCCCACTTCAAGGCGATCAACGACGCCGTGGACATTCCGATCTTTCTCTACAACATCCCAGGCCGCTCGGTCGTGGATATCAGCGTCGAGACGATGGGACGCCTGGCGAAGCTCAAGAACATCGTCGGCCTGAAAGACGCCGGCGGGGATCTGGCGCGCGTGGCGCGGCAGCGGCGTGCGTGTGGCGAAGACTTCATTCAGCTCTGCGGCGACGATCCGGTGGCGGTCGGATACAACGCGCTTGGCGGCAAGGGGTGTATTTCAGTGACGGCGAACGTCGCGCCCAAGCTCTGCTCGCAGCTGCAGGAAGCATCTTTGCAGGGCGCCTTCGAGACGGCGCGTGAGATCGACTACAAGCTGGCGCCGCTGCATAAGGCGCTGTTCGTCGAACCGAGCCCCGGGCCAGCCAAGTACGCGTGCTCCCTGCTCGGCTTGTGCACGGACGAAGTGCGCCTGCCCATCCTTGCGCCGAGCGACGGGGCGAAAGCGCAAATCCGCGAAGCGATGGTGGAGGCGGGGCTCCTGTGAGCGAACGCAAGCTGGTTGCGGAAAATCGTCGCGCTCGCTTCGATTATCTGATCGAGGAGACCATCGAGGCGGGCATCCAATTGCTCGGCACCGAAGTGAAGGCGCTGCGCGCCGGCCGAGCGAACATCGCGGAAAGTTATGCGAGCCCGGAAAAGGGCGAGCTCTGGCTCGTCAACGCGTATATCCCGGAATACGCGCCCGCGGCGCAGTTCAACCACGATCCGCGTCGGCCGCGGAAGCTCCTGGTGCGCGGGCGAGAACTGAGCAAGCTGCGAGCCGCGGTCGAGCGCGAAGGGCGCACGCTTGCCCCGCTCAAGCTCTATTTCAACGAGCGTGGCGTGGCGAAACTTGAGCTCGCACTGGCGCGCGGCAAGAAGGCGCACGATAAGCGGGCCGCAACGAAGGACCGGGATTGGAAGCGCCAGCAATCGCGTCTCTTGCGGGATAAGGGCTGATGCGCGCCGCACTGATTGCGCTTCTGCTTGCCACAGCGGCTGCGTGCGCACAGTCGCCCGACCCGGTTGAGGCGCAGCGCAGTCAGTGCATTGAGGACGAGGATGCGGCGCCGGCGGATCAGGTCGCCGCGTGCACCCGTTATCTCGCCAACGCAAAGCTCAGCCCCCAACAGCGCGCGGATGCGCTCGTGCAGCGCGGCTATCTGCGTGAGGACCTCGATCAAGAGAACGAGGCGCTGGCGGATTATGACGCGGCGATCGCCGCCTATCCATCGGACGCCAATGCGTACCAGGAACGAAGCTCATTCTATCGCCGTCATGGCGATGCGCGGCGGGCCCTGACCGACATTAGCGCGGCGATCCGCCTTCAGCCGAACGCCGCCAGCAATTACGGCGCGCGCGCCACCATTTATGACGAGGATCTGGCTGACTACGCGCACGCCATCGCCGACATGAACACCGCCATCGATCTCGCACCGGTCGCATACATGTTCAACGATCGCTGCTGGATTCGCGCCAAGGCGCGTCGTGCGCTCGATCTTGCGTTGGCGGATTGCGATCGTGCTCTCACCATGGCGCCGAACAGCGCCAGTTTCCTCGACAGTCGCGGCCTCGCGCATTTGCAGCTGGGAGAGTTCGAGGCGGCCTTCGCCGACTTCAACGCCGCAGTGAAACAGAACGAACACATGACGCACTCGCTGTATGGCCGGGGGCTCGCCGCGCTTCGCCTCGGGCGCACCGAGGAGGGGCAGGCGGACATGCAGGCGGCGCTGCAGCAGAATGAAGAACTGGCTCAGGTCTATGCCGGGTACGGGCTTGCGCCCTAAGCAGAGCGAACGAGCGTCTTCGCGCGCTCGACTACGCTTTCAAACATAGGCGCTGTCAGTCGGCCCGTTTGGGTGTTGTAGCGCGAGCAATGATAGCTCGAGATCAACATGAGATGGGGTGCTACTCGCGCCTCGCATCCGTGTGCGAATTTCGCGAATGTTGGCTTGAGCGCAAACGCGCGCAGCACGCTTTCATGCGCGATGCTGCCGAGCGCCAGGATGACCTTGAGCTTGGGAAGAGCGGCAATCCGGGCCGCCAGGAAGGGACGGCACGTCTTGATCTCCTCTGGCGTCGGCTTGTTTTCAGGCGGCGCGCAACGCACGGCGTTGGTGACCATCGCGTTGACCAGCGTGAACCCGTCGTTTGGATCGGCGCGATATTCGCCGCGGGCGAAGCCGTACTTTTTCAGCGTCCCATACAGCAACTCGCCGGCATAGTCCCCGGTGAAGGGGCGCCCGGTGCGGTTAGCGCCAGTCCTTCCCGGCGCAAGGCCGACGATGAGCAGCTTGGCCTCGTCGCCGCCGAAAGAGGGTGCGGGGCCGTTGAACCAGGTCGGTTCAGCGCGTGCGTTGGCTTTGCGGTAGTCGACCAGGCGAGGGCAAAGCGGGCAGTTTCTGGGGGCTTCGGGCGGTGAATCGGTCACCGCTCCTCATCATCATATTCTTCGGCCTCTTCATAGCGTCCGCCGTTGCGCTCGCGGGGCGGACGGCCAATGAGCGCGCTCAAATCGGCCAGATCGACGAACGTGTCGGCCGCCCGCCTAAGGTCGTCGGCGATCATGGGCGGCGTGGACTTGATGGTGGACACCACCGTGACGCGCACGCCTTTGCGCATCAGCGCCTCGACCACCGCCACGAAGTCCCCATCGCCGGAGAAAAGAAGCACGTGATCGACGAAAGTCGCGGCCTGCAGCATGTCGACGGTGATCTCGACATCCATGTCGCCCTTGAAGCGACGGCGGCCTGTCGAATCGGTGAACTCACGGGCCGGCTTCGTGACGAGTGTGTAGCCGTTATAGTCCAGCCAATCGACAAGTGGGCGGATCGGCGAGAAATCCTGATCTTCGACAAGCGCGGTATAGTAATAGGCGCGGATCAAGCGACCATGTTGCTTGAACTCGTCCAAAAGTTTTCGGTAGTCGATGTCGAAAGCGAGGCTCTTGGCGGCGGAGTAGAGATTGGCGCCGTCGATGAACAGGGCAAAGCGTTCGCTCGGATGAACGAGGCGGTCTAGCGTGATCGTCATTGTGGTTTTCCTCGGCCGACCCTAATTCGCCGATCAAGTTGATTCTATGCAGAACGACATGCCTCGCGCTTTTGTTGCACTGGGAACCAACATGCCGTTTGGCGGCGTCTCTGGCGCCGATCTGCTGTCACAGGCGCTTGGATCGATTTCGGCGCGCGGCGTTCTGGTGCGCGCCGTTTCAAGCGCGTGGGAAAGTGAAGCGCAGCCGCGCGGCGAACAACCCGATTACGTAAACGCCGTCGCACTGCTCGATGTGGGAACGCGCACGCCTGAGGAACTTTACGACCAGCTGGCCGCGACCGAACACGCGTTCGGCAGGACCCGCAGCGTTCATTGGGGTCCCAGGACGCTCGACTTGGATATCGTCGACTTCGCGGGGATTGTTTCCGCGGATGGCGGTATTATAACACCGCATCCGCGCATGCATGAGCGCGCTTTCGTGCTCGCGCCTTTGGCCGAGTTGGATCCCGACTGGCGTCATCCTGTTACCCATGCGCCGGTGGCGGCGTTGCTCCGCAAGGTTGAGCATCAGCGGATTCGGCGCCTGGGAGCGTTGCCGGGTCACGTTGCGCAATTGCCCCAAGACGACTAAGTAGAGCGCTCCGCTCCCCGAAACCCACGAAAGAGGATGCGCTTTGGCCCGCGTCACCGTTGAAGATTGCGTCGATAAGGTCCCGAACCGGTTTTCCCTGGTGCTGCTGGCTGCGCACCGGGCCCGGAATATTTCCTCGGGCTCCGAGCCGCTGGTCGAGCGCGATCGGGATAAAGACCCGGTCGTGGCGCTCCGGGAAATCGCCGAAAACGCGGTCCGCCCGGATGATGTGCGCGACAGCCTCGTCATGCTCTACCAGGACGTGCAGCCTACGGCTCAGGCCGAGGACGAGCAGGATCGCCTGGCGCTGACCGCGCCGGTGGAGTCGAGCGAAGAGGACGTTCTGCGCGCGCTCCAGGCCGAAGCCGAAGCCCAGCGCGACGAACGGTACTGACCTCGTGAGCGGCGACGGCGTCGCCGCTGCGCCTGCGCCTTCCACCGCCGGCGCTCCCGAAGACGCGCCTCAAAATACGCCGCCGCGACGCGCGCGCTTCCTGCGCCAGTTCGAACTGGTGGAGCGCGTGCGCGCTTACGATCCGAACGCCGACGAAAATCTCATCAACCGCGCCTACGTCTATGCGACGTCGAAGCACGGAAGTCAGAAGCGGCACTCCGGCGACCCGTATTTCGCGCACCCGATCGAGGTCGCGGGCATCCTCACGGACTACAAGCTGGACACTGCGACGATCGTCGCCGGCCTGCTGCACGACACGATCGAGGACACCGAAGCCACGCGCGAAGAAATCTCGCGCATGTTCGGCGAGCAGATCGCCGATCTCGTCGAAGGCGTAACCAAGCTCTCGCAGCTCGAACTCATCTCCGAGAAGAACCGGCAGGCGCAAAATCTGCAGAAGTTCATTCTCGCCATGTCGCGCGACGTCCGCGTGCTGTTGGTGAAGCTGGCGGATCGCCTGCACAACATGCGCACGCTGAAATTCGTGCCGAATGAAGCCAAGCGTCGCCGGATTGCACTCGAAACGCTGGAGATTTATGGCCCGCTGGCGCGCCGCATCGGCATGGAGCGGATGGCGCGCGAATTGGAAAGCCTGGCTTTCCACGAAGCGTTCCCGGATGCCGAGAGCGCCATCAACAATCGTCTGGAGCAGCTGCGGCACGAAAAAGGCGCCAACGTCGCGATCATCATCGAGACGATTATGCAGGTATTCGAGTTCGCCGGGATCGAGGCTCGCGTGTTCGGCCGCGAGAAGCAGGCCTATTCGATTTGGAAGAAGCTGCAGCGCAAGAGCATCGAGTTTTCCGATCTCGCCGACGTCTATGCGTTTCGCGTCATCGTGGCCAATCCGGATGCGTGCTACCGCGCGCTGGGGCTCGTGCACCAGACGTGGCGTTGCGTGCCCGATCAGCTTGAGGACTACATCTCCAACCCGAAGCCGAACGGCTATCGCTCGATTCATACGACGGTGATCGGTCCCGGCAACGTGCGCGTCGAGATTCAGATTCGCACCGAGGAGATGGATCAGGTCGCCGAGAACGGCGTCGCCGCGCATTGGCGCTACAAGAACGAAACCTACGGCTTTGACGAAGAGCAGGCCGCGAACGCCGGGCTCGATGCGCGTGAGGCGACGCGCTCGCTGCTGGAAATCGCCGAACATGGCGGAGACCCGGAAGAATTTCTCGAGCACGCCAAGCTCGAAATGTATCAGGATCACGTCTTCGCGTTTACGCCGAAGGGGCTTCTGATCGCTCTGCCGCAAGGGGCGACGCCGCTCGATTTTGCTTACGCCGTTCATTCCGGCATCGGCGATCGTTGCATCGGCGTGAAAGTGAACGGCGCGGAGCGTCCTCTGCGCACTGTTTTGCGCAATGGCGACGTGGTCGAAGTGCTGACGGCCGACCGTCCGGCCCCGGTGCCCGGCTGGGAGGCGTTGACCAAGACCGGGCGCGCCAAGTCGGCGCAGCGCCGGCTCGAACGGCATGTGCGGCGCGAGGAATTCGCCAAGCTCGGCCGCGAACTTGTGGCGCACGCACTGCATCGCTATGGCCATGACCTTGCGCAGACCTCGCTTGCCGACGCCGCCGAACGGCTCGGCAAGGAAGACGAGGAAGAATTGTTTGTCTCCGTCGGCGAAGGCAGCCTGAAGGCGACAGCAGTCGCGGTCGCGGCGTTTCCCGGCCTCGATGAGAAAGTTCGCAAAGACGAGAAGCGTCGGCCGATGGAGATGGAGAAGGCGCGTCTCTACGTGAAAGGCGGCCAGTTGACGCCGGGCGTCGCCCTGCATTTCGCCGATTGCTGCTCGCCGATCCCAGGCGATCGCATCATCGGCGTGCAGGAGCCCGGCAAGGGCATCGTGATCCATACGATCGACTGCGAGCGCCTCGCCGCGTTCGAGGATTCAAATCAGGCTTGGGTGGATCTCGCCTGGACGCAGACGGCGCTGGCGCGCACGCTTTCCGTCGGCCGTATTCAGGCGACGGTGGAAAACGCGCGCGGCGTATTGGCCGATCTCTGCCGGATCATCGCCGAAAACGAAGGCGACATCATCAATTTGAAGCTGCCGCATCGCGGTTTGGATTTTGTCGACATGGTGTTCGACGTCGAGGTTGCGGATGCGCGCCATCTCACGAACATTCTTGCGGCGATGCGCACGAACAAGTCGGTGAAGGAAGTTGAGAGGGTGCGGGGATGACGCAAGACGAAGTGCTCAGCGAGTTCCGCGCCGCCGGCGCTCTGCTCGAAGGCCATTTCATACTCTCGTCCGGCCTGCACAGTCCGGTGTTTTTCCAGAAGAATATCGTCTTCATGGATCCGGCGCGGACGGAACGTTTGTGCAAGGCGCTGGCCGAGAAGGCCCGCGCGGCGTTCGGCAAGATCGATGTCGTGGTCTCGCCGGCGGTGGGGGCGATTATTCCGGGCTATGAGACGGCGCGTCATCTTGGAGCGCGGGCGATGTTCGTCGAACGCGAGCAGGGCAAATTCCAATTGCGGCGAGGGTTCACGATCGGGGCGCAAGATCGCGTGTTGATGGTGGAGGATGTCGTCACCACCGGCCTCTCCTCGCGCGAGTGTCTCGATGCGATCCGCGGGCATGGCCAACTCGTCGGCGCCGCATGTCTGATCGATCGCTCCGGCGGCAAGGCCGACATTGGCGCAAAGCTCGTCTCGCTGGCTCAGGTGACGGCGCCGGCCTATCCGGCCGACGCCTTACCGCCTGAATTGGCGGCGCTGCCGGCCGTGAAGCCGGGCAGCCGCGGGCTCGCGGCGTGATGGGCGAGCGCGTCCGCCTCGGCGTGAACATTGACCACGTCGCCACCATCCGGAATGCGCGCGGCGGGACCCATCCCGATCCGGTGCGCGCCGCCGAGATCGCGGCGGCCGCAGGCGCGGACGGCATCACGCTGCATATCCGCGAAGACCGCCGCCACATGCGGGAAGAAGATTTACTGCGCCTGTCGCGCGCCATTCCCTTGCCGATCAACCTGGAGATGGCCTGCACCGAGGAGATGCTGACCATCGCCCTGCGCGTGCTGCCCCATGCCTGTTGTCTGGTGCCGGAGCGGCGCGAGGAGCGCACGACCGAAGGCGGGCTCGATGTCGCGGCCGGGCACAACCATGTGGCGCCCTACGTGCGCGCCCTGAAGGACGCGGGTGTTCGCGTTTCGCTGTTCATCGATCCGGACCCGGTTCAGATCGCCGTCGCCGAGGCGCTGGGAGCACCGGTGGTCGAACTCCACGTCGGCGCCTATTGCGAGGCGTTGGAGCGGGGCGATCCCGAGGCCGAAGAGGAGTTCGCCAAGGTCCGCGAGGCGGCTGAGGCCGGCGCCGCGAAGGGCCTCGAAATCCACGCCGGCCACGGGATCACCTTCGAAAGCGTGACGCCCCTGGTTGCGCTACCGCAGGTCCGGGAGCTGAATATCGGCCACTTTCTGATCGGCGAGGCGATATTCTCGGGCCTTGGCCCGGCCGTGACGGAGATGCGCCGGCGCATGGACGCGGCCCGGTCGTGATTATTGGTCTGGGGTCCGACATCTGCGACATCCGCCGGATCGAGCAGACGCTGGAGCGTTTTGGCGACCGATTCATCTCTCGCGTGTACACAGAAACGGAGCGGGCCCGCTCCGAACGGCGGCCGAACCAGCGGGCGGGGAGTTACGCCAAACGGTTCGCGGCCAAGGAGGCGTGCGCCAAGGCGTTAGGAACCGGGATTTCGAGGGGGGTCTTTTGGCGGGATATGGGCGTGGTGAACCTGCCCTCGGGCCAGCCCACGTTGCACCTGACCGGGGGGGCGGCCACGCGCCTCGCCCAACTCATCCCGCCTGGGCTGCAGCCGCACATTCACGTGAGCTTGACGGACGACTATCCCCTTGCTCTCAGCTTTGTCATTATTTCGGCCGAGTTGGCGTCAATTCAGCCCGAAACCGCCCGGCCGCCGGGTTAGGGTGGACCAGAATAGCGCCAATCGCCGCTGGGGAGCGGCTGGGGAATAACCAGAGCAGGTTCGGACGCAAGACGCTGCGAACTCGGGCTGAACTGCTCCAAGCGAGAAACGCATGACGACGATGACCTCGAATTCCAGCTCCACGTCCTCTCCCATGGGAGTGTTTTGGGAGAACGTGCGCACCATCGTCTATGCGCTGATGCTCGCCATGGCGATCCGCTTCACCATCGCCCAGCCGTTCCGCATTCCATCGAGTTCGATGGTCCCGACGCTCGAGGTCGGCGACTATATCGTCGTCACCAAGTGGTCCTACGGCTACGGCCGATACTCGTTCGCGCCGCTCGAGGGGCTGCTGCCGCACGGGCGTCTGTTTGGGCGCGAGCCGAAGCGCGGCGACGTCGTCGTGTTTCGCCCATCGCCCGAGCCGGAGAAGGATTTTATCAAGCGCGTCATCGGCTTGCCGGGAGATCGCATCCAGATGCGCGCGGGCCGCCTCTACATTAACGACCAGCTTGTGCCGCGTGAATCGCTCGGCCTCGTCAGCCACACCAACGACGCCGGCTACACAGAGCAAGTGCCGGCCTATCGCGAGACGCTGCCGAACGGGGTGGCGCACCTTATTTACGAGCAAGAAGGCGATACCGGCCAACTCGACAATACCGGCGTGTATACCGTGCCGGCCGGTCACTATTTCATGATGGGCGACAACCGCGACAATTCCTCCGACAGCCGCGTTCAGTTCGGGCACATGTCCGCCTCGATGGCCCAGGGCGACAATTGCGCCGGCTATGACGAGTGCTATGTGCCCCTCGACAACCTGGTCGGCCCTGCGCAGTTCGTCATCACGTCGTTCAACTCTTCCACGTCGATCTTTCAGCCGTGGACGCTGATCACGGGCTTCCGCGGCGATCGCTTCTTAAAGCCGGTGCACTGAGGCGGCATTGAGCGCGCGAAAATCCGAAGCTCATTTCGCGGCGCTCGAAGCGCATTTCGACTATCGCTTCAACGATCGCGACCTTTTGGCGGAGGCGCTGACGCATGCGAGCGCGTTGACAGCGCAGTCCAAGGCGCAGCGTAGTTACGAGCGCCTGGAGTTTTTGGGCGACCGCGTGCTTGGCCTCATCGTGGCCGAGCAGCTTTGCGTGCGTTTTCCGGACGCCGGCGAGAGCGGCCTTGCGCCGCGGCTCAACGCGCTCGTCAATCGCGCCGCGTGTGCGCGCGCGGCGCGCAGGGCTGAACTCGGGCCTGCCCTCAAGCTGTCGCCATCAGAGGCCCAGCAGGGCGGGCGTGAAAAAGAGCAGATTCTGGCGGATGCCTGCGAGGCGGTCATCGCCGCACTTTATCTCGACGGCGGGTTTGAACCAGCGCGGGCTTTCGTGCTGAAATTCTGGGGCGAGGCGTTCGATGCGGTGCAGCGTCTGCCGCGTGACGCGAAAACTGCGTTGCAAGAATGGGCTGCAGCGAAGAAACGAACGCTTACATATGAGCTGATGGAACGTACTGGTCCCGAACACGCCCCGCGCTTCGCGGTGGAAGCCCGCGTCGAGGGTTATGCGCCGACGCGCGGCGTCGGCGGCTCCAAGCGCGAGGCCGAACGCGCGGCCGCGGCTGCGTTTCTGGCTGAGGTGGGCGCCGATGGTTGAGCTTTCCGACCAGCGCTGCGCCGTTGTCGCCATTCTGGGCGCGCCAAACGCCGGCAAGTCGACGCTGGTGAACCGGCTCGTCGGCGCCAAGGTCGCTGCGGTGACGCACAAGGTCCAGACGACGCGAACCACCCTCCGCGGCGTCGCCATGCATGGCGACGCGCAGATCGTGCTGATCGACACGCCCGGCGTATTCGCGCCGCGCCGCCGGCTCGATCGGGCCATGGTGAGCGCGGCGTGGGCTGCGCTCGAAGGCGCTGACGCCGTGGTGCATGTCGTCGATGCGGCGGCGCATCTGCCCACGGAAGAACGCAACGCCGGCGCGCAACGCGCCGTGGAAGATACGCGCCGCATCGCCCAGCGGCTCAAGGAGATGGGCCGCGCTTCGATCCTCGTCTTGAACAAGGTCGACGCCGTGCCGCGTCCGGCGCTGCTGGAGATCACGCGCGCCTTGACCGAGCAGGGCCTTTACACCGACGTCTTCATGATCTCCGCGAGCACGGGCGACGGCGTGAAGGACTTGTCTCACACGCTTGCGGAACGTGCGCTGCTGCATCCTTGGCTGTTTCCGGAGGATCAGACCGCCGACGCGCCGCAGCGGGTATTGGCGGCCGAAATCACGCGCGAAAAGGCGATGCTGCGCCTCCACGACGAGTTGCCCTACGAACTCACGGTGGAGACAGAGAGCTGGGAGGAACGCGGCGACGGTTCGGTGAAGATTGACCAGGTCGTGTTCGTCGCGCGCGAGAGCCAGCGCAAGATCGCCATCGGCGCCAAAGGCCAAACGATCAAGACGATCGGCGAGGCCGCGCGCAAGGAAATGGAAGCCGCCTTCGAGCGCCGCGTGCATCTCTTCCTTCACGTGAAAGTGCGGGAGAACTGGACGGAGGAGCGCGCGCTCTATCACGCCCTCGGGCTCGACTTCGAAGCCTGACATGGAATGGCAGGACGACGCCATCGTGCTGGGCGCGCGCCATTTCGGCGAAGGCAAGCTCGTCGCGGAAGTGTTTGCACGCGAGCATGGCCGCTTCGGCGGCGTCGTACATGGCGGACGGCGCGCGCTGCCGTCGCTGCAAGCCGGCAATGTCGTGCGCGCGGGATGGAAGGCCCGCCTCGCGGATCAACTCGGCTTCTTCAATCCGCTTGAACTGATCGAGCCGCACGCCACCAAATTGCTCGACGATCCGCTGGCGCTCGCGGGGCTTTCCTCGGCGATCGCGCTGGTGCGCGGCGCCTCTGCTGAGCGGCAAGCTTACCCGCAACTTTATGATGCGCTCATCGTG
>DASZSK010000163.1:0-56863 GCA_035548735.1 Caulobacterales bacterium | reverse complement strand
GGCGCGCCGGCTTGACCGCCGCTGATCGGCACCGCGCGCTCGATATCGAGATGAAGCTCGCGCGCCAGCTCGGCGAAATCGCGCACGGTGCAGAGATGCAGGTTTTCGGTTTCGCACCAGCGATTGGGTAAGCTCGCCGTGTTCGGCATGCGCCCGCTGGCAAGAAGTTGCAGCCGCACGCGGTAATGGCCGAAATTCGGCAGCGAGACGATGACGCGCTCGCCGATGCGCGACAGTTCCTTCAGCACCGAGCGCGGATGGCGCACGGCCTGGATGGTCTTGGACAGGATCACGTAGTCGAAGGAATCGTCCGGGTAGTCGGAAAGATCGCGGTCGGCGTCGCCTTGCACGACCGAGAGACCCTTGGCGACGCAGGCGTTCACGCCGGCCTGGGAAAGCTCCATGCCCCGGCCTTTGACGCCGCGCTCGCGCGCCAGCAGATGCAGGAGCGCGCCGTCGCCGCAGCCGACATCCAGCACTTTCGCGCCGTTGCGCACCATGCCGGCGATCACCGCGTGGTCGGTGCGGACCTTGCTCAGCGTCACTTCGCGCGTTTGGGCGCGCGGCAGCGTTTCGACGACAGCCATCAGCGCGCCTCGCCATTGAGCGGCAGCCCGCGCGCCGAAGCGGCTGAATCGATGAAGCCGGTCAACGCGCCTTCGAAGGCGGGCTCTTCGAGCAGAAAAGCGTCGTGGCCCTTGTCGGTCTCGACCTCGACGTACGAGGCCTCCGCGCCCGCCGCGATCAAGGCGCGGACGATCTGACGATTGTCCTCCGGGGGATAATGCCAATCGCTGGAAAACGCGAAGACGCAGAACTTCGCCGCGCTGCCTTGGAAGGCGTTGGCGAGAGCGCCGCCGAAATCCGAGCCCAGATCGAAATAGTCGATGGCGCGCGTGATGTAGAGATATGAATTGGCGTCGAAGCGATCGACGAAGCTCGAACCCTGATGACGAAGATAGCTCTCGACCTGAAAGTCCGCGTCGAAGCCGAAGGAGAACTTTTCGCGGCCCTGCAATTGGCGGTCGAATTTTCGTCTGAGGCTTTGCTCGGAAAGATAGGTGATGTGCGCGGCCATGCGCGCGACGGCCAAGCCCTTCGCCGGACGCACGCCTTGCGCCAGATATTCGCCGTTGCGCCAATCCGGATCGGCCATGATCGCCTGGCGTCCGACTTCGTAGAAAGCGATGTTCTGCGCTGAGTGGCGCGCCGCGCAGGCGATGGCCGCGCAGGCGAACACCCGCTTGGGGTAGGCGCTCGCCCATTGCAGCGCCTGCATGCCGCCGATCGAGCCGCCGATGACCAGGAAGAGATCGGGGATTTCCAGCGCTTCGATGAGCATCGACTGGGCGCGGACGATGTCCGCAACGGTGATGCCGGGAAAGCGCAGGCCGTAGGGCTGGCCGTCTGGCGCCACGGAGGCGGGCCCCGTCGTGCCCATGCAGCCGCCCAGGATGTTGGCGCAGATGACGTAGAAGCGGTTGGTGTCGATCGGCCGGCCCGGGCCGACGATGCGCGGCCACCAGGCGGGACGCCCGGTCACCGGATTGGGGCTGGCGACGAACTGGTCGCCGGTCAAAGCATGACACACCAGCACGGCGTTGGATTTGTCTGCGTTCAACTGGCCGTAGGTCTCGAAGGCGATCGTCAGCGGCGAAATGACCGCACCGCTGGAGAGCTGCAAAGGCGTGGACGCGTCGAATTGCAGGGTCCGTAAACCCCCAGCCGCACTGAGCTTCGCCGCCGCCGCACTCGCTGCCTGAATCATATTGGGGGCACTTATAGCGTGCGTCGCGAAGTGCGCACCCCCTAGAGAGCGGTCCAGGCGAGTGACGCAGCGGTCGCGGTTCCACTCTGCGGGTTGCACGCTGCCCGACATGCCTCAACTGGGGCGGGCGGTTGGCGATTGTGTCACAGTTCCGATATGTTCGCGCCAATGAGCGAACCCGCGCCCATTCCGAGCCCAGAACCGGATCCAGCCGCCGCCGTCCGCGCGGAGATGGATAAGGTCGACAATGCCATGCTGGAGCTGCTGGCCCAGCGCGTGCGCCTGGGCGACGGACTTAAGCTGTTGAAAGAAGGCGAAGGTTCGAGCTTGCCGATCCGGCCGGCGCGGGAGGTGGCGCTGTTGCGGCGGCTGATCGCCCAAGCCCCGGATGAGATCGAGCCCGATCTCGTGGTGGAGCTCTGGCGGGTGCTGATCGGCGCCAATGTGCGTCGGCGGGGGCCTGTGGACATTCTGGTGGGCGGCGGCCCGCGCGAGGGCACGCGCCTGTTCGACGTGGCGCGACGCCATTTCGGCGCGCGTACGCGTATTCACCGCGGCGACGATCCGCGCGAGGTGCTGACCCGCGCCGCGTCGGAGCCGAATTCGGTCGCGGTGACGCCGTGGCTGGCGGCGCCGGGCGTCGGCTCTTGGTGGCCGCTTCTGTCGGAATCGAAATTCCATGGCCTCTATCTGGTCGCGGCTTTGCCGGTGAACGGCGCGACGGAGAGCGACCCAGAGGCGGCGGTGTTCGCGGCCATGGAGCCCGAGCCCGCGGGGCAGGATGTGACCATCCTGTTCGTGCAGGACCGCCACCACCGCGCGCAGCGGGCCTTGGCGGATGTGGGCTTCGTCGGCAAGGAAGTCGCCCGTTCCGAGCCCAAGGCGCTGATCCGGATCAACGGCTTTGTCGCCCATGACGACCCGCGTGTGGCGGCGATGGCGCGCTCCGGCCTTGACGGCGTGCGCGTGCTGGGCTCCTACGCCCGCGTCTGATCTAACGCTCACGCGTCTTCCACGAAGAAAGCCGATGCCGCCTAAACCCTTGCCCGCGATTGCTGCGATCGAGCCCTACAAGGGCGGCGAGTCTGTTTTGCCCGGCATCGAAAAGCCGGTGAAGCTCGCCTCCAACGAAAATCCGTTTGGGCCGAGCCCGAAAGCGAAAGCCGCTTACATCGCCGCCGCCGACAAGCTGCACATCTATCCCGAGGGCTCAGCGCGCGTGCTGCGGGAGGCGATCGCGGCGCGCTATGGGCTCGATGCGTCGCGCATCATTTGCGGCGCTGGCTCCGACGAGATTTTCTTTTTGCTCGCGCGCGCCTTTCTCGAACCGGGCGACGAGATCATCGTCCCCGAGCACGCATTTTCGATCTACGCCATCGCCGCGCATCAATCGGGCGCCATTGTGCGCGAAGCCAGGTGCGGGCTGACGGCCGACGTCGATGCGATGCTGGCGCTTGTCAGCCCCCGCACCAAGATCGTGTTCATCGCCAATCCGAACAACCCGACCGGGACCTACCTGCCGTTCTCGGAAGTGCGCCGCTTGCAGGCCGGTCTGCCGGAAGACGTGCTGCTGGTGATCGATGCGGCTTACGCCGAATATGTACGGCGCAACGATTATTCTTCCGGCCTCGAACTCGCCGCCGAAACCGAGAACGTGATCATGACGCGCACGTTCTCGAAGATTTACGGCATGGCCTCGGCGCGGCTTGGTTGGGCTTACGGGCCGCCCGTGGTGATCGACGCGCTCAATCGCACGCGTGGGCCGTTCAATGTGGCGATTCCTTCAATGATGGCCGGCGTCGCCGCGATCCAGGATCAGGAATTCCTGGATAAGACCGCTGATCACAATGCGCGCGAGCTGCCGCGTGTGACCGAAGCGCTTGAAGCGATGGGCCTCGAAGTCACGCCAAGCGTCGGCAATTTCGTGCTGGTGCATTTCGCGCCGGGCAAGGCGGCGGAGGCCGACGCGCATCTGCGCAAGCGCGGTTATATCCTCCGCGCCATGAAGGGCTACGGCTTTCCCGATGCACTGAGGATGACGATCGGCACGGTCGAGCAGAATGACGGCGCGCTTGCGGCGTTGCGTGAATTCATGCGCGCATGAAAGTCTTGGATCGCATCGCCATTCTCGGCATCGGCCTGATCGGCTCGTCGATCGCGCATGGCGCGCGCGAGAGCGGCGCGGCGGGAGCCGTTGCGCTCTATGACGCCAATGAAGCCGTGCGCGTTCGCGCGCGTGAGCTGAAACTCGGCGACGTGTTCGACACCGCAGCGGACGCCGTGCGTGACGCGGACCTTGTCGTCATCGCCGCGCCCGTCGGCGCGATGGGCGAAGCTGCGGCTTCGATCAAAGACGCACTGAAGCCGGGCGCGATCGTCAGCGACACCGGCTCGGTGAAGCGCGCGGTTGTCGACGCAATCGCGCCGCACATCCCAGCGCATGCGTTCTTCGTGCCCGGCCACCCGCTCGCCGGCACCGAGCATTCGGGGCCGGACGCGGGCTTCGCCTCACTGTTCCATGGCCGTTGGCAGATCATCACGCCGCTGCCGGATGCTCGTCCCGAATACGCTCGGGCGGTGGATAAGCTGCAGGCGTTCTGGCTCGCGCTTGGCGCCAATGTCGAGCGCATGGACGTCGATCGCCATGACGTCGTGCTGGCGGTGACGAGCCATCTGCCGCACCTGATCGCCTTCAACATCGTCGCCATGGCCGAAGACCTGGAGAGTGTCACCGAAGGCGAAGTGGTGAAATATTCCGCTTCGGGCTTTCGTGATTTCACCCGTATCGCTGCTTCCGATCCGACCATGTGGCGCGACGTGTTCCTGAACAACAAGGACGCCGTGCTCGAGGTGCTGGGGCGCTTCACCGAAGATCTGGCGGCGTTGCAGCGTGCGATCCGCTGGGGCGACGGCAAAGTGCTCTATGATCTGTTCGACCGCGCGCGGCGCATGCGCCGCGAAGTCATCGAAGCGGGGCAGGACACCGCCGCTCCGAACTGGGGCCGCGACAAGAGCGATCAGTAGACCGGCGCCAGCGTGCGCACCGGCACGTGTTCGAGCTTCAAGACGCCGTCGCCCGCTTCGAGATGCACGCGCACATCGTGATTGCTGAAGGCGAGTCCAAGCGCAAAGACTGAAAGCGCATTCTTCTGCTGATAGGAGAGGCTGGGACTTTGTGCGAGCGCGTTGAGCGCCGCTGATGGACGCGGCAGCGCCGCTTGCAGCGCGCCTTGCAGACGATGTTGCGCGTCCAAGCCGACCGCGCCTTGCGCATTGGCTTCGAGCGGACCCCAATTCAGAGTCATTCCCTCAAGCCGCGCCGTGCCGCCGGCGGCGCGCCAGTGTTCGAGCGGATCAGCGGGTTCGAGCAAAGCAGCGGCGCCCTCCAGCACGATGGCGGCGTTGGCGAGGGCGATGTCCTGGCCGAAATGTTCGAACGTGCGCACAGGCCGCGCGAGGTGGAGCCCGGTCGCCTGGATCGCCAATTGATAGTCGGTCGCCGCGCGCGGATCGGGTCGCATGGCGGCGACGAGCTTTTGCACCGTCGCCGCGCCCGGGCGCCCGCGCTCCTCAAGCGACAGCGCATCGCTCTCAAGCCGCGCCTCCGCAAGCTGCGCGCCCTGCATGCGCAAGCTCATGAGCGACACTTCGGCGTCGATCTCGGCATGCGCGCCCGGGCGATCGATGCTGATCGGCGCGCGCTGTTGCAGGATCAGGTGATTGGGATTGAGCACATTGATGTTGAGATCGAGCCGGGGGGTCGCGGCGCGCCAATTGCGCTGACGCGGCGCGTAGGCGACGTCATCGAGTTCCAGTCGAAGCAGAACCGGGAAGCCGTGCGTGCTGATGCGGCCGACTTGCGCCTCCGCGCCGGCGGCGCGCTGCGCGGCCAGCAGATCCATCACGCGCTGTTGCGCGCCATTGGCCAGCACGAACCAATAGCCGATCCAGCATGCGGCCAGCAGCAGGAACAGCGCCCAGGGCGCGTAGAGCCAAAAACGCGAACGCTTCACGCGGCTTCAGTGCGTCGCAAATGCGGCGGCAGCAAGTCTTGGCTTGCGCTCTCGATGCGCGCTTGGAGTTCCCGCATGAAATCATCGCGCGAGAGGCCCGGCGGAATTTGCGGAAGAATGCGCACGGTGGCCGTTCCCGCATGGCGCGTGACGCCGTGCGCGGGCCAGATGAGGCCGGTGTTGAGCGCAATCGGCGTGCAGCCGACATTGAGATCCTTGTAGAGCGCGGCCACGCCCGGCTTATAATCGGGCGGCGCATCGAGTTCCTGGCGCGTGCCTTCGGGGAAGATCAGGAACTGCCGTTTCTCGCCAACCGCTTCGCGCGCGGCGCGCATCATCGCCTTGAGCGCCGTGGCGTAGCCGCCGCGATCGAGTTCGAACATGTGCGCGCGCTTCAAGTACCAGCCGAACACCGGCAACTTGCCCAATTCGCTCTTGTAGACGAACGCCGGCTCGTCGAGGAACAAGAGGGGCAACAGCGTGTCGAGCATGGATTGGTGCTTGAGCGCCACGAGCGCCCCGCCCTTGGGCGCATGCTCCAGGCCTTCGAATTTCACGCGCGCGCCGCAAATCCAATGCAGGCCGAACAGGACGATGCGCACGAACAGGCGCATCGCGAGATAGGTGCTCTTGCGGGAGAAGAGCGCGAACGGCGCGAACGCCAATCCGAGCAGCACCATGGCTCCGTAGAGCCAGATCACGAACAGCAGCGACCGGAGCGTCTTCATGCGTTCGGATTGGCGCCGGCGGCGCGGCGGCGGTGCGCTCCGCTCAAACTGATCAGCGCCTCGCGCGTACGGATCATCAGGTATTTCACGTATTCCCCGCCCAATCGGCTCGCCGCCGAGAGATCGCTACGCCAGAGCGTGGGATCGGTCCAGCGTGTGCGGACCGGGTATGGGTAGATTTGTAGGTCGGGCATGGCGAGCGACAACTCGGTGCGCGCGCGCGGCATATGATAATCGTCGGTGACGAGGATGAGGCTCTTATAATGGCGCCGGCGCGCCCAGTCCGCCGTTTCGGACGCGTTGCCCAGCGTATCTTCGGCGCTGCGGCCGAGATCGATGCAACATTGGGCGAGACGATCGTCGACGTCGATGCGGGCGAAAAGTTCGTGGTCGGCTACATCGCGGTTGACGCCGGAGATCAGAAGCCGCGCGCCTTTGCCTTCCTTTAGAAGGCGCACGCCCGTCTGCAGCCGCTGCAGCGAGCCGCCGGTCAAGGCGACGATGGCGTCGGCGTGCGGAGCCGGCGGCGCCGGACGGCGCACCGCCTCGGCGAAATTCCAGAAGCCTGCCGCGAACGCGATGAGAATGCCCGCGAACGCGAGCGACAAAAACGTCCGGAGCGTGTTCATGCCAGCCTCGCGGCCTGCGCATAAAAGGATTCGGCGCCGGCGCGGGCGCCCATGGCGGCTGCGACCGCCGCGGCGAACGGCGTCAGCGCCAAGGGCAGAACATCGAGAGGCTCAACGAGTTGCTTCACCGAGGCGAACGAGGCGTTGGGCGCCAGCAAAAAGATAAGCCCAAGCGCGATCAGCGCGGCGCAGGCTGCGCCCACAAGCCCGGCGCTGAAGCCCTTCACCGCCGCTTCATCGGCGACGCGGCGCGCGGCTTGGCGCTGCGTTGCGCCCATGTCCGCCAGCACATGCATGAGTTCGCGCCGTCGTTGCGCCAGCCCGCGCGCGGCGAGCGAGATGATGAGCGCCATGACAATGGCGAACGCGCCCGAGCCCCACAGCGCCGCGGCGCGCGCGCGCCCCGCCATCGCGCCGGCGCCGGCCGTTTCCGGTGCGCGCACGACTTCGCCGGTGACCCCGTCGCGCGCCAGCGCGGCCGTGATGTCGCCGGTCACGTCGGTCTGCGGCGGCGATGGTTCGAGTTCGAGTTCGATCAGCCGCAGCGGCGGCATGTCGGCGGCTTCGATCGGGTTGCCGCCCCATTGCCGCAGCAATTGCGCGGCGCGCTGGGCACTCATCGGCGTCGCTGCGGCCACATGCGGGGCATGCACGAGCGCGGCGGTGGCGAGCACGATGCCGTCCGGGCCTTCCGGCGCAATCACCCGGACGATGGCGTAGTTGCGTCGCTCGGATTCGTAATGCGCCGCGGCGCGATCGACGGCGCGAGCGGCGAGCCCGACCGCGGCTGCGGCGAAGGCGGCGATCGCCAGCGTCCAAAAGAGGGCGCGGTCGGCATCGGCGAACGGACGGCGGGCCATCAGGCGTCCGCCTCCTCGGGCTCTTCCACGCGGACGGGCCGGCCGCGCTCCATGCGCCAGCGCGAGCCGGGCGCGTGCTCGGCCAAGCCTTCATCCTGTGATGTGATGATCACGGCCGCGCCCACCCGGCGCATCTCGGCCAGGAGGCGCACCACGCGGCGGCCGGCCTCGGGGGAGAGACCGGAGGTGGGGTCGTCGGCCAGGATCAGCTCCGGCTTCCCGGCGAGCGCCCGGGCGATGGCGACGCGGCGGCGGGCGGCGTTCGAAAGCGAACGCAATGGTTGGGTGATCTCGTCGGTCAGACCGACGAATTGGGCCAATTCGTCGATGTCGTCAGCGATGGTTCTGGGTTTGCGGCCGGCCAGCTTCAGGGCGACGGCGATATTGTCGAAACCGCTCCAATCTTCGACGAAAACCGGATTCTCGGCGATGTAGCCGATCCGCCGCTTGAGCCGGGCGCGCTGGGCGCCGTTAAGCTTTTGGACATCCTCTCCCAGGATGATCGCCTGACCTGCTTTTGGCAGCAGCGCTAGGCGCAAAACATGAACAAACGTGGTCTTGCCCGCCGCGGTCGGGCCGCTCACGAACGCTACTTCCCCGGCGCGCGCCTCGAAATCCACGCCGATGAGCACATCCGTTCCGGCATAACCAGCGGTTACATCGGAAAGCTGCGCCAGCACGCCGCTCTCATACAAGGCGTATTCGGGTTTAGTCCGCCGCGCCATAACTGGACAACCACAATAGAATCAAGGCACGGGGAACAGTCAGGCTTCTCATTGAACGTATCGTTACCATGATCATCACCTGCACGTCCTGTTCAACCCGATACTACGCAGACGACGCCGCGATCGGCCCTGCGGGACGTACCGTGCGTTGCGCCGCCTGCGGTCACTCCTGGTTCGCCGAGCCTCAGCTCACGCTAAGCGATCGAGCGAGCGAAACTGGGGCGGAGCGTGCAAAGTCCGAGCCGCTGACGCGCGAGCGGGTCGAGCGCCTGCGTCGCGCCGCCGAGCAGCCAGGGCCCGCGCCGTCGGCCGCCGCCAAATTCCGCGCTCAGCAAGCCGAACGGATGGCGAAGGAGCGCAAGCGCGCGGCCATCGCCGCCTGGGGCGCCACGGGCGCTGCGATCGCCGCTTCGGCGGCGGGGATGGTGGTCTTCCGCGAGGACGTCGCCCAGATGTGGCCGCGTTCGGCCAGCGCGTTCGCCGCGCTGGGCCTCGACGTGAACGTCTATGGCCTGGAATTCTATGATCTCGCCGTCGAGCGCGATTTCGACGGCCCGACGCCTGTGCTGGTGGTGAGCGGCGAAGTCCGCAATATCGGCCGCGACAGCAAGATGGCGCCGCCGGTGCGCATTTCGCTGCGGGACGAACAATCGAACGAGATTTACCATACCGTTCAAGCGATCCAGACGGCGGCGATCGCGCCGGGCGCCGCCGCGCCGTTTCACATTCGCGTCGAAAACCCGCCTGCGGATGCGGTCGATCTGGAAGCGACGTTCGCCAGCTTCGCCGAAGCCAACGCCGCCAACGCGCACGCAACCCCGGCGGCTGCGCATCAAGCGCCGCTCGAACTGACTCAGCCGGTTGATTCCGAGGCCGCGACGGGCGAACCGGCTGCGTACAATGCCTACCAGGCCCCCGCCGGCGACGACGGACTCGCACCCCGCTTCTCCGGTGATTCCGAAGGGCATGGCTGAGGCGCGCCTGCGCGTCCTTCTCGACGAAGCCGAAATCGCCAGGCGCGTCGACGCGCTCGCGGATCAATTGCACGAAGTGGACGACGGCTGGACGGTGGTCGCGCTGCTGCAGGGCGCGACGCCGTTCGCGGCCGATTTAATGCGCGCGTTCGCGCGCCGCGGGCGCAACCCGCTCTATGATTCACTCTGGCTCGAAAGCTATCGCGACGCGCGCCAATCCTCGGGCAAGGTCGTGGTGCGCGCCGATATTTCGCGCTCGATCGAAGGCCGGCCGGCGCTCATTCTCGACGACGTCTTCGACAGCGGCCGCACGATCGCCTTCGCCCGTGCGCATCTCGCCGCGAAGGGCGCGACGCGCACATTGGTCGCCGCGTTCGTGCGCAAACCGCAATCGGTCGGCGAGCCGATCGATGCGGTGGGCTGGGATGCGCCGGATGAATTTCTGATCGGCTACGGCATGGACGACGCCGGGCGCTATCGCGGACTGCCGTATATTGCGGCGTTGGAAGCCTAACTCATCGCCGGCGGCGTCGGCGGTGGATCGGGCGGCAGCGGGATGAACTCGCCATTGTCGAGATCGGGGAGCTTCATGCGCCCCGCGCGCCAATCGGCCTTCGCTTGAGCGATGCGCTCCTTCGACGACGACACGAAATTCCATTCGATGAAGCGTTCGCCCACCGGCTCGCCGCCGAGCGGCATCACGACCGCCGGCGTGATCGCGCGCACTACCGCATCCGTATTGGGGTCAAACACGATCATCTGACCGACGCTGAACGTGCGTCCGTCCACTTCGATTTCACCGGAGACGACGTAGGCGGCGCGTTCGGAATAGTTCGCCGGCAATTGCGCACGTGCGCCGGGTTTAAGCGTCCAATGCGCATAGAAGATCGGCGAGTGGGTTTTCACGCCCGCCTTCAAGCCAAACGCTTCGCCGGCGATGAGGCGTGTTGAAACGCCGTCGCCTTCATGCGTCGGCAATTCGGCGTCGCGATGATTGGAGAAGCTGGGCTCGGTTTCTTCGCTTTCATTCGGCAGCGCGACCCAGGCTTGCAGCGCGTGCATCGGTCCGCCTTCGGCGCGCGCTCTCTCGAAGCGTTCGGAGTGCGTGATGCCTTTGCCGGCCACCATCCAATTCACTTCGCCGGGACGGATCGCTTGTTCGGAGCCGACGCTGTCGCGATGCATGATCTCGCCGGCAAACAGATAAGTGACGGTCGAAAGGCCGATATGCGGATGCGGGCGCACATCGACGGTTTTCGGAATGCCGCGTTGAAACTCGGTGGGGCCGAGGTGATCGAAGAAAATGAACGGGCCCACCATGTGGCGCGCGAGCGAGGGGAGCACGCGGCCGACTTCAAAGCCGCCAAGATCGCGCCGACGCTGGTCGATGACGAGTGAGATCATGCGAAGCAATATAGAGCCGCGCACGCCAAGTCGGAAGCGCGCCTTAGCTGCCGCTGAAGCGATCCAACAGGCGGCGTAGATATTCGCGTTCCGCCTCGGGTCGGTTGGGATCCTGCGCACGGCGGCGGATTTCGTTGACGATGTCGCGCACGCGCGCGGGGTCCATCTGGGTAGGCACGCGCGTGTCACCTTCGCCGGAGCCGGCGCCGGGCAGCACGCGGCCAAGCGGGTCACGCGGACCGTTCGCGCCCTGTTGCGGCTGACCTTGGCGCCCGTTCTGGCGCAGCGCCGCCGCGAGCTGATCGGCGCCGTTGCGGAGATTTTGCAGCGCCGCGTCCTGAGCGGCGCTCGCCGCGTTGAAATCGCCTTGGCGGAGCGCGTTCTCGGCGCGCTGCATCGCTTGCGAGGCGTTGTTCAACTCATCGCTCGCTTGCGCGCCGGACGAGCCGGCCATGCGCTGCACTTCGCCCAAGGCGTCGCGGAGCTGCGCTTGGCGTTGCGCCAAATCCTGCGGCCCGCCGCCGACGCCGCCTTGATGATCCCCGCCGGAACCGCCTTGCGCCGGTTGCTGTTGTTGCTGTTGCTGCTGGCCTTGCTGCTGCTGCTGGGTTTGGTCTCGGAGCGCGCGCTGCTCGCCAATGGTTTGCGAGAGCTGGTCCATGCTTTGTTGCGCTTGCTGATCCTGATTGCGCTGGCCTTGTCCTTGCTGGCTCTGGCCCGCTTGTTCGAGCTGCACGTCGAGGTTCGAGAGCATCTGCGCCAATTGCTGCAGCAGCGCCTGCGCTTCTTGCGTGCGGCCTTGCTCGGTCAAGCGCTGCACCTGATCCATCATGTCCTGGATGTCTTTGCCGGTGAGTTCCGTCTGTTCCTGTGTGTCTTCGCGATTTTGCGGACGGCCTTGACGCACCGCCTCCTGCACCAGGGCTTGCAGATAATTCTGCGTCGCTTGGCGCATCGCTTCCATCAATTGGCGGATGCGGTCTTGCGAGGCGCCGCTTTGCAGCGCTTCGGAGAGCGCGCGCTGCGCCATTTCGAGCGCGGTGCGCGCATCGGCTGCGCCGCCATATTCGGCGCGCAAGGCCGTGCGCCACAGCGTGTCGGCGGCGAGATTGGTGTCGCCAATCGTGTTGGCGACTTCGAGCTGCGAATGCGCTTCGCGCAAGCCGAGATAGACGGCGAGGTCTTTGAAATACCCATCCTCCGGAGCCATTGTCAGCGCATCGATGAGACGCGCGGCGTGCTTCACGCCGGGCGGCGCGCGGCGGAGAGCGGGGCGCGCTTCATAATCGCGCACGTCGATGCGTTGGTTGCCAAGCAGGATGTCGCCGGAGGGAATGGAACGCCGCACGGCGGCGTCGCCGGTTTGATACGCGCGGCGCTCCCACAAGACATCGCGGCGGATTTCGATCGCGGCGCGCGCGAGGGGTTGCAGGAAGACCTTTTCCGGCATGGTGAAGCGCAGCGGCGTGCTTTCGCCGGCTTGGCCAAGCGCGTCGAAGGCGACGACGCGCGCTTCCACCTCCATGCCCGCGTAAGGATGCGGCGCGAGTTCGAGCGTGCTCTGGCCCTGCGCGTCCTTGGGATCGCCGGCCGGCGATTCAAACGGCACGTCTTGCGGCGGCGCGCCGCGCAAACCTTCGGGTGCATGCACGGGGCGTACGCGCAAGGCGAGGCCGGTGACGCCGTAATCATCCTCCGCCGACCAGGCGACCGAGACGCGCTCCTGCGGCAACGTCGTCAGCGGCGCAGCGAAAATCGCTGTGGGCGGATTGTCGGGCGCGGGCGCCATGCGCCAGAAGCCGCGTGTGTGGAAGCGCACGATCTTGAGTTGGCCTTGCCCGGGTATGGCGAGATGCGCTTCCCAGGCGCCGTCGGCCGCGCGGGTGAAGCGCGCTTCGCGGCGCCCGCCTTGTCCCTGAAACACAAGACGCGGCGCGCCGGCGGGCCCGGTGACGCGCACCGTCGCTTCGATCGAAGGCGGCGTCTCCACACGCTGACCGAGCCGATCGCTTAGCGATACGGGTCCCGCATGCGTGTACGCCGCAGGCGTCGCCCAAGCCTCGACCTGCATCGGCCCGTCGCCGAGCAACGGCCCCGGATCGGGGAGGAAGGCGTTGGCCAGGCGATCGGGCGCGGCTTCGTTGGCGTAGATCAGCGCCGCGAGCAGCAGCACCGGCAGCACGAAGCGGAGACGCAGCGGATCGAGATCGCCGAGTTGCAGGCGCGTCGGGCCGGCGCGCACTTTCTCCACGCGCGCGCGGGCGCGATCCTGCTCGCGTCGCCACAAGGCCATCGACGTGGGGTCGTAGCGCGTAGGGCGATCGCCCAACGCTTCGAACGCGCCGGGATCAATAGCGCAATCGACCGCGAGCCGCGTGCGCGCTTCCAGTTCGGTCGGCGCGCGCCAGCCGTGGCGCGCCTTGAGTGCAAGCCAGACGAAAAGCGCCAGCGCGGCGACCGCGGTCAGGCTCTGCGCGATCAGCGGCAGCGCTTCGTGCAGGCCCGTCAGCGCAATGAGCGCCCAAAGCCCCATGGCCAGCGCCAACGGCCAGAGCACGCGCGCGGCGCGCTCGATCGCCATATGGCGGCGGGCGCGCTGGGTCTCGCGGGCGAGCTGGTCGAGGGCGTCCTGAAGCTTCATTTGCCTGCGTGAACTGGGATGATCGGACCCTAACAGCCAGTTTCGAGCCAAACCATGACCGCTTGCCTACGCCAGCGGCGGTAATGGCAGCGCAGGTTAATTCCGCTCCACTTCGGCGAGCTTCTCGGTCTCGCGCTTCAGCACATCGGTGGTTTCCGCGAGATAGCGGTGGATGGCGCCAAGTTCCTCGGCCGTGTAGCGGCTCGCGAGCTCCTTCATCGATTGGCTGAGCGACTGGAATGCCGGGAACAGCGCCGCGCGCACCTTTTCCTGCTGCAAAGGGCGGACGAGCAGGCTGCGCCGGTCATTTGGATTGGGTTCGCGCTTGGCGTAGCCGGCGCGCTCCAGCCGATCGATGATTCCGGTGATGGCGCCCGTCGTGAAGCCGGAGAGCTTGGCCAACTGGCCCGGTGTCGCGACCCCGAGAGAGGCCAAGGCGCCGAACACTTTGTGCTCCGCGCCGCCCATGCCGATGCGGCGGGCTTGCGCTTCGTGGAAGGCGATCATCGCCGTCGAAAGATCCCGGTGCAAAGCGTCCGCTCCCAAGCCGCGGTCCGGCAACGCGGCGTTCCAAACGGCGCGCTGGTCGCTTTGGCTGTCTGGCGGCGTCCCGCCGCGGCTTGTATTTTTCTTAGACATGAGATACTTTGTAACAAAGATACTTTCAAATTGGAAGACCCGGGAGGGGAAGTCCGGCCATGAGTGTAGAGAAGAGCCGCCCGTTTTTGTCTCGCATTGCGCCCGGGCTGATGCTGATGGTGCTGGCCCCGCTGGTGGCCGAGACGCTGCAGGGGGCGACGCGCCCGAGTGTCTATCTGGGCTTCCCGGCGATCTTCCTGTTCGAGGTGGCGGTGTGGGGCGGGGGCGCGCTGTTCGCGCGCTACTTCGTGCGGAAGTTCAATTTGGGCGGTTTGAACCTGCTGCTGCTGGCGCTGGTGCTGTCGGTGGCGGAGGAGTTTCTGATCCAGCAGACCTCGATCGCTCCACTGGTGATCCAGATCAAAGGTGTCGCGTACGCGCGCGCATTCGGCGTGAACTACGTCTATTTCCCCTGGGCGCTGATCTATGAGAGCGTGTTCGTGGTGCTCATCCCGGTGCTGCTGACGGAACTAATCTTCCCCACGCGCCGTCGCGATACCTGGCTCAGCGTTTCAGGCTTCATCGTCGCAGCGCTCTTCTTCATGGTCGGTGCGCTGGGCGCTTGGTTCAGCTGGACGCAGATCGCGCGGGAAAAGGTTTTTCATCTGCCTCATTACGATCCGCCCGCAGCTTATCTTCTGGCCGGCGTGGTGATGATGCTCGGGCTGATCGCCTTGGCGCTCGGGCCGTTCCGGCGCGCGATCGCCAATGCGCCGAAGCCGATGGCGCCGCCGCCGCCGATCATTGCGGGGTTGCTGTCGCTGATCTTCGCCGTGTTGGTCGAGGCGCTGGCGGCAATGGCGTTCGGCATGGACCCGACGATCCCGCCCGCAATCGTGCTCGGGCTGACATTCGTTGTGGCGGCGTTGGCTCTATGGCTCGTTCCAGCCTGGGCCGCGCACCCGAAATGGCGTGACGCCCATCGCTACGCGCTCGTGTTCGGCGGCGTCGTCGGCAACAGCGCCGCGGGATTTCTCGGCTATCTGGGCGCAACGCCGATCGACTTCTGGGGCAAGGCGGCGACCAATGGGATCGCGCTGATCTTGCTGATCGTGCTTGGGACGCGCATCGGCAAACCGCGCTCGGGTCAGCTCCAGTCGGGAATGGTTTCCAGCGCGAGCTGATCTTCCAATTCCCAGCGTTGACGCACGACCGTGAACTTGTCGCCGCGCACCAACACTTCCGGCACGAGGGCGCGGGAATTGTAGGTCGAGGCCATCACCGCGCCGTAAGCGCCCGCTGTCAGGAACGCGACGAGATCGCCCGCGCCGAGCGGGGGCAGCGCGCGGCCGCGGGTGAAGGTGTCGCCGGTTTCGCAGATCGGGCCGACGACATCGAACTTTTCGCGCGCATCGCTTTGCGGTTCGCGCACGGCGCGGATTTCGTGGAACGCGTCATACATGGCGGGGCGGATGAGATCGTTCATCGCCGCATCGAGCACAAGGAAGCGCCGATCGCTGCGTTCCTGCAAACGGATTACGCGGGAGATCAGTACGCCGGCGTTGCCGGCGATCAGTCGTCCGGGCTCGAAGGAAAGCTTCACATCGAGCCCGTCCATCACCTTAAGCACCATCGCCGCATAATCGGCGGGCGAGGGCGGCTCGGGCTCGTGGAAGTAGGGCACGCCAAGGCCGCCGCCCAGATCGAGGCGCTCGATTTGCACGCCTTCGTGGCGCAAGCCTTCGACCATGCCGCGCATAACGCGGAACGCAGCCTCCAGAGGTTCGAGCGATTTGATCTGGCTGCCGATGTGCACGGCGAGGCCCTTGGCGTCGAGCCAGGGATCGCTGTCGGCGTGGGCGTAGAGCGCGAGCGCGTCGTCTGGGCTGACGCCGAACTTGGAATCGCTTTTTCCGGTGGAGATTTTGTCGTGCCCGCCCGCGCCGACGTCCGGGTTGACGCGAATGGCGACGGACGCGCGCTTTTGCAGATCGGCGGCGACGCGCGAAAGCATCGCCAGTTCAGCCGCGCTCTCGACATTGATCTGATGCACGCCGCTCTCGATCGCGAAGCGCAATTCCGTTTCCGTTTTGCCGACGCCGGAAAAGATGATGCAGCCAGCGGGCACGCCGGCTCTGAGCGCGCGCACGATCTCGCCCTGCGAAACGGTGTCGGCGCCCGCGCCCTTGCGCGCCAGCGTGTTCAAGACGGCGATGTTGGAATTGGCTTTGACCGCGAATGCGACGCTCACGTCGCGCGGCGCGAACGCGGCTTTGAATACGTCATAGTGGCGTTCGAGCGTCGCGGTGGAATAGACGTAAGCCGGCGTGCCGACGCTTGCAGCGATCGCCTCAAGCGACACGTCTTCGCAATGGAGGACGCCGTCTCGGTATTCGAAGTGGTTCATCGCGGAGCCGCATATCGAGCGCCAGCGCTCGACAAATTTCTTTTCACTGCGGGTTGGGCGTCGTCGACGACGGGGCGATGCCGCCCGGTGTTTGTGACGCGGACGGTTGCTGCTGTTGCTGTTCGCGTTCGCGGCGCTTCTGCTCGTCATCATCGCGGGCGGCCGGGGGATGCCCCCACAAAGGCGGCGGGCGCTCCAGCGGCCCGCGCAGGCCGCAGGCCGACAGGAGCGTCAAAGCGATCAACATAGCGACGCGCTTCATTGCAGATGCTCCTTCCAGCGTTCGATCTGTTCGCGCACCCGGACTGGCGCGGTTCCGCCATAACTAGCACGGCTGGCGACGGAAAGTTCAACCGTCAGCAGCGCGCGCGCGGCCTCGGTGATGCGCGGCTCGACGGCTTGGAATTCCTCCAGCGGCAGCGCGGCGAGGTCGGCTGCGCCCAATTCCTCTGCGCGTTTGACGATCGCGCCGGTGGTGTGATGCGCCTCGCGGAACGGCACTTTCAACTCGCGCACCAGCCAATCGGCGAGATCGGTGGCGGTGGAATAGCCGCGCGCGGCGGCGTCGCGCATCGCCGTGCGGTTGAACGTCATCGTCGAGATCATGCCGGTCATGGCCACGAGCACGAGTTCGAATGCATCGAAGGCTTCGAACGCAAGAGTCTTGTCTTCCTGCAGATCTTTCGCATAGGCGAGCGGCAGCTTCTGCACGATCGCATTGAGCGCGGCGAAGTTCGCGCCGATGCGCGCGGCCTTGGCGCGGATGAGTTCGGCCGCGTCGGGGTTGCGCTTTTGCGGCATGATCGATGAGCCCGTCGACCAAGCGTCAGAAAGCTTGGCGAAGGCGAATTGCGGGCTGGTCCAAAGGACAATCTCTTCCGCGAGACGCGAGACGTGCGTGGCTGAGATTGCGAGGTTGGCAAGCTGCGCCAGAGCGAAATCGCGCGAGGACACGGCGTCGAGCGAATTGGAGGCCGGCGCATGGAAGCCAAGCGCATGCGCAGTGGCGTCGCGATCGATATTGAAGCCGGTGCCAGCGAGCGCGGCGGCGCCCAGCGGACATTCCCAAGCCATCTCGAGTTTCGCGCCGACGATGCGCACTTTGTCCCGCTCCAGCATCGACACATAAGCGAGCAGATGGTGCCCGAGCGTGATCGGCTGCGCCGTCTGCAGATGCGTAAAGCCGGGCATGATCCAATCGTCATGCGTGTCGGCGCAGGAGACCAACGCGTTCTGCAGGGCGTGGATTTGCTTCGCGGCCTCGGATGCGGCGCGCATGGTCCAGAGCTTGAAATCGGTGGCCACTTGATCGTTGCGCGAGCGCGCGGTGTGGAGCCGCTTGCCGGCTTCGCCGATGCGTTCGGTGAGGCGCGCCTCGATGTTGAGGTGGATGTCCTCGAGTTCGGTCGAGAAGTCGAACGTTCCCGCTTCGATTTCCGCGGCGATTTGGTCCAAACCGACTTGTATCTTCTCGTTGTCCTCGCGCGTTATAAGACCTTGGGCGGCCAGCATGTCGGCATGCGCCTTCGAGCCTTCGATGTCTTCGCGCCAGAGGCGCTGATCGACCTCGATCGAAGCGTTGATCGCTTGCATGGCCGTGGCCGGGGTCTCGGCGAAACGCCCGCCCCACATCTTCTGGCCGCGAGGTTTGGACTTGGATTCGAATTCGGACATGAAGCCTAAGACATCGGCGCCTGCGCCCCGCGCCTGGGCGTTTCCGGCCGCTTTGGTGTTGATCGGCGTGGGCGTGCTGGCGCTTGTCTACGTGCTTTTGGCGCCGCATTCAAAGCCCCAGCCGACGAGTTATGCCCACTTCGCCACCGGCGCGATGTCGAAGCTTGTGGTGCTGCCGGCCCCGCCGACGCAACCCGCGGGGGCGCTGACTGACGCCAACGGCCAGGGCACGACGCTCGCCGCCTTCCGCGGCAAGGTTGTGCTGGTCAATCTGTGGGCCACCTGGTGTGCGCCCTGCATGGAGGAGATGCCCACGCTGGCGGGGTTGCAGCGCCGCTTCGCGGGCCGCAATTTCGAGGTGGTTCCGGTCAGCGTCGATTCGAGCGGGGATGTGCCGCACGCCAAGGAGGTGCTGGCGCGTTTAAGCGGCGGGTCGCTGCATTTCCTGAACGACCCCAGCCGCTCCATGATCTTCGACGCGCAGGCCGGCGCCATGCCGACCTCGATCCTCTATGACGCCCAAGGCCGTGAGCTGGCGCGCGTGGTCGGCGACACCAATTGGGAGACGCCGGAGGCCGCCGCCCTGATCGAGGCGGCCTTGGCGGATCAGCGCTAGGCGATGTCTTGGAAATAGGGCTCGACGGGGCCGCTGAGCTTCAAGGTCAGCGGGTTGCCGCGGCGGTCGAGCGTCTTGCCGACCGAGACCCGCACCCAGCCTTCGCTCACGCAATATTCCTCGACATTGGTCTTCTCTTCGCCCTTGAAGCGGATGCCGACGCCGCGCTCCAGCGCGGCCCCGTCATAATAGGGGCTGTTCGGATCGATCGAGAGCCGGTCGGGCGGTGCGTCGCTCATGGCGAGCCTTTTAAGCGCGGGGCCGAAGCGTCCGCAACGGCGCCTTGAACGGGGGGTTTCGAGCGCTACTCTCCTGCCCAGTGACGGAAGCAGCCGATTCGGTTGAGGCGCATGCGCCGCCGCCGCAGGGGGATGACCTCCGTCGCGTGGCGTTCGACCTCGATGACGGGACCATGGCGGGCATCGCTTTTGGCGATCAGAGCCGGGCGCCGGACATCCTCTTCTTGCATGCGACAGGCTTCAACGCGCGCACCTATCGGGCGCTGCTGGAGCCGTTGGGCGGGCGCTTCCACGTCGTTGCGGTCGATCTGCGCGGACATGGGCGCACCACGTTGCGGCCGCGCCGGCTCGGCTACGTCTCCTGGCGGCGGCATCGCAACGACATCATTCAGCTGCTCGAACGACATTTCTGCCAGCCGGTCACGTTGGCGGGCCATTCCATGGGCGCGACCACCAGCCTGCTGATCGCCGGCCACAGGCCGGACTTGGTTCGGGGCATGGCGCTGATCGAACCGGTGATCCTGCCATCGGCAGTCTACGCGCTGAGCGAACTTCCGTTCGGCACGGTAATTTTGGGCGCGGGCTTTCCGCTCGCGCGCAAGGCGCGGGTGCGCCGCTCGCACTTCGCCAGCCGCGAAGAGGCGGTGATGCTGTTGTCGAAACGCGGCGTGTTTCGAAACTTTCCACTGGAATCGCTGGTCGACTACGTCGCCGACGGCTTCGTCGAGGATAAGCACGGCGTGCATCTGGCCTGCTCGCCGGTTTATGAAGCCGCCACCTTCTCGGCGCAGCGCAACTATCCGTGGGCGGCGATCAAGCAGGCGCCGGGGCCGATCGTGCTGCTGCGCGCCGAGCATGATTCGACCACGTCGCCGGCGGCGGCCCATCGCATCGCTTCGCTGCGGCCGGACATTCGTCTCGCAACCGTGGAAGGCGCCTCGCACATGCTGCCGATCGAGCGCCCGGACCGCGCGCGCGCCGCGATCGAGACAGCGGCGCTTATGGCGACGCCGACGAAGCCGTTCCGGGATCTTGATTAGAATAATAGTCGCGGAAGTCTGCGCGCTCACAGGTCGGCGCCGTCGTGTTGCTCATGTAATTGGCGAAGGCGGTGCGCGTGATCTGCTGGCGCGGCATGATGCGCAATTCCTCGAACAGCACCTCGATGGCGCGGCTTTGCGCGGGGTCTTCGTGCGTTTGACCCTGAACCGCGACGGAGATGGTTTGGTCGTCATTGATGAAAATCTGCGCCAGCAAATCCGCCGCGCCCGTCTGCATCACGAACAGGTAGGTGTCGGGCGTACGATCGCTGAGCACGACCTTGCGGCCATTGGCGAACTGGCAGCTCGACACCGCAATCGAGCCAAGCGCCGGCTGCGCATTCGGCGCGGGCTGCGCCGCGGCGCCGGTCGAGGCGGCCATACAGGCAGCGAAAAGGAGGGGTCTTGCGCGCATCATCGCCGTCGTTGACCGCCAATCATGACGTCGATGCGGCCGGATCGGCGCGAAGATGCGGAGATCTCAAACCGACATGTCCGGAATGAGCGCCCCGCGGCGCAGCGCCATCAGCGCTTCTGGAAGGTCGATCGCCTTGCGGGTGGCGAGGTCGAAATTCACCGCGACCACTTCGAGACTCGCCCAGGCGCCGCCGCTGCAAGGATCGAGCAGCCAGTGCACGATGCGCGTGAACTTGGGTTGCGCCTCGACGACGGCGGAGTGCAGTTCGATCAGATCGCCGGCGCGCGGCCAGGCGCGGAAGACGACACGCGCCTCGACGACGGCGCCGCCGAGCGTCGCGGGCGCGCCCGCTTCCATGGCGGCGCGTCGCCAGCCGGTGAACAGATGCGGCACGGAATCGGAGACGCGGCCGAACACGTGCTCGAACCGCAACCGTCCAAACGCATCGCATTGATCCGGCGTCACCAGATGGCCGCCGATCCGACGTGCGCCCAATTCTTTGGCGCGCGCGAGATTGGCCGCGGCGGGGGGACGCGTGAGGTCGACGCCGCGCGGCTCGGCATGCTTCGGCAAGCTCGCACGCAGCGCCTTCGCCGCGCTCTTGCTGCGTTCCGACCATGGAAACGGCTTCAGCTCATGCGGTTCGACATGGGCGACCTTGAGCCGAAACGTGGCCGAAGGCGCGCCGTCGAAGTGATGCAGATCAAAGCAGAGGTCGGCGTCGCTTTCGCCGAAGGCGAGCACGCCGCCGCGCATCGAAAGCGGATCGCTCGCATGCGCCTCCTTGAGAAAACGCACATGCAGTTCGCGAGGCGCGAGTGTCGCGCCGGCGTCCGCAGCGAAGGCGCGGCGCAGTCCGAGCGCCGACGCCATGTACGCAAGCCCAACCATGGCGCGCTCCAGATAGAAGCGCACGTTGAGATGGCCGTTCGCGTCGCATTCCCAGGTGTTGACGGCGCCCTGATAGAGCGGAGCCGGCAGGGTCGGCGGCGGTTCCGCCGCGCTCACGCCGCGCGGCATTCGCTGCACACCCCGCTGGCTTCGATCATGGTGCGGCGGATCTGGAAGCCGTCGCGCGCAGCGGCTTCGGAAAGATCGACGAGCGCGTGCCCGGCGTCGACCTCTTCGGTCGCGCCGCATTTTTCGCAGATGAGGAAAATGGTCGAGCGTGCGCACGAGCCGATGCCGCAGGCGACGAAGGCGTTGATGCTCTCGATGCGGTGCGCCAAACCCATGCGTACGAGGAAGTCGAGCGCACGGTAGACGGTCGGCGGCTTGGCCGGGCCCTGGCCCTGACCGAGCTGCGCCAGGAGATCGTAAGCCTTGGCGGGGCCTTCGTGATCGACCAGCAATTCGAGCACCCGCCGGCGCAGCGGCGTCAGGCTTTCGCCCGCCTCCGCGCAGCGTCGTTCGGCTTCCGAAATATGCGAGGCGTGATCATGATGCGCGTGCGGCATGACCCATGATCGCAGGCTTGGACCGTTTCTAAAAGGTCGCGTTGCGGCACTAGGGTGACAGTTGTGTCGCGCATGCCTGAGGACAATGTCGCAAATTGGAACTTTACAAGAACATCGGACTGCACTAATTTGGAACAGACAACGAACACGAGCTAGGGGCGTGACATGTCAGAAGCCATTTTTCGCGGAGAATCCGGACGCTTGCATCGCTTCTCGGCTTATCGGCCGGATGAGACATTCGCCGAAGCGCCGGCTGTCTATTGTTTCGCGCGGCCGGGTCCGGGCGGACGCGGCTGGACGCCTTTGTTTCTCTCCCGCACTGCCAATCTCGCCAAGCGCTTGGCGAGCCACGAACAATGGCCGGAAGCGCAATTGCTCGGCGCGACGCACGTGCTGGTGCATGAGCGCGACGAGCGCGACGCGCGCGAAATGGTCGAGGCGGATCTGACGGCGGCCCTGCGTCCGGTGATGAACGGCCCGTTCCTCGATGCGACCCCACAGGAAGAGCGCGCCACCGGCCATGTCCGCATGGTGTGGGCGGCGTAACCGAGGTCACAGCGGCAGGGCGGGGCGCCGGCTAGGTTCAACTCATCGCTTCACAGCGACACGAGTTCAGAACCCAGACGGAGCCACGCCAATGACCATGTTCTCCCGCATCGCCTGCATCGCCATCGCCGCCATGATGTTCGCTCCGGTTGCGTTCGCCACCCTGCACCAAGCAGCGCAAATCGTTTGATCTCCCGGCGCTAGGCCCTCTCCCCGAACGGGCGCGGAACCTCCTCCCTCACGCGCTCGCTAGCGTCTCACTGCCGCCCGCGCTTGTTCCGGCTTATGGCTCCCCGGACGCAGCGCGGGCGGTTTTTGCGTCTGCGGCCCAAGCAGCGCATAGAAGGATGGAGGAGCAGCCGCGATGCCTGACGCCTCCAGCCAGTTCGTTGGCGACATCCCGCACCATTACGACACGGGCTTGGGCCCCAACATCTTCGTGGATTATGCAGTCGATACGGCGCGCCGTGCGGCGGCGTTTCGGCCAGCGCGGGTGCTCGAACTCGCGGCCGGCACCGGCATCGTCAGCCGCAAGCTCCGCGATGCGCTGCCGGAGGCGTCGACGCTGACGGTCACCGATCTCAATGCGCCGATGCTGGACGTGGCGCGCACGAAATTCGCGGAAAGCGAAAAGGTCGCATTCGCCGTCGCCGACGCGATGCAGCTCGATTTTCCCGCGCAGAGCTTCGATCTCATTGTCTGCCAGTTCGGCGTGATGTTCTTTCCCGACAGGCGCGCGTCGTTTCGCGAAGCGCTGCGCGTGCTGACGCCCGGCGGGGCGTATCTGCTGGGCGCGTGGGGAACGATGGACGAGAATCCGTACGCCCGCGTTGCATATGACGTCGGCGCGCACTTCTGCCCGGATGATCCGCCGGCCTTTTATCGCGTGCCGTTTTCCTGCGCCGACGCGGCGCCGCTGATCGCCGATCTCAAGGGCGCCGGGTTCAGCGCGGTGAGCCACGAAGTGCTGAAGCGGAAGAAGCGTGTCGACGACATCAGCGTGTTTGCGCGCGGCTTGGTCTACGGCAATCCCATGATCGGAGAGATCGCCAAGCGTGGGTTGGATCCGGAAGAAGTCGTGCGCACGATCGAACAGCGCCTTGCCGCAACGCTGGGACCCACGCAGATCATGCCGCGCACGGCCCACCTGTTCACGTGCCTGAAAGGCTGACACCCGCGTCCGCTTTCGGCGAGACGGCCTCGCAGGATTTCGACTAGGTTCGATCCATGCATCCGCTGGATCGCCCCGTCCGGAGCGCGCTGACATCGCGCCAGTCGCCACTGTGCGTTGGAGACGAGCGCGCGTCGCGCTTTCCGGTCGATGTGAGCCCGCTCGCGGGCGGCGATGACGCGCACGCGCTCGCCGCGCTGATTCCCGAAGCGGATGACATCTCGCTGCTGCAAGTCGCGCCGCCGTCAGCGCCCGCGACCGTGCGCGTGCTGAAGAGCGCGGTGTGCTTGCAGATGATCGCGCCGGCCATGACGCGCGGGGGCGGCGAAGCCCTGCTCGAACCGCTCGGCGATGGTGACGCCGCCGAGATGCTCGCGCTGGCGACGCTGACGCGGCCCGGACCGTTCCGCGCGCGCACGCACACGTTGGGACGCTTCCTCGGCATTCGCGACGAGGGGCGCCTTGTGGCGATGGCGGGCGAGCGGCTGAACGTCGAGGGCTTTCACGAGATCAGTGCGGTCTGCACGCATCCGGACTATCGTGGGCGCGGCTATGGCGCCGCGCTGATGCGCGCGGTCGGCGCGCGTATGCTGGATGAGGGCGATACGCCGTTCCTGCATACCTACGCCGACAACGCGCCGGCGATTGCGCTCTATCGGAGCCTGGGATTCGAGGTGCGCACGGAAGTCGTGCATGAGGTTTGGGCGCGCACTATCTGAGCGACAGGCGGCAGCCCTGCACCGCGAGCGTCGATGCTTCTTGCGAAAGCGCTGCGCGGAATGGCGGACAATTCTCGAGCACGACTTCAAGCGGCGCGGGGTTGGCGTCGAGCGGCGGCCACAGCAGAAAGGCGAGCGGCGGGGCGTCGGCAGGCTGCGTGGCGTTGAAGATTTCCTGACCTGCGACCCGCACGGTTATCATGCGTCCGGCATAATCGCCGCTGAAGGAGAGCCGCTTGGGCGGCGCATCGACGGCGTTGGGAATATCGTGGTTCTGGTCGTCGACGAAAACACGCGGCGTGAGCCCATGCGTGACCGTTGTTTGTCCCACCTCGCCCTGCGCGCTTTCCAGTGCGCGCATGATGTCGCCGGCGCGCCAGCGCGTTTCGCACACATGCAGCAACGTGCGGACGCCCTCGGCGCGCTCGATCTGCAGAAAGAACGGCGCGCCGTCATAACAGGGCTCGTCGTGGCCGCCGCGCAGCGGCAACACGGCCGGCGCCGCATCCGGCTCGCGCGCGAGGCAAGGGTCAGCGAGCGCCGACTCGATGCGCGCCGCGCGCTCCGCTTCCAGCGGACCTTCGCGCGTGATCATCGGCGCGCGCGAGCGCTGAGCCCGCATGTCGATGCTATGGACGCTGAGACTGGGCGGTTCCGGCGCCGCGGGCTCCAGTCGGCGATCTTCTCGTGCGATGCGCCATGCCCCGCCGACACGGCGCGCAGTCACCCATGTGCTTTCGCCGCCGCCGAAGCCGGGCGGCGCATAGAAGCGCAAAACGATGTCGGCGTCGCCCAGCTGCGGTTGATCGGTGGCGCGCAAGGCTTGGCGCGCTTCGTGGAGAGAGCGCTCGTCCCATGATGCGCCGAGCCGTTCGAAATCGATATCGCGTAGAGCAGGGCACATAGCGCGCGTCTCGCGCCAGCCGCGCTGCTGTTCACGCGTCGCCGCGAAGGCGCTGCCGTGGGGGGCGGAGAAGCCGAGAAGAGCGGCGAGGAGCGTGGTCGTGAGGCGTCGCATAAGGCGATCTTGGAAATGCGCCGTCGCTTTGTCCAGCTGAGGTTAGGTTCGGCGCTTACGCTGTTTCGGCTTGGGCGCCGCAAGTGCGTGCGCGGCCTTGAGCGCGGAGAGCAGGGTCTTGGCGTCCACCGCTTTGAGATCGCAGCGCGTCGCGCCCATCTTGCCCCAGCCTCCGGGGACGGGCGCGAACGCCTTGGGCGCCTGCTCGCAATACAGTTCCTGATGCGCCGCGTCGAACATCAGATTGATGTCGCTTCCATCGTCGGCGAGCGTGGCGAACATCTTGCGCGGCGTACGGAAGGCGGTGCGGTTGAAGTGCGGCGCTTCGCTCGCGTCGGCGAGTGAGAGCGCAAGCTCTCGCGCGCGAGCGGGGGCCACCACCATCAGGCGGCCGGTGCACGTTCCACGCTTTGTGCGTTCTTGCTGATGCGCTCGTAGAGCGTCATGGCCGAACGCACGAAGGCTTGCTTGGTGAAATTCGTCTCGTAGGCGCGCGCGCCGTTCTCGACCAGGCGCTTGGCGAGGTCGGCGTCCTCCAACACGCGGCGCAAGCCTTCGCGCAGCGCCTCGACATTATCCTTCGGCACCAACAGCGCATCGACTTCATTGGTGACGGTTGCCGCCGGGCCGGCCGCATCGGCGGCGACGAGCGGCTTCTTCGCCGCCCACGCTTCGATCGTCACGTTGCCGAACGGCTCGTAGCGCGAAGGAAAAGCCACCGCATCGCACGCGGCCAGAAGCGCGGCGCGGTCAGTGCGCCAGCCGAGGAAGCGTACGCGGTCATCGAGGCCAAGACGCGTGCATTGCGCCTTCAGATCGGCTTCGAGCGGACCGTCGCCGGCGATCCAGCAATAGACCCCGGGCAGTCCGACCATCGCTTCAAGCAGCGTGTCGAGCCCCTTTTTCCAATGCAGCCGCGCCAACGCGAGCACCATCGGCGCGTCCTCCGGCGTGTTGAGCGCGGCGCGATCGACACTCTGGCCAGGAACGAGGTGCGCGTAATTGTGCAGCACCTGCACGCGATCGGCCGGCGCGCCTTCGGCGATGATGTGCTTGACGATGTCGGCGGTGACGGCCGCGTGCCACTCACAATTCTTGAAACGGCCAATCGGATAATAGCCGCCGTACCAGCCGAGATTGCGCAGCCGCCATGGCTTCGGCGCGTACGTGCCGGCACGCCCCATCCAATAATGGATGACGTCGGGATGCAGCTTGTCGTGCGCTTCGCGGATGGTTGCGTTCGTGGGATCGCGCCAGACTTTGTCAAAGCTCGCGACTGAGAACGGAACGCCGCCTTTGCGGAAACGTTCGAGCCGGCCCTCATTGTGCCCGCGCGTGACCACATATTGCTCGACGCCGGCTTCAGCGAGCGCGAGCACGTTCTCCAGCATGTGGTTTTCGGCGCCGCCTTCGACGGCGCCGGCGATGACCTGCAGGATGCGCATTGCGGGCCGGTTTCTCCGCCAGGCGCCGCCATCCCGGCGGCCGCTCACTCGTTGCTGTAACGAAAACGTCGCCGATCCGTCAAACGGCTTCGGCGCCGGGGCGGGCGTTTACTCCGCTGCTGTGGCGAGGCCGCCTTTTGCAAGGCGGTCGAACGCCATCAGTTCGCGCACCAGCGCTTCCAGCTGGCTGAACGGAACCATGTTGGGCCCGTCCGATGGCGCGTGATCGGGATCGCCATGCGCTTCCATAAACACGGCGGCCACGCCGATCGCCACAGCCGCGCGCGCCAGCACCGGCACGTATTGCCGCTCGCCGCCGCTGGTTTCGCCGCGTCCGCCCGGCTGCTGCACGGAATGCGTCGCGTCGAACACGACCGGCGCGCCAAAGCTCTTCATGATCGGCAGCGCCCGCATATCGGAGACGAGCGTGTTGTAGCCGAAGCTCGCGCCGCGCTCGCACGCAAGCACGTTCGGATTGCCGCTGTCGGTGATCTTGGCGATCACGTTCTTCATGTCCCACGGCGCGAGGAACTGACCCTTCTTGACGTTGATCGGCTTGCCGGTCTCAGCCGCGGCGACAAGCAAGTCGGTCTGGCGGCACAGGAAGGCGGGAATTTGCAGCACGTCCACGACTTGCGCGACATCGGCGCATTGGTCGGGCAGGTGTACGTCGGTCAGCACCGGCACGCCGAGCTTGGAACGGATTTCCTCGAAGATTGGTCCGGACACGGAAAGCCCGGCGCCGCGCTGGGTCTTGAGGCTCGAGCGGTTCGCCTTGTCGAAGCTGGTTTTGTAAATGAGCCCAGCGCCGACGCGGCCGAACAGGTCCTTCAAGAACTCGGCCGTCTCCAAAGCGTGCGCGCGGCTTTCGAGCTGACAGGGGCCGCAAATAAAGACGAGCGGCAGGTCGTTGCCGATTTCCACGGCCGGGGCGCCTTGGCGCGGCACTTTGACGATCGGGGCTGGGCTGGCCATGGGCGGTTTTTCCTTCGTGTGCTCCAGCACATAAGCCGGCCCCGTGCGACGCTCAACCGCGTGACTCAACCGCCGACGCATGCCAGAGCCTCACGCCGATGGGGGCGGGGCTCTTTTCTGATCCGTTGCTGGTCAATCCGTGGTTCTACGCGGCGGCGATCGCCGCCGTGACGGCGGTGGGCCTGGGCAAGGGCGGCCTTTCGGGGCTGGGCATTCTCGGCGTGCCGATCCTGGCGCTGGCGATCTCGCCGGTGCAGGCGGCGGCGATCATCCTGCCCATTCTGATTGTGCAGGACATCGTCTCGCTTTGGGTGTTTCGCGGACTTTGGTCACTCCGGCTGACCGGGATCATGATGCTCGGCGGGATTGTCGGCGTGATCCTGGGCTATGCGCTCGCCGCCAGCGTTTCGACCGCCGCCGTGGAGCTTTCGCTTGGGGTGATCTGCATCGCCTTCGGCGCGCAGCGGCTCTGGAACGAGTGGTCAGGGGCGGGCGCCGGCCAGCCGGTGGCGGAATGGGCCGGCGTTGTTTTCGGCCTTGTGTCGGGCTTCACCAGCCAGATCGCCCATGCGGGCGGGCCGCCAGCGCAGATCTTTCTGATGCAACGGCGCGTCGAGCGGGACGTCTTTCTGGGCACCGGCACGCTCTTCTTCGCCATCCTGAATTGGGTGAAGGTCCCGGCCTATGCGGCGCTGGGGCAGTTCACGCCGCACAATCTGGTGGCAGCCGCAATCCTGTTTCCGGTAGCCGTGCTTTCGACGCTCGCCGGCGCGCGCCTGTCGCGCAGCCTGACGGGGCGGACTTTCTTCCGCGTCACCTACGTGCTGATGCTGGCGCTTGGGGCCAAGCTGGGCTGGGACGGCGTGCACGGGCTCTGGCTGGCGTAGCGGGAGCCGCTGGCGGGTTCACAAACAGCGCCCGCCGTGCGAGCAGGACGCCCATGTCGATCATCGATCCCGCCGCCGCCATCGCCGCCGCGCAGGACACCATCCACGCCGAAGCGCGCGCCTTGGACAGGCTGTCTGATGCGCTCAAAGGCCCGCTCTGCGAGGCGTTCGTCGAGGCGTGCCGGCTGCTCGAAGCCACCAAGGGGCGCGTCATCGTCTCCGGCATGGGCAAGTCCGGGCACATCGCCCGCAAGATCGCGGCGACCTTGTCCTCAACAGGAACGCCTGCGCAATTCGTCCATCCCGCCGAGGCCAGCCACGGCGATCTCGGCATGGTGACTGCCGACGATTGCGCCCTGGCGATCTCGCGCTCGGGCGAGACGGCCGAACTCTCCGATCTCATGCATCATTGCCGGCGCCTGCATGTGCCGCTGATCGGCATGACGTTTCGTGCGGAGTCTTCGCTCGCGCGCGCCAGCAACGCACTCCTGCTTCTGCCCGATTGCGGCGAAGCCAGCGAAGACGCGCCCGCGCCGACGATCTCGACCACGATGTGCCTCGCGCTCGGCGATGCGCTCGCCATCGCGCTTTTGAAAGCGCGAGGCTTCACAGCAGACCATTTCGGGGCGATCCATCCAGGCGGAAAGCTCGGCGCCGCCTTGATGCGCGTGCGCGACATCATGCGCGTCGGTGCGCACGATCCGCTGATCGCGCCCACGCTTTCTGTGCCGGACGCCTTGAAAGCAATGAGCCGCGACAGCCTGGGGTGCGCTGGCGTCGTCGAGAACGGAAAGCTCATTGGCATCATCACCGACGGCGATCTGCGGCGACGGCTGACGCCGGAGATGTTCGCGAAGGACGCGCGGGCGCTGATGACGCCGAATCCGATCGTCATTTCGCCCGATGCGCCGGTAGCCGACGCGATCGCCATCATGAACGAGAAGCGCATCACCGTGCTGTTTGCAGTGTCGGACGGCGCGCCGGTCGGCGTTGTGCATATGCACGACTTGCTGTCGGCCGGCGTCCGCTGACCATTGCGCTAACGGTAGCGACAATTACGCGTGCTGACGCGACAAGCGTACCGAATAGCACCTTGCGATGCCGGTTATGTTAGCGCTAACTAAACCCACAAATGAAAGCGAGTCCAAGCTTTCGTACAATGATGGTCTCAGTGGGCTCCAATTCCGCAAATCATTTTCAAAGATGAGCGGATCGATTCCGGCTCGAAATGAGGCGTGCGGGAGGAGCTAAGTCACGATGCGCTTGCTCGATCGTGTCGCGCGCCTGCAGAGTCCGTTCGTCGTCGAATTTCTGAACCATCAGTTGGAGATTCCGCGGGCCGCGCTTCTGAGCGCCGCCGTGATGCAAAGCTATCTGCGCTATGTGCTGGCCGATGACGTCACCTCGCTTTGCGGCCAGATCGCGTTGCACAGCACCGACTTCCTGCTGGCGGCGATCGATCTCGTGCGCCTTCCCGCGTCCGTCATCTGGATTGAATGGAACGATGCGCCGTATCGGCGAATGCTGATCGATCTCGGCGTCATCGATCCGACCGAGACGCACGAGCGTAAGCGAACCGGCATGTGCGTGTTCAACGACGCCGACGGACGGCGTGGTCGGATCGTGAGCTGCTGGGAGTTTCCGGAAGCGCGAGAGCGCATTGAGATCAATCCCTTCGAGTTGCAGTTCGACCTCGATCGAGGCGACTACCGAGAATCGGCGGAGCGAACGCGCCAGCAGACCGGCTTGTGGACGCCGAAGGCGGCGCAGCTCTCCGATGTCCTGGGCCATGCGCGCTTCGAACTCGACGCGCCCTACGCGCCGCTGCTCAAGCGCTATGCGACCGCGGAGCGATTCCATTCAGTCTGCGGACCAGCCGTCGCGCGCGGCGCGTTCGACTTTCCCCTAGCGTGGGCGTTCCTGCTCATGTTGGCCGCGCCCAATGCGCTCAACATCGCGGCTTCGGATCTTTCGCGTCTCAACGCATCGCGCCGCAGACAGAAAAAAACCGACCTGCTCTCGCACCTGGAAGTGAGATCGGTGATTGGCGCACACTTGGAGCGGGAGCGTGCGCACGGGTTTGGCGGCGAGCGGGCGGCGCCGCGGATGCATTTCGTGCGCGGCCATCTGGTGCGACGGAAAGACAAGATATTCTGGAGAAACGGCCATGTGCGCGGGCGCCCCGAGAAGGGCGCAATCTACTCGCGCACGGCGGTGTTGAGACTTCAGGAGGTTGCAGGCCCGCCGAAGAAGTCCGCCGTCAAGCGAACGCTTCTCAAGAAGGCGCCGTCCGACCAAAACGATCCGGAGTGAGCCGGCGTGCAGACGCAGCATGGACTTGAGCGGCGCTTGACTTCGCGTTGCGTCGCGCGCCTCATGCGCGCCGGACTACCGGTCGAGGCGATTTCGACCTGCGCTTTCACGTCTCCAGCGCCGGCTCTCGTTCTTTTCCACAGAGTCCAAACCGCGCCCGCAGCATGGGGCTCAATGAAGGCGCGGGCGATAGGGAGAGCGAAACGATGGCTACAGGCGTCGTGAAATGGTTTAACATGGCCAAGGGCTTCGGCTTCATCGCGCCGGACGAAGGCGGCGCCGACGTGTTCGTGCACGTCAGCGCGGTGGAGCGCTCGGGGCTTTCCGGCTTGCGTGAAGGGCAGGCGGTGAGCTTCGACGTCGAGAATGATCCGCGCAAGAACAAGCCGTCCGCGGTGAATATCAAGCCGATCTGACGGCGCAGCGATTTGCAGAGGCGGCCGCCGTCGCGCTAGACGGCGGCCGTTATCATTTGAGGGATGCCGATGACTGCACCGTTCCGTCTCTATGGCGCAGAAACCTCGCCGTACGCGCTCAAGCTGCGCTCTTACCTTCGGTTCAAGCAGCTGCCGTTCGAGTGGGTGTCGCGCAGCCAGGCGCGGGTGGAGGAGTTCTCGCGCTACGCCAAGTTGCCGCTGGCGCCCGTCCTGGTGGATGCGGAAGAAACGGTGCTGCAGGACACCACGCCGACAATCGAGAAGCTGGAAGAGGCTTTCCCCGAGCCGTCGATCGTGCCGGACGATCCCGCGCTCGCTTTTCTCGCCTGCCTGATCGAAGACTATGCCGACGAATGGCTCAGCAAGGCGATGTTTCACTATCGCTGGAGCCGGCCGGAAGATCAGGAAGGCGCGGCCAAGCGCATCGCCGACATGCTCTATGAGGGCGCCGAGGCGCCCGAAGGCGTGCTTGAGTCGATCCGCACGCGGATGGCGTCGCGGCTGCATCACGTCGGCTCCTCGCCGGAGACGGCGGCGATGATCGAGGGTTCGTTCACCCGCCTGCTCGACATTCTGGAGCGTCAGCTGGCGGCGCGCAGCTATCTGCTCGGCGGCCGCCCGAGCATCGCCGATTTCGGCCTCGCCGCACAATTCGCTCAATTGCTGGCCGATCCGACGCCGGGTGCGCTGATCAAGACGCGCGCGCCGCGCGTGGCCATGTGGGTCGACCGGATGGAGAGCCCCGACATCGAGGGCTCATTCGCGGGCTTCGACGCGTTGCGCGACGATCTCGCCCAATTGCTGCGCGAGGAGATCGCCGGCGCGTATCTCACCTGGATGGCCGCGAATGCGCGCGCGGTGGCGGATGATCTGCCCGGCGTGAGCATCGAGATCGCCGGCGTCACGTTCTCGCAGAAGCCGCAGCGTTACGCGGCCAAGGCGCTCGCCGCCTTGCGCGCCAAGCGCGGCGCGCTGGCCGGCAACGAAGCGCTCAACGCCTTGCTGGCCGAAACGGGATGCGAGACGTTTCTTGCGCTCGCAAGCGCCGACCATGACGGCGAAGATGGCGAGGGCGACGGCGACGACGAGGACTAAGCCTTCTGGCGCAGTGCGATCGTCTCGCCCTGACGGACGAAGATGTGCTCGATCAGATCGTACAATTGCTGCGCGCTGAACGGCTTGGCGATCATGGGCGCGTCGCGGAAGGCGAGCGGCAGCGCTTCGCGCCCATAACCCGTGACGAAGGCGAACGGCGTGTTTCGCTGCGTAAGCGCGGCGGCGAGTTCGTCGACGCCGCGCCCCGCGAGATTGGCGTCGAGCAGGGCGCAATCGAAGGCGTCTTCAGCGATCAGGCGCTGCGCTTCTTCATATGTCGCGGCCGGACCGACGACTTGGCAACCGCGTTCGGCGAGCTTGTCGACGACATCAAGGGCGATGATGATCTCGTCCTCGACGACGAGAATGCGCTTGCCCCGAATATCGTCCGCGTGATGCGGCGCGGCGCCGCTTTCGTGCGGGACCTGCGGGTCGCCGGAGCGCGCCTCTTGACGCGAGTCGCTCAGCGGGATGGCGATATCGCAGCGCACGCCCTCGGGCTGAAACGTGAGTTCGACCTGTCCGCCATGCGCGGCGAGACCCTTCTCGATCAGCTGCGAACCAAATCCGCGCGAGATAGGCGGATTGACGCGCGGTCCGCCGCTCTCGCGCCAACGCAGCAGCAGGCGGCGCCCATTGTCTGTCGTCATTTCCCAGCGCACAGAAACCCGGCCGTCGGGAACCGAGAGCGCGCCATATTTGCGCGCATTTGACGACAATTCGTGCAGCACGAGGCCAAGCTGCAGCGCCGCGTCCGGATCGAGTTCGACCGGGGGGCCTTCACACGTGATGCGCCGGTCGAAACCGTCGAGTTGCACCTGCTCACGCACCAGGTCGGCGAGGCTGGCGGATTGCAGTTTCTGACGCAGGAGAATCCCGTGCGCCCGCGCCAGCGCCTGGATGCGTCGGTTGAACGAACTGACGAAGTCCTCGCGCGATGCCGAATGGCGCAGCGTCTGGTTGGCGATCGCCTGCACTGTCGCTAGCGAGTTTTTGACGCGGTGATTGAGTTCGTTGACCAGCAGCGCCTGCATTTCTTCGTTGCGTTTTCGTTCGGTGATGTCGCGTGCGATCTTCGAGGCGCCGACGACGCGTCCGCTCTGGTCGCGCACGGGCGAAACCGTCAGAGAAATGTGCAGCCGCCGGCCGTCCTTGGAAACGCGTACGGTCTCGTAATGGTCGACGCGTTCGCCGCGCGAGAGTTGCGCCAGGATGCGGGTCTCTTCGTCGTGCAGTTCAGGCGGGATGATCTTGGTGATGTGCTGGCCCACCATTTCCGCGCTTTCGTAGCCGAAGATGCGCCTGGCGCCCGCGTTCCAAGACAGGATCGTGCCGTCCAGCGACTTGCTGAGAATGGCGTCGTCTGAATCCGTGACGATGGCGGCGAGCTGCGCGGCGGCTTGGTCGGCGCGCTGGCGATCGGAGACGTCCATCAGCACGTTGACGGCGCCGGTTATCCGGCCGTCCTCATCGAGGACGGCGGAAGGCGCGGGCATGTAGGGGACGCGTGTCCCGTCTTCACGCTCGGCGATCAGCAGCAAACCCTGTGTTGGCTTCCCGCCCTTGAGCGCTTCCGCCAGAGGGCTTTCCTCGAACGGCACGGGCGATCCATCGAGGTGAAAGGCGGCGACGAAGCCGCACCAGCGGTCGCTGTTGATCTTGGGCTCCCGGCCCCAAAGCTCCGCGGCGGCGCGATTGTAATAGGTGATGCGCCCCTGGACGTCCGTGACGTAAACGGCCAGCGGCAACGCATCCAGGACGGCGGTGTCGAGCATAGCCGCAGGTTCCCTCCCCCTAACGCAAAAGCAACAACGGATAGCGCTGGGAGCCAGTTCCACGGGCGGGCGGCGCATAACAAAAGAGGCGCACCATGGGTGCGCCTCAGAGGATCAGGGAGGAGCTCGCCGCGCAGCGTTCGGGGGGAGGGGATGGCCGCGCGGCGAGCGAGACTAAGCGGAGGTTCAGGCCGCTTCGTCGTTAGCCACGGCCGCCGGTCCTTTGGCCTTCGCCTTGGGCTGGGCGGTCGCATTGATCTCGATCTTGCGGGGCTTCAGCACTTCGGGAAGCTCGCGCACGAGATCGATGGTCAAAAGACCATTTTCAAGTTTGGCGCCGGCGACGCGGACGTGATCGGCGAGGCCGAAGCGGCGCTCGAAATTGCGTTCGGCGATACCGCGATGCAGGAACCGACGGGTCTCATCGACCGGCTGCTTGGCGCCGGAAACCACGAGCGTGTTCTGCTTGAATTCGATGTTGAGGTCGGCTTCGGAAAAGCCCGCAACCGCAAGCTCAATGCGGAAAGCGTCTTCGCCGGTCTGCTCGACATTGAAGGGCGGATAACCCGGTGCGGCGTCGAGACGCGACGCCTGATCCATCAGGTTCGCGATCCGGTCAAAGCCGACAAGGGTGCGATAAAGGGGGGAGAGATCGGTGGTGGCCATGGTCATGTCCTTTCAAACCAAGCGACATGCTTCCGAGACCCTCGGAAGCGGCGGGGCGGACCGTCGCGAGCCCCGCAAGGGCGGCCCTTCAGGTCCATCGCGAGGCCTCTGCCGAGCGCCTCACGCGATTTGAGATGGGGACGGGGGGCGAGGGTTCAAGAGGGGGCCCCGGCGCGGCGTCCGAGCGCTTTGACAAGGGTGCGCCAAGCGCGGCAAAGCGGGCGCGATGACCGCGCCGCACCTCGACCGCCGCCGTTTTGGCGCCCTCATCGCCAGCGCCGGCTTGGCGGCGTGTGGGGCGAAGAAGTCCGAGGAGGATGCCCCGGAACCCGGCTCGCTCGCATGGGCGGCCGGCGGACCCTGGCGGATCGAGCCTGAACGCGATCCCTGGCAGCACCCGATCGCGACGCTGCAATTCTGGGGTTTGCGGCCTGACATGACGGTGCTCGAGATTCTGCCGGGCCGGGGCTGGTACACGGCGATTATCGCGCCCTATCTCGCGCATGGACGCGGGCGTCTGATCGCCGCGAGTTTCGATCCGCAGACGGCGACGCCGGCGCAGCGCGCGACGCTTGCGGAGTTCGATGCGCGCTTCATGCATAATCGCCGCTTTGGCGACATCGCCAAGACGGTGGTGTCGGCCGACGCGCCGCTGGCGCCGCCGGGGAGCGTCGATCTCGCCATCCTCGCCAACAACGTGCACACGCTGATGGCCGGCGGCATCGCCGAGCACGTGTTCCACGCCGTGTTCGATGCGTTGAAGCCGGGCGGCGTTTTCGGCGTCGAACAACATCGCGCGCCGTCGAGCGGCGTGCAGGATCCCTTCGCCGGTTCGGGTTACGTGCAGGAGCCGTACGTGCGCCTGCTGGCGCAGGAAGCGGGGATGGAGTTCGTCGCCGCCAGCGACGTCAACGCCAATCCGCGCGACAATCACGATCATCCGTTCGGCGTTTGGACGCTGCCGCCGACCTTGCGCACCTCGCCGCTTGGGCAGCCTGACAATCCGAATTTCGACACGCGCCCGTTCCGCACCATCGGCGAGAGCGATCGCATGACGCTGAAATTCCGCAAGCCCGCAAACGGACGTCCCGCGCCGCCGCCGCGTCCGCAGAACGCCGTGGGGCCGCCATGAACCGACGCACCTTTGTGGTGACTGCTGGCGCGGCTGCGCTCGCTCCGTCGCTCTCAGCTGCGCAGACAAACGCCGAACGCAGCATCGCGGCGACACGCGTGTTCGGGCAGCTTCAGAATTATTACGCGCTGCAGCCTTCCGCGCGTTCGCACTTCCGCCCTGTCTATCTGCTGGGCGGGGCGGGCGGGAGCGCGACGACCGCCTATCTGGCCTCGCGCGGCCAGCGTCGCGAACTTCATGTCGACGCGCGCGGACGCGTCCTCGACCCGCCTACGCCACAAGAATTGAGCGATGCGCAGGTGATTGTTCCAACGTCAGCCGGGCGCATGTCGATGGGCCTCTCGCTTGAACCTGTGCTGTCTTTGGCGCCGACGATCGCGGCGACGGAGCCGGCGCTGTGCGTGCGTCAGGCCAATGATGCGATTGGGCGGTTCGCCGGCTTGCTGGGCTTCGTCATTCCACGCATTGGCGGCGTTGGCTTCAAGGACGTCAGCGGCGCCGCGGTCTGGCCGGACGGACGCCGGCGCGCTTTGCCGGTCGAGCACGACGCGGCGAGCTTTCCGATCGGCGACGACTTCGCCGGCGCATCGCGGCTTGAGTTTTCGAGCACGCCCACCGCCGCCGCCTTCGTGTAAATCGAGATGACGCCCCGTCACCGCCCTTGCGGCGCGCGCGCCGCTGGTGTGTAAGAAGCGGGCAATTTCACTCCGGAGGATCAGACGATGGGTGTGGACGATATCTTGGCTCGGTTCTCCAGCGCGGGCGTCACGGTTCCGGGCAAGAAGGTGAAGTTCGATTTCGGCGATGCGGGCAAGATCCTGCTCGACGGCGTGGCGAACACCGCTGCGAAGGACGACGGCCCCGCCGACACCACCATCAAGATCAAGCTGGAAGACTTTCTGGCCATGGCCGAAGGCAAGCTTGATCCGACCGCCGCCTTCATGCAGGGCAAGCTCCGCGTCGAGGGCGATATGGGCGTGGCGATGCAGCTGCAAAGCGTCATGGCGAAGCTGCGCGGCTAAACCGCAATGGCGTTTGTCCGCGTTCCCGGCAATGAAATTCCGGACGGCGCGGAGGAGCATTGGCTTGAGGGGCGCGGGGGCGTGCGTTTGCGCGTCCTCACGGCCCCGGCGAAGGGCGCGGCACGCGGATCGGTGATCGTCGCGCCCGGGCGCACGGAATTCATCGAGAAATATTTTGAAGTCGTGGGCGAGCTGCAGAGCCGCGGCTTCGCGGTGTTCTGCATCGATTGGCGTGGGCAGGGGCTTTCCGGCCGCGAGACTAACAATCCGCTCAAGGGTCACTTCATCTCGTTCGACGATCCCGTGAACGATCTGGCGACGGCGCTGCGGCTGCTCGCCGCCAAGCTGCCGCGTCCGCATATTGCGCTCGCGCACTCGATGGGCGGCGCCATCGTCCTGCGCGCGCTGCAGACGCGGCGCGTCGAGTTCGACGCCGCGGTTTTCTCGGCGCCGATGTGGGGCATTCAGGGGCTCGGCGAACTGGCCAAGAATTATGTGCGTTTCATGAGCTCGATTGGCGCGGGAACGAATTTCGCGCCGAGCGTCGAGACGCGCTGGAAGCGGGAGAACTTCAAACGCAATCCCGTGACGCACGACAAGGAGCGTCATGCCCGCGGTCAAGGCTTGATCGCCGAGGAGCCTGCGCTCGCGCTGGCCGGGCCGACGATCGGCTGGGTCGCGGCTGCCGCGGCGACGACCGAGGGCTTCGTGCAACCGAATGCATTGGCGCATCTGCGCCTGCCGATACTGGTGTTCACGGCGGGCCAAGAGCAGCTGGTCGACAACAAATCGCACGATGCGGTGATCGCGCTTTTGAGCAACGCCAAGCACGTCGTCATCCCCGGCGCGAAGCATGAAATCCTGATGGAGACCGATGATATCCGCGCCCAATTCTGGGCCGGGTTCGACGCCTTTGTTGAAACCGTCGCGCCGCGAGCCGGCGTTGCGGCCGGTTAGGTTCATCGCCCTCGCGGCTATGAGCGTGGCCGCCTGCGCCGGCCTCGACGCGTCATCATCAAATCTGCGGACGCTGGATGGACACCCGCTTTCTCCGTCGCAAGTCGACGCCGATGTGACGCGCCTGATGCGGGCCGGCGACGTGCCGGGCCTCGCTGTCGCACTGATCCGGGATGGGCATGTTGTTTACGCGCATGCGTACGGATTTCGCGACGTGACCACGCAAGCGCCGCTGCAAACCGATACGGTGATGTATGGCGCATCGCTCACCAAGGCGACGTTTGCCTATTTCGTGATGCAGCTTGTCGACGAAGGTCGGCTCGATCTCGATCGGCCGATCGCAGAATATTTGCCCAAGCCGCTGCCGGATTATCCGCACTATGCCGACCTGGCCGGCGATCCGCGCTGGCGCGCGCTTACGCCGCGCATGTTGCTTGATCACACGAGCGGCTTCGCCAATTTCGCGTTTATGGAGCCGGATCGCAAGTTGCGCATCCATTGGCAGCCCGGGTCGCGCTACGGCTATTCCGGCGAAGGCATTCTGCTCCTGCAATTCGTGCTGGAGGAGGGGCTGCACATTGACGTCGGCGCGGAGATGCAGCGGCGCATCTTTGATCGCTTAGGCATGACACGCACAAGCCTCACGTGGCGCGACGATTTCGCCGACAATGTTGCGGAGAATTACGGCGCGGATGGCATAGCCGTCGGTCACGATCATCGCAGCCATGTACGGGCGGCCGGTTCGATGGATACGACGCTTACGGATTGGTCCACATTTTTGACCGCTGTCGCGCGCGGTGAAGGCTTGAGCGCCCGCGCCAGGGCTGAAATGACGCGCTTGCAGATCGCCATCGACACGCCTGCGCAATTCCCGACGCTGGTGCAGCCGCGGACGGGCGCGAATGCAGCGATACAATTGGGCTATGGCCTGGGCTGGGGCGTGTTCGAAACGCCATACGGCCACGCATTTTTCAAAGAAGGCCATGACGATGGCGTCGCGAACTACGCGTTGTGCGTGGCGCCGCGCCGTGATTGCATCCTCTTGCTCTCGAACAGCGTGCGCGCCGAGGGCATTTTCAAGTATCTTGTCGACGATTTGATGGGAGACACGCATTTGCCGTGGGCGTGGGAAGGTTACACGCCGTATGATCAGCAAGCGCCACATGAATAGAGGTGCGTTATGAACGATACTGTATTGGTCACGGGCGGTTCGGGTTTCATCGCCTCCTATTGCATTCTCGATCTCCTCGCCGCCGGCTACGCCGTGAAGACGACCGTGCGCAATTTGAAGCGCGAGCCTGAGGTGCGTGCGACGTTGGCGTCGGCAGGCGCGCAAAGTCTTGACCGGCTGAGCTTCGTCGCCGCCGATCTGGAGAAGGACGACGGCTGGGCGGATGCTGTGGCCGGCTGCGCGTACGTGCTGCACGTCGCTTCGCCATTTCCGCAGAGCGCGCCAAAGCACGAGGACGACCTGATCCGCCCGGCGCGCGAAGGCGCGCTGCGTGTGTTGCGCGCGGCGAAACCAGCGGGCGTGAAGCGCGTCGTCCTGACCTCGTCTTTCGCGGCGATCGGCTACGGCCATCCGCCGATGAACCGGCCCTTCACCGAGAACGATTGGAGCGTGATCGATGGCGGCGACATGCGCGCTTATGCGAAATCGAAGACGCTGGCGGAGCGCGCCGCGTGGGATTTCGTCAAAGGCGACGGCGCCGGGATGGAATTGTCCGTCGTCAATCCCGTCGGCGTGCTGGGACCAGTGCTTGGCGCCGATTTCTCGACCTCGATCCTAATCGTGCAGAAGCTGATGGACGGCGCCATGCCGGGTTGCCCGCGCTTCTCGTTCGGCATCGTCGACGTGCGGGATGTCGCAAGCCTGCACATACTCGCCATGACGCGGCCGGAAGCGGCGGGCGAACGCTTCCTCGCCGTGGCCGGGCCGTTCATGTCGATGCTCGACATCGCCAAGGTGCTAAAGGCGCGCATGGGCGCGGCCGCCAAGCGCGTGCCCACCAAGGAGCTGCCGGATTGGATGGTGAAGCTTGCGGCGCTGGCGGACCCCGCGGTGGCGCAACTCGTGCCGGAGCTCGGCAAGACCAAACAGGCCAGCAACGACAAGGCCCGCGGCGTGCTGGGCTGGAAGCCGCGTTCCAACGAAGACGCCATCGTCGCCACGGCGGAAAGCCTGATCCGGCTCGGGCTGCTGAAGGATTCGAAGAAGGCGGCGTGAGCCGGCGACGACACGCCGTTGATCCGCGTCGCGAAGCAGTGCACCTCCGTCGGCGCTGGAGGAGCCCATGGCCGAAGACGTCGAAGAAGTCGATTACGAGTGGGACGAAGTGCTGATCGAGATGCGTCGTTTCGCGATCGAACAGGCGATTGCGCTGAGGGCGCAAGGCGAGTCGCTCGACGATGTGTTCAAGACCGCCGACCGCATCATCGATTACATCACGCAAGGCTCGAACTGAGCATCGACAGGCGGCGGCTATAGGCTCGGTCTATACGACGTCGCCGTAAAACCGATTGGGCCTATCGGCTCCAAGGCGCTATCCCGGTGCGCCTGGAGGATCAGATCATGGCCGACGGAACTGAATCCAAATGCCCCGTCGCGCACGCGCGCGGCAGAAGCAATCGCGATTGGTGGCCCAATCAGCTGAACGTCAACGTGCTGCACGCGAATGCGCCCGCGTCGAATCCGCTCGGCGCGGCGTTCGATTACGCGAAGGCGTTCGAGACGCTCGATCTCGATGCGGTGATTAAGGATCTCACCGCCTTGATGACCGACAGCCAGGATTGGTGGCCCGCGGATTTCGGTCATTATGGCGGATTGTTCATCCGCCTCGCCTGGCATAGCGCCGGCACGTACCGCATCGCCGACGGCCGCGGCGGCGCCGGGCGCGGGCAGCAGCGCTTCGCGCCGCTCAATTCGTGGCCCGATAACGCCAATTTGGACAAGGCGCGCCGTCTGCTCTGGCCGATCAAGCAGAAGTACGGCGACAAGCTGTCCTGGGCCGATCTCTATGTTCTCGTTGGCAATGTCGCCCTGGAATCGATGGGCTTCAAAACCTTCGGCTTCGGCGGCGGCCGCGCCGACACGTGGGAGCCGGAAGAGCTTTATTGGGGTCCGGAAGGGACCTGGCTTGGCGACGAACGCTATAGCGGCGAGCGCGACCTGCAAAATCCGCTCGGCGCCGTGCAAATGGGCTTGATCTACGTCAATCCCGAAGGGCCGAACGGGAAGCCCGACCCGGTCGCGGCGGCGCGCGACATTCGCGAGACGTTCGCGCGCATGGCGATGAACGACGAAGAGACGGTTGCGTTGATCGCCGGAGGGCACACGTTCGGCAAGACGCACGGCGCGGGCGATCCCTCTTTCGTCGGGCCTGAGCCCGAGGGCTCGCAGATCGAAGATCAAGGCTTGGGATGGCGCAGCAAGCACGGCTCGGGCATCGGCGCCGATGCGATCACCGGCGGACCGGAAGTGATCTGGTCGCAAACGCCGACGAGGTGGAGCAACCACTTCTTCGACAATCTCTTCAAATATGAGTGGGAGCTGGAGAAAAGTCCCGCGGGCGTGCAGCAATGGCGCGCGAAGAATGCGCCAGCCGATGTGCCGGATCCGTTCGACGCGTCGAAGAAGCGCGTGCCGACCATGCTCACGACCGATCTCGCGCTCAGGTTCGATCCGGAATACGAGAAGATTTCACGCCGCTTCTACGAGCATCCCGATCAGTTCGCCGACGCCTTTGCGCGCGCGTGGTTCAAGCTCACGCACCGCGACATGGGGCCGAAGGCGCTCTATCGCGGCAAGCTCGTGCCGAAGGAAACGCTGATCTGGCAGGACCCGATCCCGGAGGTAAACCATCCGCTGATCGAGGACAAAGACATTGAAGGCTTGAAAGCGAAGATTCTCGCGTCAGGACTTACAGTCTCGCAGCTCGTGTCGACCGCATGGGCGTCGGCGTCCACATTCCGCGGCTCCGACAAGCGCGGCGGCGCCAATGGCGCACGCATCCGCCTCGCGCCGCAGAAGGATTGGGAGGTCAACAATCCGGCTGAGCTGGCGCACGTGCTGGCGAAGCTCGAAGCGATCCAGAAGGATTTCAACGGCGCGCTTCTGAGCAAGAAAAAGGTTTCGCTGGCCGATCTGATCGTGCTCGGCGGCGCGGCCGCGATCGAGAAGGCGGCGAAGGCCGCCGGCGTCACCGTGAAGATTCCCTTTGCGCCGGGCCGCACGGATGCATCGGCGGAGCAAACCGATGCGCATTCCTTCGAGGCGCTGAAGCCGCGCGCCGACGGCTTCCGCAACTACTACACGCCGAGCGCGTTCATGCAGCCGGAAGAGGCGCTGATCGACAAGGCGCAGCTTCTGACGCTGTCGGCGCCCGAGATGACGGTGCTGGTTGGCGGCCTGCGCGTGCTGGGCGCCAACGCTGGCGGCGCCAAGCACGGCGTCTTCACCAAGGCGCCGGAGACGCTGACCAACGACTTCTTCGTCAATCTCTTGGACATGGGCGCGGAATGGAAGCAATCGGATGCTTCACCCGGAATCTATGAAGGACGCGACCGCAAGTCCGGTGATCAGCGCTGGACGGCGACGCGGGTCGATCTGATTTTCGGGTCGAATGCGCAATTGCGCGCGCTGGCCGAAATCTATGCGCAGAACGACGCGAAGGAGAAGTTCGTGAAGGACTTCGTCGCCGCCTGGGCGAAGGTGATGGAGCTCGATCGTTTCGATCTGAAGCAACGCAAGACTTAGCGCGAGAGTTAAGGCCGGCGCCGTTGGCGCCGGCCTTTCGTTCACGCCGCGCGCAACTCGGCCACTAGCCCGAACTCGCGCGCCTTGGCGTGCATGCGCCGATCGTAGTCGTCCGCGAGCGCTGTGAGTGCTGCGCCGCAGTCGCCGGTGAACGAGGGGCCATGCATCAACCCGAGCGTCCGCGGCTTGAGCTCAGCCAGCTTGCGTAGTGTCGCGCCCATCGCTGGATTGAGCGCGGAATAATTAGCGATGTCTTCGCTGGCGATGGCCGCACCCACAATGTCGCTCTCCGTCAGCGCGTCGCTTTCGCCGTATTGCGTGAAGAGATCGCCGCACAACAGCGTGCCGGTGGTCTCCTCATAAATGAGGCCCGCTTCCCAGCCGTGCGGAACGTGCGGCGTATCGAGATAGCGTGCGCGCTTGCCGCCGAGATCGATCACTTCTTCGTGCGCGAGCGCGCGCGGCGCGCGCGCGGCCTGATCGTTGAGCGAGACCATCACAGCCGTCATGCCGTGCGCGACTTGGGCGCCGGGCGCCGTCGCCAGCCATTCGTTCATCGCGCCGCACTCGTCGGCTTCGTAATGGCCAAACGAAATCCAGCGCAGGTTTTCTGGCGCGATCACCTTAGCGACCGCCTCGCGCACCAGCGGAAAAAGCCCGCGCATGCCGGTGTGAAACAACAGCGGCTCATCGCCCAGGATCAGGAATTGGTTGAAGGAGAGCCCGGTCGGCGGCACGTCCGGAATGAACGTCGAGAGCCGATACACCCCGTCTGCGATCTCGGTGATCTTTGTTTCCATGGTAATTTCCCTTGGCTTTCCGGCGCGGAAGATTTGACAATACATCGGTGTGTATTCAAATTGAGATAGCCTGTCAATATGGATGCACATGTATGTGTAATGAAAATCGATGACCCGGAATTACACGCTAGGACGCCGCGCTGAGAGCCAGGCCGAAACCCGCAAGCGCATTGTCGAGGCGGCGGTCGCGTTGCACAGCACGGTTGGACCGGCCAACACGACGGTCAGCATGATCGCCGAAAAGGCCGGCGTGCAGCGGCACACTTTCTATGCGCACTTCCCGGACGAGCGGGCGATGGCGATGGCCTGCTCGGGCTTGGCGTTCGAGCGCGATCCGCCGCCCGACGCGGAGGCGTGGCGCAGCGTTGGTGATCGCGTGGAGCGGCTGAGCGCAGCGTTGCGCGCGATCTACGATTATTACGCGCGCAATGAGAGCTTGCTGGCTTGTGTGTTGCGCGATGCGGAGCATCACGCGGTGACGCGGGAAGTGATGCTGTTGCGCTACGGACCGACGATCAGCGCTTGGCAGGAGGTGCTTGGCGCGGGACTGAAAGGAAAGCAGCGCGCGATGCTTACGCTCGCGCTCAGTTTTCACACTTGGCGCACATTGACGCGCGAAGCGGGGCTGAAGCCGGCGGATGCGGTAAAGACAATGGTTGCGGCGGTCAGCGCATGAGCTTGCCGCCGGCCAAGCCAACGCCCGCCTATACGCGGTTCAAGCAATCGATGCTGATCGACTACAACGCGTGGCGCGAGGGAGAGCCCTACGACATTGATGCGCTGACGGAGATCTCCGACGCAGAGCGCGACCTTCTGACCGATGAATTGTGCGAGAAGACCTCGCTCGATTGGCGGGACGTCGAAGCCTTGCGCGCGCTGGCGACGCCCGAGGCGCTCAAGCGTGTCGGCCTGGCGGCGGCGACGCAGGCCGATGGCGGCGGCGTCGAAGCCTTCATGGATGAGGTGGAGCAGGGCTGGACCCAGGAGACCGAGGCGCGCTTCATCGAAAAGCTCGAGCGTGCGCAATCGATGACGGGTGCGCTCGATCGATTGTTCGAGATTGCCGAGGCGCATCCGACGTCGGCCGTGATTGCGCAATTGCTGCGCGGCGCACGCATCAGCAGCGACCCAACCGTGCGTTATGCGATGGGCGCGTTTCTGCTCGAACTCACCGGCCACGCGGACACGCGCTACACGTTCGACGAAAACATTCGCCCGCACCTGCTTGATCTGAACAGCGACGAGTACAAGACCTACAAAGCCGCCGTGGCCTGGCTTGAGGAGAAGGTCGCGAATCCGAAGCGCTGAGGCGCGAACAAGAAGGCCGCTCCTTGCGGGAGCGGCCTTTGCGTTTCCGGAAGCGTAGGCGCCCTTACCAGACGCGTACGCGCTTGTCCGGCGCCAGATAGAGCGTGTCGCCCGGCTGCACGTTGAACGCCTGATACCAGGCGTCGAGGTTGCGCACCGTGAGCGCGCGATACATGCCAGGGGCGTGCCCATCGGTGGCGATGCGCTGGCGCAGCGCCGGTTCGCGCAGTTTCGACGACCATGTCTGGGCGTAGGCGATGAAGAAGCGCTGATCGCCGGTCAGTCCGTTGATCACCGGCGCCGGCTGGCCGTGCAGTGAGGCATGATAGGCCTCAAGCGCGGCTTGCAGGCCGGCGAGGTCGGCGAGATTTTCACCGAGCGTCAGCGGGCCGTTGACGTGCAGGCCCGGCAACGGCTCGTAGGCGCTGTATTGCTCCGCAAGCGCGCGGCCTTGCTGGCGGAAGGCGGCGAGATCGGCCGGCGTCCACCAATTCCGGAGCGTGCCGTTGGCGTCGAAGTCGGCGCCGCTATTGTCGAAGCTGTGGCTGATTTCGTGGCCGATCACGGCGCCGATGGCGCCGTAATTGTAAGCCGCGTCCGCGCTGGGATCGAAGAAAGGCGGCTGCAGGATGCCGGCCGGAAAGTTCAATGCGTTTTGCACCGGCAGATTCACGGCGTTCACCGTCTGCGGGTTCATCCACCATTCGCGTCGATCGAGCGGATGACCGATCTTGGCGAGCTGGTGCGCATACTCGACGCGCTCGCCATTCACTTCGTTGGCGTAGGCGTTGTCGGCGCTGACGTTGTAGCTCGAATAGTCACGCCACGTGTCCGGATAGCCGACGCCGACCTCGATGCCTTCGGCCTTCGCCAAGGCTTGCTCGCGCGTCGAGGGCGCCATCCAGGTGAGGGCGCGGATGCGGCTTGCGAACGCGGCCTTGATGTTGGTGACCATATCCTGCACCTCGGCGCGCGCCGAAGCCGGGAAATAGCGAGCGACGTAAGCCTTCCCGACGGCGTCGCCGAGATAGCTGTCAAGCGCCGTCAGTGCGCGTTTGCCGCGATCGCGTTGTTGTGGGGTGCCCGAGAGCGTGGTGCCGTAGAAGGCGAACGCCGCATGATCGATCGCGGCCGGCAGCACATCGGTGTGCATGTTGATCTGGTGGAAGACCAGCCAGTCCTTCCAGGCCTGCAGCGGTTGCGATGCGACGAGCGCGGAGATGCCCGTGATCGCGTGCGCATGATAGGCCGCGAAGCGCTGCTGATTGCCGAGTTGTGCGGCGTTCAGGAAGGCGTCCCAGTCGATGCCGGGCGCGCGTTGCTGCAGTTGCGCACGAGTCCAAACCGTCGCTGAGCCGGCGAGATTTTCGCTTTGCTCACGCGTGTTGTGAGCGCTGGCGATGCGCATTTCCAGATCGTAGACGCGTTGCGCGCGCGCATGGGCGTCGTCGATGCCTGCGAGCGTGAAGATCTGTTCGATGTAGGCTTTGTACGCCGTGCGGATCTGCGCCATGTGCGGATCGCTGGAGAGATAATATTCCCGCTCCGGCAGGCCGAGACCGCCTTGCAGGATGTAGGGCAGCACTTCGCCTGGCGTCGCGAGCCCCTGAGTCACGAATATGCCGAATAGGTTCTCGGTGTGGAAATTGGTGGAGTTGAACGGATCGACGTCGGCGCGGATTTGCGAGCCCAGCGCTTCGGAGAGCGTGCGCTTGTCGGCGATCGCTTGAAAACGCTGCAGATCGGGCTGGATGTGGCTCATGCCGGCGGCGTCGATCGCGGCTGTGTTGGTGTAAGCGTTGTAGAAATTGGCGATGCGGGCTTCATCGCTTCCCGCCGCCGGATGCGAGTGCACGATGCTGTCGACGAGTTCGCGGTTATGCGCCTCAGTGGCGAGAAACGCTTGATAGGATGCGCTGACGCCCGAGCGATCGGCTGGGATTTCCGTGGTTCGCTGCCAAGCGCCATTGGCGTAGCCGTAGAAATCGTTCCCCGGCTTCACGCTTGCATCCATGGCGGCGAGACTGACGCCGATAGTCGGTGTCGTGTTCGTCGTGGTGGTGTGCGGCGAGCAGGCGGCGAGCGCGACAGCGCTCATAAAGGCTGTGAGAAGTGGTCGGTGTTTGGCCATCGAGGTGGTCCCCAAAATACAGTGTTGGAAAGCCCTTAGGCCCAAGACACGGGGGCAACAAGCCAAGTTGGTCGCATAAGCGGGCGGAACCCTAGGCTATGTTGCGCTGCGAAAGCGCCTCGCCGCCTTCAGCCCGCACTTCCTGTAGAACGACAGAAAGAACTCGAACTGACTCATGCAAGCCGCCCCATGAATGAAACTAGCAGGCGTTGTCAGAAACAAAAAGGCCGCTCCTTCCGGAGCGGCCTTCGTGTCTTGGCGTCAAGCGCGGCGCTTATTTAAACAGCTTCGCCCAATTCCGTGTTTCGCGCTTTTTCCAATGCCCGCGGTGATACGCGTCGCTGACGATCAGCGGGGCGACCGAGGTGGCTTCGGCGAACACCATCTGTTCGAACGTGGTGTCGACCTTGCCCCAGCTCGCGGCTTCCTTGAGCGTGGACGAGGAGCAGGCGCCGTCGCGCACGTCGGCCACCGTAATCTGCACGGCGTATTTGTGCATCTCGACATCTTCGTGGCCGAGGATTTCGGCGCAGACCACCGTGTCCTGCGCAAAATTTTTCGGCACGCCGCCGCCGACCATGAAGAGGCCGGTCGTGCCGGCCGCCAGCTTGATCTCGGTCAGCTCGCGGAAATCGCCGCCGCTGTCGATGGTGAGATAAGGTTTGCCCGCCTTGCGGCGCTCGACCTGGTGCTTGACGATGCCGAAGCCGGCCGAGCAATCGCTGAACGCCGGCACGAAGATCGGCACGCCCTTTTCGTAAGCGCGTTGGATCAAGCTATCCGGCTTCTTGGCGTTGCCGGCGGCGAGCCATTTGCCGATCTCGTGGATGAACTCGCGCGAGGTGTAGGGGCGCGGCTCCAGCGCGTTGCAGATTTCGTAGATCGTGTTGTCGACGTGCTGCAGCTCTTCTTCGTCGATATAGGTGTCGTAGATGCGGTCGATGTAGAGCGAGCGGAGCGTGTTGTCGTCAGGGATTTCCTTCGCTTGGTAGTGCTTGAAGCCAAGTGCTTCGAGGAAGTCCATGTCGATGATCGAGGCGCCGGTCGCGACCACCGCGTCGATCATGTTGTAGGTCACCATGTCGCGCCAGACGTGCAGGCAGCCGCCCGCGCCGGTCGAGCCCGCCATGATCAGCCACATCGAGCAGCTTTGGTCAGCGAGGCCCATATTGAGGATTTCCGCGGCGCGCGCGGCGTCGCGGCTGGTGAAGCTCATCTTGCTCCAGGCGTCGATGATCGGGCGCGCATCGAACGAAGCGATGTCGATGTGCGCGACGACGTTGGCGAGAAGCTCGGCTTTACGGTTGTCGCGGGTGGCATCAGCCATTGGAGGAACCTCCGAACGGCGGCGTCGGGTCGAACGGACCGCGCGGACGCTCCGCCGACACGCGATCAGCGCGTGCAGATAGGGCATTCGCGCTGGAATGCAAGAAATTTAACACGCAGCTTGACATGCAAGTAAACACTTGCATATAAAGACGCACCGATGAGCGACATGGATCTGTTGTTCAAGGCGCTCGCCGATCCCGGACGGCGCAAGTTGCTTGACTTGCTGCATGCCGAGAACGGCCAGACCTTGGGCGAGCTGTGCGAGCACATGGCGATGACGCGACAGGCCGTCACGCAACACCTCGCCGTGCTCGAAAGCGCGAACCTTGTGGCGGTGCAGTGGCGCGGACGCGAAAAACTGCACTTCCTCAACACCGTTCCGCTGCACGACATCTATGACCGCTGGATCGCGAAATTCGAGCGGCCGCGCCTCAAGGCGCTGTCAAAGCTGAAGCGCAAGCTGGAGAGAGACGATGAGTGAGGCCTCGACCTACGTCTATGTGAGCTACATCCGCACCACGCCGGAAAAACTGTGGGCGATGCTGACCACGCCGGACTTCATCAAGGAATATTGGTTCGGCATGAACGCGGAGAGCGATTTCCGCAAAGGCTCGTCCTGGACGCTGAAGCACGCCGATGGGCGCGTGTTCGACAGCGGCGAAGTGCTCGAAGCCGATCCGCCGCGCCGGCTGGTGCTGAAATGGCGCCATGAGCTGACGCCCGAACTGAAGGCGGAAGGCTATTCGCGCTGCAGCTTCGAACTGGAAAGCGCCGACGGCGCGGTGAAGCTCACCATCACCCACGCCATCGACGTGCCGAACGCCAAGCTGATCGGCGCTGTGTCCGGCGGCTGGCCGAAGGTCATCTCCAACCTCAAATCGCTGGCTGAAACGGGCGAGATCGCCTTGGGCCAGCCCTATCCGGCGCGCTGAGGGCGGAAAGCGCCGCGCTTGCGGCGCGGCGCTTTGCCCCTCGCGCCGGCGGCCCGGATGGGCTAACAGCGGGTCTCGGAGAAGATTCGCGTCGGGGAGCGTCATGGCGGAAGGCTGGATTGCGGTTATCGTCGTCGCCGTGTTCGTCGTCGGCGTGTTCGTCCTAAACGCGATCGAGTTCCGCCGGCTCGACTGACGCCGCCTTGGGGGCGGGCCTGAGCGCGGCCGCCACATAATCCCACCCGCTGACCAGAGCCAAAGCCACCGCGGCCCACAGGCCGGCGCGCGCGGTCCAAGCCGTGGCGTAGTAGATCAGGTCCGGCGCGCGATCGAGATAGGCGGCCTGCTCGAAGATGAGCGCCGCCACGCCGATCATCGCCGCCGCCGCTTTCCATTTGCCCAGCGCGCCGACCGGAAGCGTCCGTCCCGATGCGGAGAGCCCCTCGCGCAGGCCGGCGACGAAGAGGTCGCGCCCGAGCAGCAGGATGGCGGCGATGATCAGGTTGAGCGGCAGCGACTGGAACGCCAGCGCCACCAGCACGCAGGTGATCAGCACCTTGTCGGCGCAATGATCGAGCGCCGCCCCGAGCGGCGACACCGCGTCCATGCTGCGCGCGAGATAGCCGTCAAGCCAGTCGGTGATGGCGGCGAGCACGAACAGCGCGCCGGCGCAGACGAGGATCAAGCCCGCCTGCGGCGGATCGAGATAGGTCTCGCTTGCGCCCCAGAGCACGAGCCCGGCGACGAGGGGGCCGGCGGCGATGCGGGCCAGCGTCAACGCCATGGGAAGATTGCTGTTCGCCATGCCTAGCTGCTTAGCGGGCCGAAGCCCGCGCGTCAGCGCTTATCGTGAAAGTAGTCGTAGATGCGCCGCGCAAGTTCCTTGCTGACGCCCTCGACCTCCTCAAGTTCCGCCAGCGCCGCGCGTGAGACGCCCCGCGCGGAACCGAAGCGATTGAGCAGGGCGCGTTTGCGCGAGGGGCCGACGCCGTCGATCTCGTCGAGGGGATTCTTGGTGAGCCCGGCTTTGCGCTTGCCGCGATGCGCGCCGATGGCGAAGCGGTGCGATTCATCGCGAAGGCGCTGAAGGTAATAGAGCACGGGGCTTTTCTCATCGAGGCGGAAGGCCGGACGGCCCGGCACGAAGAAGCGTTCGCGCCCGGCGTCGCGGTCGACGCCCTTGGCGATGCCAGCGATGGCGATGCGGCCTTTGAGGCCCAACTCGTCGAGCGCTTCGAGCGCGGCGGCGAGTTGCGTTTCGCCGCCGTCGATCAGCACCAGATCCGGCCACGCGCCGAACTTGGTTTCCGGCGGCTCGTCGCGTTCCTTGGAGAAATCGACGCCGCCATCGGCGATTTGTCCGCCTTTGTCCCTCTCCCTTTGTGGGAGAGGGTGGCCGACGAAGTCGGCCGGGTGAGGGGCGTAAACGCCATCTTTAGCGAGTAAAGCGCCTTCACCCCTCATCTGTCGCTCGCTGTCGCTCGCGCCACCTTCTCCCACAAGGGGAGAAGGCGTTTCTTCCTCTCGCTCCGCCAGCATCCGCGCAAAGCGGCGCTTGATCATCGCCCGCATCATCGCCGGATCGTCGCCGTTGAACTCCTCCGTCTTCATGTTGAACTTGCGATACTGGTTCTTCACGAAGCCCTCGGGCCCGGCGACGATCATGGCGCCGAGCGCGTTCGTGCCTTGGATGTGGCTGTTGTCGTAGACTTCGATGCGTTCGGGCCGCTGCGAGAGCCCGAACACTTCGGCGACGCCGTCCAAGAGTTTCGCCACGCTTCCAGTTTCAGCCATGCGTCGGCCCAAGGCCTCGCGCGCGTTCAACGCAGCGGCGTCGACAATCTCTTTCTTCTCGCCGCGCTCGGGAACGCGGATTTCGATTTTGCACTCCGCGCGCAGGCAGAGCGCCTCTTCGAGCAGCGCGCGATCGGTCGGCTCGATATTGGTGAGCACGAGCTTCGGCGGTTCACGGTCGTCATAGAATTGCGCGATGAAGGCCGAGAGCACGTCGGCCGGCGTTTCCTCCGCGCCGTGACGCGGAAAATAGGCGCGGTTGCCCCAGTTCTGGCCGGCGCGGAAGAAGAACACCTGCACGCAGGATTGTCCGCCCTCGCCATGCAAAGCGAACACGTCGGCTTCGCTGAAGGTCGAGGGATTGATCCCTTGCGAGGCGCGCACAGCCGCCAGCGCGCGGATGCGGTTGCGCAGCCGCGCCGCCTGTTCGAACTCCAGCGCATCGCTGGCTTCGCGCATTTCCTTGGCAAGGCGATCCTGCAATTGAGACGAGCGGCCTTCGAGGAAATCGACGCCGTCCTGCACCAGCGCCGCATATTCCGCTTCGCTCGCGAGCCCCACGCAGGGGCCTGAGCAGCGCTTGATCTGGTAAAGCATGCAGGGCCGCGTGCGTCCGGAGAACACGCTGTCCGAGCAGGAGCGCAGCAGAAAGGCTTTCTGCAGCGTGTTGAGCGTGCGGTTGACCGCGCCGGCGGACGCGAACGGCCCGTAGAACTTGCCTTTGAAATTCTTGGCGCCGCGATGCTTCTGCAGCGCCGGAATCGGATGGTCGGTGCGGATGGCGATGAACGGGAAGCTTTTGTCATCGCGCATCAGTACGTTGAAGCGCGGCTTCAGGCGCTTGATCAGATTGGTCTCGAGCAGCAACGCTTCGGTTTCGGTGGCGGTGACGATCACCTCCAGCGACACCGTCTGATGGATCATCCGGTAGATCGCGTTGGTGTGGCCGCGGCCCTGCGCGTATTGGCCGACGCGCGCCTTCAGGCTTTTAGCCTTGCCCACATAGAGCACTTCGCCATCGGCCCCGAGCATGCGGTAGACGCCCGGCCGCGCCGGCAGGCGCTTCCAGGCGTCGCGGATCGCCTCCACGCCCCTAAGCGCCGCCGCCGGCCGGTCTTCGGCGGGCAGCGTTTCGAGCGGGGGTAGGGCGGGCTTGTCGGCGGACGACATCAGGACTGCAATTTAGGCGCTTCGGCGGGAAATGCAGATTGCTTGATCAGCGAAGCTGGGGAGACTACCCCAAGATCAAGGGATTCCGCCCAGCCAGGGGGAAGGCGGTCATGCACAATTTCATCAAGGCGCTGGGGGCGGGGATCATCCTCGCTTGCCTCGGCGGCGCGGTTTCGGCGCAACCGCAAAATCAGGACGCTGCTGCTCAGGCCCGCGCCTATCTCGACACCGGCATGGCGCCGCACGCCCAGCGCGGCTATGCGCGCGATCCGACCGTACCCGACCTGTTGCAGCCCCTTCGGCTCGATCATCCGTTCCTTTGGCCGGTCTATCTGCACGCGGGCGTGAACTACCGGGTCTATGCGGCGTGTGACAATGACTGCCAGGATCTCGACATGGAGATTTATGGCGCCGACGGCATGCTGGCCGATCGCGACATCAACACCGACGACACGCCGTTCGTGCAGGTCACGCCGAGCGTGGACGGGCGCTATTACGTGCGCGTCTGGGTCTATCAGTGCAGCGATGAGCCATGCTTCGTCGCCGCGCGCGTGGTGCGCGGCGGACATCCCGAGGTGCGGCCGGATGCGGCTGAAACGGCGCAGAACAATTACGAGACGGTGGTGCGCTCCGAACTCGACGACAGCGGCGCAGCACTTGTGCGCACCGGCTTCACCAAATTGGGTGACGATTTCATCGGGGCGGTGACGCTGCAGTCGGAAGGGCACCGCGAAGTCATGCATCTGGACGCCGGCCGCACCTATGCGTTTCAAGGCGCGTGCGATCAGGATTGCAGCGACGTCGATATGGAATTGCTCGATCCGCGCGGCGATCAGGTGGCCGAGGACACGGAATCGAACGATCGCCCCGCGGTGCAATTCACGCCCACCCGCGCCGGCGACTACACCGTGCGCATCTGGCTCGCGAGCTGCAACAACGAGCCGTGCTATGTGGGCTTGCGCAGCTATTCACGGAACGGGCGGTGAGCATGCGAATCTTGGCGACGGCGCTTGCGGCGCTTTGCATGTTCGGCGCGCCCGACGCTTTCGCGCAAAAGGCGCCGGCGACGGACGGGCCGACGCAGGTGCGCGGTTATCTGACCTCGGAAGCGACGAAGCACACCGCTGAAGGCTTCCGCCCCGACCCGGCCAATCCCGACTTCATCCGCGACCTGGCGATGGACAAGGCGGTGATCTGGCCGATCAATCTGCGCCGTGGCGTCACCTATCGGGTGATGGCGGTGTGCGACAACCATTGCACCGACGTCGATATGGACCTTTACGATCAAACTGGCGCGTTCGTCGGAACCGACGTGTCCACCACCGACAAGCCCTATGTCGAAATCACGCCGGACGCTGACGGCGTCGCCTATGCGCGCATTTGGCTCGCTGTGTGCGAGGCCGACGCCTGCACCATCGGCGGACGCGTCTACCGCAAGGGCGGGTAGCCCGCGCGCACGCTGCCGTGGTAGTCTGCGCCATGCGAATTGATCTGCCTCACGAACTGGAAGTGATCGTGGAGCGCCTGCGCGCCACTGGTCAGTTTGCGAGTGATGCGGAGATCTTCCGCGCCGCTTTGGTCGATCTGGAGCGCCGCGCAATCGCCTGGGCGGATAAACACGCGGCATTGAAGCAGGCCATCGACCAAGGTTTGGAAGGCCCGGCGGAGCCATGGGATATGGACGATATTCGCCGCGAAGTCGCCGAACGTTTGGCCGGCCGCGCCGCCGCTGAATGAGCACCATTGTCCGATCTCGCCAAGCGCGATCGGATATCGTGGAGATCGCGGTCTATTATGGTGAGCGCAATCCGGGGGCGGCAAAGCGGCTGCTGGACCGAATCGCTCGCGTCGTGGAACTGCTGGCTGAGCAGCCCTTGCTGGGCCGCAGACGCCCCGATTTGCGACAGGATTTGCGGTCGTTTCCAGCACGGCCGCATGTGATCTTCTATCTGCCGCTGGTTGATGGCGTGCAGATCGTGCGCATTCTGCACGGAGCGCGTGACATCGGACCGTCCCTCTTCGAGGACGAGTGAACCGCGACGCCCTGGCGGCTGGACAGTCCGGGAGCGGTGGGCCATCTCATGGACATGGACGATCTGCGCCCTGTGAGGCCGGCCCCAGATCCGGAGGCCTGCGTCGATATGAAGGACGTCCGCGCCGGGGTGGACGAGATCGATCGCGTCCTCGTGGCGATGATCGCACGCCGCCAGCGCTACATGGACGCCGCCGCCCGCATCAAGCAGAGCCGCGACACGGTGCGGGACGAAGCCCGCATCCAGGACGTGCTGGCCAAAGTGAAGGCGCGGGCGGAAGCGGAGGGGCTTTCCTGGGAGATCGCCGAGCCCGTCTGGCGCGCCATGATGGAAGGCTGCATCGCCTACGAATTCGAGGTCTGGGATCGGTTGCGCTCGCGTTAGAGCGAAATCCTCGTTGAATTCGCGCTGACGGCGCCGGGCTGACGCAAAGCCGCCAAGTCGCTATGGTGAATGGAAGGTGGCTGGGCGGGGCGTCTTCGGCTGGGAAGCGATGGCGCTCGTGAATTCCGTGAACATGACCGTTCGCGCGCGGCGCGAGGCGCGGTTCCTGCATGCGCGCCCCCATGGCGACGCGTGGCGGGCTCCCGCGTCCAATGATACGGGCGAAAGCTTCCGGCTGGGTACAGGGTTCGGGGCATGAGGTGGATTCTTGGGCTGGTGCTGGTGGTCGCGCTGATCACTGGCGCGCTCTACGGGGTGGGCCGCTTCTTGTTGCCCAACACACTGGAGGTCAGGCGCGAGGCGACGATCGCCCGGCCGCGCGTGGCGATCTTCGCCATGTCCAACGATCTGAAGATCGTCAAGGAATGGTCGCCTTTCTACGCGCTCGATCCGGACGCCGATTATAGCTTCTCCGGCGACAGCCCCGGCGCCGGTCAGACGATGCGCTGGCGCAGCACCAACCGGCAGGTCGGCAACGGCCAGATGGCCATCGTCCGTTCCGACGACAGCCAGACCATCGAAAGCATTATCCAGCTCAATGACCAGGTGACGCTGAACTCCGTCATGCGGGAGCAGCCGATCACGCCGCACTCCACGCATGTGACCTGGGCGGTGTCGGCCGAGTGCAGCGACGGCTGGATCAATGTGCCATGCCGCTACATGAATCTGGTGCTCAGAGGCATGATCCAGCGCCATCTCGACGCTGGACTCGGACGCCTCAAGGCGCTGAGTGAAGAGCTGCCGGACGTCGATTTCGAGGATTTGCGGCCTGAATTCGAGACGGTCGAACCGCAGACTTACGTGTTCTCGCCGATCACCACCTCGGACAGCGACGCCGCGCAGATGGACGCTGCGCTTAGTCAGGGCGTCGGCCAGGTGAACGACTTTTTCGCCCGGAACCCGGGCGTCACCCGCGCCGGGGATCAGGTGCGCGTCACCACGACGACGTCGACCGATACGCAAAACCATCAGATCAGCTTCCGCGTCGGCTACCCGTTTTCGGGGCCGACGCCGCTCACGGTGGTTGGCGTGCAAATCGGCCAGACGCCGTCCGGACGCGTCATGCGCGTCACGCATCACGGGCCGCGCGCGCACATCCGCAACACCTATGACGAGATCGGCGCCTACCTGCTCGCGCATCGCATCGCTGCAGAAGGGGCGCCGTGGGAAATCTGGGTGAATGACGGCGGCGACGCCAATCCCGACGCGACGCAGATCGAAATCTACGTACCGCTGAAATAGCAGGGCCGACGGCTAGGCCATCGGCAAAAATAAAAGCGCCCCGGACAGAAATGCCCGGGGCGCTTCGATTTTTTCCAGCAATGACGACCGGTCGCCAGTCGTCGATCGCCGTTTCTACTCGACCACCTTCAGGTTCACGGCCTTGGGGCCCTTGCCTTTGGTGTCCGGCAGCGTCTGGAAGTTGACGCGTTGGCCTTCGTTGAGTGCGGTGAGGCCGGCGCGTTCAACAGCACTCACGTGCACGAACACGTCCGCGCCGCCGCCATCCGGCGTGATAAAGCCGAAGCCGCGCGCCGAGTTGAAGAACTTGACGGTGCCGTCTTGCGGATCGCCGAGCGGTTGACGCGGAGGCCGATCACCGCCGCCGAAACCGCCGCCGCCTTCGCGCGGACCGCGGAAACCACCGCCGCCGCCGCCGCCATAGCCGCCGCCTTCACGCGAACGGAAGCCGCCGCCACCGCCGCCGCCGCCGCGGTATCCACCGCCGCCGCCATAGCCGCCGCCACCGCCGCCGCGGTCACCACCGCCGCCGCCGCGGTATCCACCGCCGCCGCCGCCGCGGTATCCACCGCCGCCGCCATAGCCGCCGCCACC
>DASZSK010000162.1:0-12520 GCA_035548735.1 Caulobacterales bacterium | reverse complement strand
GGCCCGCTATGCACCGCGAAATGCTTTGGCGTGGAAACCGCGCGAAGATAGCGCGGGTCGTCGCCCTGCAGGCCGCTGACGAAGGCCACGCCCATGCGCGCCGTGAGATAGGGGTCTTCGCCGTACGTCTCTTGGCCGCGTCCCCAGCGCGGATCGCGAAAGATGTTGATGTTGGGCGACCAGATGGTGAGGCCCGCGAACCAATCCGATCCGCCGAGGCGATGGCGGCTTTCCACGTATTTGGCGCGAAACTCCACTCCAATCACGTCCGCGACGTCGTGCAGGTGCGGCGCATCCCAGGTGGCGGCGAGGCCGATCGCTTGCGGGAAGACCGTGGCGATATTGTTGGCGGCGACCCCGTGCAGCCCTTCGCTCCACCAATTGTACTCGCGAACGCCGAGCCGTGGGATCGCCGGCGCGTCGTTCACTAATTGCTGCGCCTTTTCCTCAAGCGTCATGCGCGACACGAGATCGGTGGCGCGCGCCTCCGGCGTGCGCGCCGTATCGCGATAGGCAGGCGTCGCATTGGCGTCCTGTGCGTTCGCCTGCGTGTGGGTAGCGGCCAGCCCAAGCAACGCCAGTGTCGCCGAGGCGAGGAGACGAAGAGCCAAACGGTTCGAAAGTTTCATTTGAGAAGCCTCAGTCTGTCAGTTCGCGTTGTTGGGCGTTGGAAATTGCAATCGGCGGAGCGTGACGTCACGTCCGGGGCGGACGCGAACGGTGCGAAGCGCGCCGCGGTAACGAAGTTTGGCCTCGCCACCATGCGTGCTGCGCAAGCGGACGCTCTCAATCTCGCCGCCGCTCCACGCCAAATCGACGTCGAAGCCGCCGCGTGCGCGTAAGCCGCGCACCGAGCCGCTCGGCCAGGCGCGCGGCAGCGCGCTCCCGCGTGAAGCCTGCTCTTGACCGCGTGCATCGTCCTCCCCACGCTTATTTTGTCGCACCAATAGCCATGACCTCTCAAGGCGCGCACGCGCGGCTCGAACGAAATCGAAACAGCGCCCCGTCTAAGCGGCAGGGAACTCGAACAGCTCGACGCTGATGGGCGCGAGCGCAAGAGAAGTGGCGCGTGTTTTGAAACGGCGTTCGTCGATCGTCACTTGGGGACGCGCACCGACGCGATTCTGTGCATCGAGGTTTGGTCCGGTAAGGCGCCAGGAACGCCCAGACGCGCGCGTCGGAAAGCCTTGCAGATGGATGTCGAGGTCTTGGCGTTGCTCGGTGGCGTTGACGACGGCGACAATGAGTGCGCGGCTATCGTGGGTGAGCGCGGCCGACACGTCTAGCGGCCATGTCGGGCTGCCCGTGTTGACGCTTGGCTGATCGCCGCCGATCGGGAAGCGTGGCGGCGGCACGGGCGCGTTGCCGGTGACCGAGACGGGTATAACGCCGAAATGCTGATTGTAGAGCTGAAATACGCGACCCTTGGCGCTGACGGTCGAGCGCGTGCGATCGAAATCGAGCCACGCTGTCGCCATCGTGTAGCCGGCCATGTTAATGAAATCCGTGTGACGAAAAAATTCTTGCAGCGCGATCGCCGTCGCCAGGCATCCTTTGAGATCGGGCCGAAAATGATACGCCCATTCGTCAAAAAAGACTTTGATTTTGCCTTCGTTCAGAACAGGAAACCGCGCCTTATACGCCTCCCAGCAATCAGCCATGGTCTGAATGCGCTGCGCCATGCCGCGCGACCATTCGTTGAGCGTCTGATCGACCTCGACGAGGTGACCGGTAGCGAGATCGTAGCGCTTGTTCTCCGCGGGATAGGCATGCGTTTGCAGCGCGTCGAACTTGCCCATGCAATGCTCGAACATGCCGAAGGCCCAGTCGCGCTCTGAGCCGATGGCGACTTGCGGCTGTCCGGCGATGAAAATGCCCTGGCCCGTGGTCATTTCGTCGGCAAAGCCGCCGGGCGCCGTGATGTAGATCGTGGGATCGACCGCGCGCATCGCGTCGACGAAAAGATTGTGCTTCACGTAATATTGGTCACGGTCCATGTGCCCCATTTGCCAATGGCCGTACATCTCATTGCCGACATCCCAATATTTCACGCGCCACGGCGCGGGATGACCATTCGCGGCGCGTTTGGCGCCCCATTCGGTCGTTGCGGCGCCATTCACATACTCAAGAAGCTCCGCGCCCGAGCGCGGCGCGTCGAAGCCCGTGCTGACGCACCAATAAGGCTCTGCATTGATGAGCTGCGCCATGTGCAGCAATTCGTCGACGCCGACGTCGTTGGGCTGAACCGCGCGCCAAACAGGATCCATGATTGGCGGACGTTTGTCGGGATCGCCAATCGTGTCTTTCCAATCGTAGGCCGAAATGTAGTTGCCGCCCGGCATGCGGATGATCTTGCAGTCGATCTCGCGCATCAGCGCGATCATGTCGGAGCGGAAGCCACCGACATTGTCCGCCGGCATCAGCGAAACCGCGCCGATGCGGAAGGCGCCCGAACCGCGGCCCGTGATTTCAAGGCGGCCATCGTTGGTGTCCGCGCCACAGCGAAAGCTGAGCGGCACGGTGCGCCAAGCGCTGGTCGCGGGCACGTCGACGCTAGCGCGTTGATGCGCGCCAGCTCCCCAAATTAAAGTCGCCGAAATCGATACGCCGGCATCGGCCATGATGATGATGCGGCCCACATAATCCTTGCGGGCAAGCGCGAGCCCGGATTGGCGGATGCCCAGGGGCGTGGCGTCCGACACATGCACGACGGGGCTCTGCTTGCCGACGCAAGGCGCGTCCGTGTCCATGCTGACGGACGCGTCCGGTCCAATTGGGCGCCACTTGTTCGAGGGCATGCGAGGCGGACCGTCCGTGTTCGGCGGCGGCGCCGGCTCGGGCTCGGAATTGATCGGCCAATAGAACTTTCGATCGTCCAGCACCTCGCTCCAAAGGCTGTGATTGATCAGGTCGCCGATGTGCTCGATGAAGCCGCCATAGATGAAGGGCGAGATCGGCGGGCGCGTGCGGCTTGGATCAATTGTCGCCGATAGCCCCGCCGAAGCGGCCCGCGCCGGCGCTATGCCGAGGGTCCCGAGGGCCGCCGCGCCGGCGAGCGCGGTGCGCCGTGTCGGCCCGGTTGGTCTGTCCGTCATGATTGTTCCGCCCGTCGTGCTTTCCCATTTGTAGGAGTAATGGGGGCGACGGGCAATTGGCGATGGAACGCCGGCCGCGCTACATGCTCAGCTGCATGTCGAGGTCGTGTAAGACGCGATAGCAGGGGAGAACCTGCCGCACGCTGGCGTTCGGTTCGCGTCCATCGCGGATCGCGGCGAAAAATTCGCGGTCCTGTAACTCAATGCCGTTCAACGAGACATCGACCTTTGAGACGTCGATTTTTTCGTCCTTGCCTGTGACGAGGTCGTCATAGCGCGCGATATACGTGCCGTTGTCGCAAATGTAGCGGAAAAACGTGCCCAACGGCCCGTCATTGTTGAACGAGAGCGACAGTGTGCAGAGTGCGCCGCCCTTGGTCTTCAACTGGATCGACATATCCATGGCGATGCCGAGTTCGGGGTGCTTCGGTCCTTCGATAGCGTTCGCGACAATCACCTCGTCGCCGGTCTGATACTGAAACAAATCCACCGTGTGGGCGGCGTGGTGCCACAGCAGGTGGTCGGTCCAGGAACGCGGTTCGCCTTTCGCATTCATATTTTTCCGGCGAAAGAAATAAGTCTGCACGTCCATCTGCTGCACCGTGAGGTCGCCAGCCTCGATGCGCTCGTGCACCCATTGGTGCGAGGGATTGAAGCGGCGCGTGTGTCCGACCATACAGACAAGCCCCGTTTCGGCCTGGATGCGGGCCACGGCCTCGGCGTCCGCCCAGGAATCTGCGAGCGGAATTTCCACTTGAACGTGCTTGCCGGCGCGCATGCACTGCATCGCCTGCGCGGCGTGCATCTGCGTCGGCGTGCAGAGGATCGCCGCATCCACGCCCGGCAGCGCAAGCGCTTCCGCCAGGTCGGTCGTTGCGTGCCGAATGCCATACTTGGCTGCTACCGCTTCGGTCGCATCAAGCCGACGTCCCACGAGCGATGCGACCTCGACGCCGCCAATTGCTTTGATAGCGTCCAGATGCTTCTCACCGAACGCGCCTGCGCCGGCCAGGACGACTTTCATCGCGCATTCTCCAGAATGATATGTCCAACCGCCGTGTTCGACGCTGGGACGTGATAGAAGCGATGCAGCTCGCGGACGTGCGCATCGAGCGCGCCGCGCATGATTAGCCACATCACCATTTCGATGCCCTCGGAGCCGGCTTCGCGCACATAATCGATATGCGGGATCGCCGCGAGGTCTTCTGGATGCTCGGCGAGGCGTTCGAGAAAAGCTCGGTCCCACGGCGTATTGATGAGGCCGGCGCGGGGGCCTTGGATCTGGTGGCTCATACCGCCCGTGCCCCAGACCTGCACATTGAGGTCGGCGTCGAAACTTTCCACCGCGTTGCGGATCGCCTTGCCTAGGGCATAGCACCGCTGCCCGCTCGGCGGCGGATAGACGACGACATTGACCGCAAGTGGGATGACCTTGCACGGCCAGGCGGAGGGCTGGCCGAACATCAGTGAAAGCGGCACTGTCAGGCCGTGATCCACATCCATCTTATTGACGATGGTAATGTCGAAATCCTGCTCAATGACGGATTGCGCGATATGCCAGGCGAGGTCGGGCGCGCCTTCAACATTTGGAACGGGACGCGGTCCAAACCCTTCATCCGCCGGCGCGAAGCTCTCCGCGCAGCCGATGGCGAATGTGGGGATCATGTCGAGGCTGAACGCGGAGGCGTGATCGTTGTAAACGAGGATCACCACGTCGGGCTTTTGTGCTTCTTCCCAACGGCGCGAGAACTCATATCCAGCGAAGATCGGCTTGAAATAGGCGTCATCGGCCTTGCCCGCGTCGATCGCGCGCCCAAGCAAGGGTACGTGCGAGGTGCCGACGCCGGCGGTGATGCGCGCCATGATCTCACGCCTCCGTCTGCGATGCGGGGCGGCGGCCGCCCGATTGCATCATCGCCTGATATGCTTCCTCCGACATGCCCGTCATCGACGCGCAAGCATGCACGAAGCTCAGACCGTCCGTCGAAAAGATCTTGGCCAGGAAGTAGATGTTTCCGCCCAAAGCGAGCAGCGCGTTGTAATCGCGCGTGCGCACCGCCGCGCGCTGCTCCGCGCTCATCGGCCATTGCGCAAGATAGGCGTCCTCATTCGCCTTAAAGCGCGCGCGGTTCTCTCCCTTCATCAGCGACATGCAGAATTGATTGAGGTGATAGCCTTTGCGCGCCATCTCAGCGTCAAAGATGACTGTACCGGGGATGGCGCGATACGCCTTGTCCTTCGCCATTAGTTCTTATCCTTCAGAGCACGCTCCATCGCGTCCAAAAGCGTGACAAGATCGTCGCCGTGCGCGCCGCCCAATGCCTCAGCCGCCCAATCCTGTCGCGCCGCGCACGCCGTGCTCATCAGCGGATCAAGCCCCGCATCGGCCACGGTCTTGGCTGCTTCGCGCATTTCCTCGGCGCGGCGCCGGCCGTGCTCGATCGCGCGGCTCATCATGTAGCGCGACAAGGTGCTCCAATTTGCGCCTGGAAACATATTCGCGAGCGAGGCGACGACTTCGTCTTCGACCTGATAGTGGCGCGCCGCCAGCAGCGATTCCACCAAAAGCGCCTCCACGCCTTTGACCATCACGCTTCTGCAGAGCTTCGCCGCGGCGGCTTTCCCGAGCGCGCGGTCGTACATCCGCGCGCCGCCGAACCCCAGATCTTTTGCGCCAGACAGGAAATCCTCCGCACGTGGACCGCCAAGCAGGATTGGCGTGTTCAGCCGCTTCGGCTGAATGGGCGCCATGACGGCGGCTTCAACATAGAGCCCGCCGACTTTCTCCACGACGTCCGAAGCAGCGATCTTCGCCGCCGGCGAGGCGGAGTTGAGGTCGAGATAGAACGCGCCCTTCGCCAAGCCGGGAGCCGCGGCCTGCGCGGCCGCCTCCGTTTGCGCTGCCGTTACCGCAGAGATCGCGACATCCGCATCCGACGCAGCATCGGCGGCCGATGTCGCTACCCGCAAGTTCCGTGACGCCGCCGCTCGGGACGGCGCGCTATCGGCGTTGACAAATTGCGTATCCCACGCCGAAAGCGCCGCGCGCGGCGCGAGATCGTCCGCGAGTATGGCGCCCACCTCGCCAAATCCGATGATGGCGATGCGGGTCATTGCGCGGCTGCGAGACGGTCAATGATGCGTCGGGCATGTGCGCCGCCGGCGTCGAGCGATAAATTGCGCAGCTTGAGATCGGGGTTCGCCGCAATCGAGCGCTGCTGGAGTTCAAGCACTTCCACGTCTTCATCGAAGACGGCGCTCTGCTGCGCTTTGATCCGGCCCGTAACGCCTGCATCGCCAATGTCGAAATTGCGCGCCATGCCCCAGAAATAATGCGTGGTTTCGTCGGTCGCCGGCGTCATGGCGTTAATGACGAAGCCGCGCACGCCGGAATCGTGACTGGCGAGCGTGTCCTTCTCCGCGACCGGAGAAACGCCGACATCGATCATTACGGACGAAGGTTCAAGAAACTGGCAGATCTGCCAGCGGTTGACGGCGCCCTCGCGCTTCAGCGCGTTGCGCCAGAATGGCGGCGCTTCGACCTCCGGCATCCAGCGCGACACGACGATGCGATCGCCGTCGACTTTCGTGTCGATCGGAACGGCCATCAGCTCCGGCTGTCCGATGGAACCGACATGCACATAGGTTTCGTGCGTAAGGTCCATCAGATTGTCGACGAGCAGGCGATATTCGCAGGCGACATGTTTGTAGCCGCCGTCGAAAATCCAACCTTGCGCGGCGCAGGGCCAGAAATCCGGGATGACTTGCGGATCAGCTTTCGATTGATCGCCGATCCATACCCAAATGAAGCGGAACTTCTCGACGACCGCATAGGTGGGCGCGCAGACCTTCGTGTTCACGAGTTCATGCTTCAGCGGCATTTCCTGCGCGACGCCGTCCGGTCCAAGCTTGAGCCCGTGATACCGGCAGCGGATGGAATCGCCCTCGCGCTGTCCCATCGAGAGCGGCAAAAGGCGATGCGGGCAGGCGTCGCGCATGGCGACGACATCGCCGGCGAGCTTGCGGTAAAGCAGAATCGGCTCGCCACAAATGGTGCGCGCGAGCGGCGTAGCGCCCACCTCGCAATCCCACGCGGCGACGTACCAGCGATTGCGCACCACAGTCATTGCGTCTGCTCCGGCCAATAAAGTCTCATCGGGTTGTCAACCAGGAGCTTGCGCTGTAACTCCGGCGTCACCGCGATCTTTGGAATAAAATCGACGAGCTTGCCGTCGTCGGGGGCATGCGTCGTCATGTTGGGATGCGGCCAATCCGTGCCCCAAAGCACTCGATCGGGACATAATTCGACGACGCGGCGCGCAAAGGGAACGACGTCCGCATACGCGTCCGGTCCGGTCAGAGAGAGACGCTCCGGGCAAGAGACCTTCGACCAGAAATTCTCGTGCTCGCGCATCAGTTGAAGGAAAAGCGCGAATTCCGGGCCGTCCACGGACTTCGAGACGTCAGGGCGGCCCATATGGTCGACTACGACGTCGGTCGGAAGCGCTGTGAAGAAATCATGGAGATCCGGCAGTTCCTGCGCTTCGAAATAGATGACGACGTGCCAGCCCAGCGGCTTGATGCGCGATGCGATCTCGACCAACTCGTCGCCGGGAAGACGATCGACGAGCCGCTTCACGAAATTGAAGCGCACGCCGCGAACGCCGGCGTGGTGCAGCGCATGCAATTCGGCATCGCTGATCGAGCGCTCGACAGTGGCGACGCCGCGCGCCCTGCCGTCCGCATGCGTCAGGGCGTCGACCAGCGCGCGATTGTCGGCGCCGTGGCAGGTCGCCTGTACGATGACGTTGCGCGAGACGCCCAGAAAATCTCGCAACGCCCACAATTGCTCCTTCGGCGCGTCGCACGGTGTGTATTTACGCTCTGTGGAATATGGGAAGACTGCGCCCGGCCCGAAGACGTGGCAGTGGGCGTCGACGGCGCCGGGAGGGAGTTGAAAGCGCGGCTTTGACGGCGCCGCGTGGGGCGCAATCCAGCCGGGCGTCACCGTGAAGGCGGGCGTCGCGCTCATCGGCCTTGCCGCTTCAGAATGGCGTCGAGCCGCGGATAGACGCGGCGTGCGTTCAGTTCGAACACTTTGCGCTTGTCGGCGTCGGGAATGGCGAGCGCATCGATATAGCGCTTGGTGTCGTCGAAATACTGGCCCGTCTCTGGATCGATCCCGCGTACCGCGCCGACCATCTCCGAGCCGAACAGAATGTTGTCGACGTCGATGACGCGGAAAAGGAGGTCGATGCCAGGCTGATGATAAACACAGGTGTCAAAGAACACGTTTTTCATCACGTGTTCCCGGAGCGGCGGCCGTTTCAGCATGTCGGCGAGGCCGCGATAGCGCCCCCAATGATAAGGAACCGCGCCGCCGCCGTGCGGAATGATGAAACGCAGCGTCGGCAACTCGCTAAACAGATCGCCTTCGAGAAGCTGCATGAAGGCCGTGGTGTCGGCGTTGATGTAATGCGCCCCCGTGGCGTGGAAATTCGGATTGCACGAGCCCGACACGTGGATCATGGCCGGCGCGTCGAGTTCGACCAGCTTCTCGAAGAAGGGGCGCCAGTATCGGTCGGTCAATGGCGGCGCGGTCCAGTGTCCGCCCGATGGGTCGGGATTGAGATTGCAGCCGACGAAGCCGAGTTCATTCACGCATCGTTCGAGTTCGGCGATGGAATGCTCCACCGGCGCCCCTGGCGATTGCGGCAACTGGCAGACGCCGACGAATGTCTCCGGGTAAAGATCGACGACGCGCTTGATGAGATCATTGCATACGCGCGTCCAGGCCTGCGACACGCTTTCGTCGCCGACGTGATGCGCCATGGCTGAAGCGCGCGGCGAGAAGATCGTCAAGTCCGCGCCGCGTTTCCTGATGAGGCGCAACTGGTTCTTTTCGATTGTGTCGCGAATCTGATCGTCGGAAATCGCAGGGTAGGTGGGCGCGGCGCCGCCGGACTTGAACGCCGCCTTTTGCGCTTCGCGCCACAGATTGTGCGCCTCGGGCGCGGTCGTGTAGTGGCCGTGGCAATCGATAATCATGCTGCGTCGCCCCAAGCCGCCGCGGGAATGTAGACCTCGCCGCGCATGAGCTTGCGCGCGGTGCGCAGCAGCGCCGAGCGGCGGACCTCTACCGCGCCATTCTCGACGGTGATCTCCATGTCGACGGTGAAGAAGCCGGTGGGATGTTCGACCTCGATCCGCATCGCGCCGTCGCGCGCGTCGAGCGTGGCGCAGTCCGCCGCGACCGAACCTGGGATGGCGCAGGCCGTGGCGACGCTCACCGCGCCAAACACGCCGATGGCTTCATGCACGCGATGTGGAATGAAGGTTCGGGTTGCGATTGCCCCGCCGGCGCGCGGCGGCGACACCAGCGTCATCTTCGGTACTGTTTTCTTGGCGACGTCGCCAAGATGCATGAGGGGCCCGAGCGCGAGGCGTATCCGTTCAACGCGCGCCTTGAGATCGCTGTCCGCTTCAAGATCAGCGGGCGTTTCCTCGCCGGTTTTGCCAAAATCCGCCGCGCGGAGAATGACGACGGGCATGCCGTTATCCACGCACGTGACGTCAACGCCTGCGACGCGATCGCGCGCGGATCCCGTGGGCAGCAGCGCGCCGCAGGTCGATCCCGCCACGTCCAGGAAATCGATCAGGATCGGCGCGGCTGTTCCCGGCACGCCATCGATGCGCGCGCCGCCTTCGTACGACACGGCGCCGTCCGGCGTTTGCACATGCGCTACCGCAAGGCCGCCCGTATTGACCATATGGATGCGCACCGGCGTCACCGCGCCTTTGATGGGCGCGATGCCGTGCTCAATCGCCCAAGGGCCGACTCCGGCAAGAATGTTTCCGCAATTCTGCACATCGCTCACATCGGCCTTATCGACCGCGACCTGCAGAAAGAGGTAGTCGATGTCGGCGTCGCCGCGCGACGAGGATGAGAGGATCGCGACTTTGCTGGTGAGCGGATGCGCGCCGCCGACGCCGTCGATCTGGCGTATGTCTGGTGATCCCATCGCGGCCAGCAACACCGCGTCGCGCACGCTGCGGTCCGTGGGCAGATCGTCCGCGCGAAAGTATAACCCTTTCGACGTGCCGCCGCGCATTAACGTGCAGGGGATGGCGCGTAGCATGCCTAGCCGAGGTCCTTCTGCTTCAGGTAGCGAAGTCCCTTGGCCGTTAGGCGATCGCGCATTTTGTAGATGTCGAGCCCCAATTCGCCGCGTTCGAACTGAGCCCGTTTCTGCGCCTCGTTGGCTTCGCGCGTTTCGGCGGCCTCAAGCACCGCGGCGGCTTCGTCACGTCTCACCACCACCACGCCATCATCGTCTGCGACGATGAGATCGCCCGGCGTGATAAGGGCTCCGGCGCAGATAAGCGGTAGGTTCACATCGCCGAGCGTCTCTTTCACCGTTCCTTGCGCGTAAATCGCCTTCGACCAGACCGGAAACTGCATCTCCGTCAGGGACGCCGTGTCGCGGACGCCGGCGTCGATGATGAGGCCGCGCACGCCGCGCGCCTTCAGCGAAGTGGCCAGCAGATCGCCGAAATAACCGTCCTCGCACGGACTTGTGGGCGCGACGACGAGGATGTCGCCGGCCTGGCATTGCTCCACTGCGACATGGATCATCCAATTGTCGCCAGGCGCGACCGCGCATGTCACCGCCGTTCCCGCGATATGCGCCGGGCGATAGATCGGACGCATGTAGGACGCGAGAAGGCCCTTGCGGCCTTGCGCCTCGTGCAAGGTGGCGACGCCAAATCGCGAAGCGGCTTCCACGAGCGCTGGGCTCGTCCGTACGATGTCGGTAACGACGATGCTCAAGGCCGCCTCCTAAGCGCCGACCGCGAGCGGCAAGCCCACATAGTTTTCCGCCAACGTCGTCTGCGCCGCGCGCGAGCCGCGGATGTAATCGAGTTCGGCGACCTGCATCTTTCGATCGAAGGGTTCGGTTGTCGGGAAGCGATGAGTGAGGTTGGTGAACCACCAGGAGAAGCGTTCGGCTTTCCAGACGCGCCGCAGCGCGCGTTCGGAATAGGCGTCGATCCCCTGCGTCGACCCTGACCGGTAAAAATCGGCGAGCGCGTCGCCGAGATAGGTGACATCCGAGACCGCCAGATTGAGGCCCTTCGCGCCGGTTGGCGGCACGATGTGCGCGGCGTCGCCGGCCAGGAAGAGGCGGCCCCATCGCATGGGTTCGCAAACAAAGCTGCGCAGCGGCGCGATGCTTTTCTCGAATGAGGGACCGCGCGTCATATGCGCGGCGGCCTCCGGGCCGATGCGAACCGCGACTTCGTCCCAGAAGCGATCGTCCGGCCAGTCCTCCACGCTGTCGTCCAAGGAGCACTGGAGGTAGTAACGGCTGCGCGTCGGCGAGCGCATGGAGGCGAGCGCGAAGCCGTGTGCGTGGTTGGCGTAGATCAGTTCTTCATTACAGGGCGGAACCTCGGCCAGCACGCCCAGCCATCCGAATGGATAGACGCGCTCGAATATCTTGAGCACGTCGCTTGGGATGCATTTGCGGCTCACGCCATGATAGCCGTCGCAGCCGACCACGAAATCGCAGGCGAGGCGATTGGCTTTGCCGCCTTCATTCCACGTCAGTTCCGGCGCTTCCGGTAGGCCATGAATTTCGACGTCGGCGGCCTGGTAGCGAACGTCGACGCCGCGTGAGGCGGCCGCGTCGCCCAAATCCTTCATAACCTCGGATTGCCCATAGACCATGATGGTGGAGCCGCCGGTCAGCTCGGCGAAATCGATGTGAAACATGGCGCCGTCGGCGACGAGATTGGTCCCCTGGTGCACCAGACCTTCGCGCCGCATGCGCGCGGCCAGCCCCGAGCGCTCCATCAGGTCGACTGTGATTTGTTCGAGCACGCCGGCCCGCACGCGCCCCTCGACATAGTCGCGCGTCTGGCGCTCCAGCACGATCGTGTCGACGCCGGCGGCGCGGAGCATCAAGGCCAGAAATAAGCCGGCTGGGCCTGCGCCGATGACGGCGACTTGTGTGCGCACGCCGCGATCCTCCCTCGCGCCCGGTCACTCGCCGGGTAATAGTATGTGTGACATACTAATTCCGCTGGACGGCTTCATTCAAGCGCGAAGTGCGGCGCGGACGCCCTTAAAGTCTGCCCCAGACCTCTTCGGCGACTTCGACGCAGAGCCGCAATTTGGCGCGCTGATCCGCCTCGGTAAGGTCGTTGCCGTGTTCGGTGGAGGAAAAGCCGCATTGGGGGCTCAAACACAATTGTTCAAGCGGCAGGATCTTGGCGGCGGATTCGATCCGCCGCTTGATGTCGTCCTTCGGTTCGAGTGCGGCGACCTTCGAACTGACGACGCCCAGTACGACGAACTTGTCTTTCGGCACGAACCGCAATGGATCGAAGCCGCCGGAGCGCGTGTCGTCATATTCGAGAAA
>DASZSK010000161.1:0-27447 GCA_035548735.1 Caulobacterales bacterium | reverse complement strand
CGGGACAAGGTCGTCGAAGCGTTGCTCCTTGATCTTGCGCACCCAGGTGGGGTCGGCGAGCAAGGCGCGGCCGACGGCGACGATGTCGAATTCGCCCGCGGCGACGCGCTTGGCGATCGGCGAGAGATCGGCGGAGACGCTCGCGTGTGCGCCGAGCTCCGTCACCGACATTGCGCCGTTAAGGCCGACGCTGCCGACTGTGATGGTCGGACGTCCGGTGATGCGTTTGATCCAACCGGCGCCGTTCATGTCGGAGCCCGGAAACTCCGGCTCCCAAAAGCGGCGCTGCGAAACGTGGAAGATGTCGACGCCGGCGTCGGCGATCGGCTGGAAGATGGCTTTCAATTGCTCAGGCGTTTCGGCGAGCTTGGCTTTGTAATCCTGCTGCTTCCACTGCGAGATGCGCAGAATGATCGGAAAATCGGGACCGACCGCGGCGCGCACGCGCTCGATCAATTCGACCGCGAACCGCGTTCGTTCAACATCGTCTCCGCCATATTCATCGTCGCGCAGATTGAGCTGGCCCCAGAGAAATTGATCCAAAATGTAGCCATGGGCGCCGTGAATTTCGCATCCGTCGAAGCCGAGTTCGCGCGCGGCGACCGCTGCGCGCGCAAAGCTGTCTTTGATCGCTTCGATCTCGCTCTTGCTGGCGGGGGCGAACACCTGCTTGCCGCCCGGCTTGAACACGCCGGAGGGGCTGACGCTCGGCAGATCCCTGTTGGGATAATCGTCGGTGCGCGGATCGCGCATGATGCCGACATGCCAAAGCTGCGGCACAATTTTCGCGCCGGCCTCATGCACTTCTTCGGCGATGCGCTTCCATGCATCGAGCGCCCTGCCGTGAAAGGCTGGGACGCGTTCGGAGTAGGAAGAGACCGGGTGATCGACCGTCGTCCCTTCGGTGATGATCAAGCCGACATCGTTTTCCGCGCGCCGGCGGTAATAGGCGGCGACGTCCGGTCCCGGATATTGATCCGGAGATTTCCATCGCGTCATCGGCGACATGGCGATGCGGTTCTTGAGTTTGAGACCGCCGCCTTCGAACGGTTGAAACAGTGGAGCGAGGGGATGATCACTCATCATGGTGGTCCGATTGGCTAATCAAAATGTTTGGCTGTTCGTCACCGGCATCCGGACATGCCGCCGTCCAAGACAAGCTCGGCGCCTGTGACATAAGCGCCGGCGCGCGAGGCGAGGAAGATGCAGGCGCCGGCGATGTCGGGGGCCGTGCCCATGCGTCGTAGCGGTACGCGCGCGCGGAAATCGGCCATGGCGGTTTCATCGTCGCGCATGTGATCCGTCATGTGTGTTGGAAAGTAGCCGGGCACGACGGCGTTCACGGTGATGTTGAATTCGGCGAGGTCTGCCGCCAATGCGCGACTCAAATGATGGATCGCGGCCTTGCTGGCGACGTAAGAATAGGCGCGCAGCGGCTCGACGGCTTTGCCGGAAACGGAGCCGATATTGATGACGCGCGCGGGGTCGTCGGCGCGCGCGCCGGCTTTCAATTGCGGCAGCAAGTCGCGGACGAGCCGGAATGGGGTCTGCACATTGATCGGCCAAACCGAATCCCAACCGCGGTCAGGAAAGGTCTCGAGCGTATTGCCCCAGGTGCGCCCGGCATTGTTGACGAGAATTTCAAGCGTGTCGCATTCCGCGCGCACGCGCTCGACCAAAGACGCACATCCTTCTGCCTTGGTCAGGTCCGCGGCGACGCCGACGGCGCCTTTTCCAAGTTCGCGTGCGGCGCTCTCGGCGTCGTCGAGTTTTCGTGACGTCAGCACCACGCGTGCGCCGGCGGCGGACAATCCTTCGGCGATCATGCGGCCCATGCCGTTGGCGCCGCCCGTCACAAGCGCGGTTTTGCCTTCGAGACTGAAGAGTTCCTGGAGCATTTAAGATGTGTCGACCTGCTTGTCCGGCGCACGGGCCACCGCGGCCACTGTATGCATCGAACAAACGTTTGACAACTAGCGGGCCGGATGTCGGACAAGCGGTTGGAGGCGCGTTCGGCGGCGGCCCCAGACGGGCGTGCTGCTTGAAGTCGCGGTGCGTTTGCGAAGCCGACGACGACGTGAAATCGTCGTGAGGCTAGCGGGCGCGCGTGTTGCGCCCGGTCGCGTCGGTTCAGTCCAGCGTGCGGCGCGCGCGGCTCGACACTTTGGCGCGCGGGCGGCCCTTCCGCGTTGCCTGTTTGGGCTCCAATTCCGCTGGGATTCTGATCGAATTGGTGAGCACTTCGGCGATGTCTTCGGCAGCCTGATCGAGCGGACGCGGGCCGTCCGGATGCAGCCATTCGTGCACGCCGGCGACGGCGCCGGAGATCAGCGTGGCCGCCAGGGAAACGTCGAGATGCTGCGGCGTGAGGCCAAGGTCCTTGGCTTCCGTGACCAACGCCGACACGGTCTTTTGGTACATTTTCCGTTCGGAAATGATTTCGCCTTGCCGGGCCGCCGGGACGTAGTGGAAGTCGCGCAGGAAGATGGCGAGCCGATCCGCGTTCAGCGCGCCGAAGATGGCCGCGCGCTTGAGATAGATGCGGAGCTGGCCAAGCGGATCGCCCGAATCGAACTGGACTTGGGCGATGATTCGCTCGCCGTCCTTGTGCAGGTCGCGCAGAATCTCGAAAAGCAGATCCTCTTTGGAATCAATATAATAATAGAGGCTGCCCTTCAGCAGGCCGACGGCGTCGCTGATGTCCTGCATCGATGTGCTGGAGAAGCCCTTGCGGCGAAACAGATCGGTCGCGACGCGCGTGATCTGCTCCCAGCGCTCTGCCGCGTCCGTACGCAGTGTCTGCGGCTCTGCTTTGGCGCGTCGTGATTTGCGAACGGGTTCGACCATGGCGAGGACTTTCAAACAGCAAGCTAGTGTTGGTTCATCGATCGTTTGTTTTCAACGCGTTTCCACTTTGAAGTGCGGGGGAATTGCTCCATTGCCGACTGCGTGTGCCGCGATTCACGCCACTTGCGCCAAAGAATTGTGCGGCGGGCGGAGACCGAAATTGACGCTACGTTAGTCATGAGTCCGAGTTGATCTGCGCAATCAGGTGGGTGTCGAAGTAATGCGGGGCGATGCTCGTTAATTGCCCATCCTTGAAGGTCCACAATTCGAGAACGGACATGCTGAACGGGCGGCCAGTCTTTCGAGACCGGCCTGATAACCTCATGTGTACTGTGAACATGGTCTCGGTTTCACCTGGAAATGCCAGTGGCTCCACGCGGAAGTCTTCCCACGCCTCGATCACTGCTTTGGAAAGCTTCCGCCAGCCATCAACACCACGGTAAGCGCCCGCGTAGGGCACACCCGTAGGTTCGATCAGCTCGAAATCGGGGTGCACCATTTCCGTAAGCGCCGCTTTATCGCCGGTGCGCGTCGCGGCCATGAACCGCTCGAAGAATGGCTTGTGACTCACCGGCCGTCGCTCCAGCGCTTACCTTTCCGCGCACGATAGCAACCGACCGTTCGATTGACAACCGCATAGGGCTGGAGTGTAAAAGAAGCGCGCGCGAAACTGCGAAACGACGACAATCTCGCGAGAACGCGCTGCGATGGGATGAGAGACGGGATGGGCCAACAGCGAGACTTGACGTTGGCGGGCGCGGTGAGGGCGAGCGTCGCCGCCCGAGGCGATAGCCCGGCCATTCTCCTGGACCAGCGCGAAGTCAGTTTCCGTGAGCTGGCGCAGGCCGCCGAGCGACGGGCCCGGCAATTGTTGGGCGCCGGCGTGCAAAGCGGCGACCGCGTCGGCGTACTGCTGCCGAATTGCATCGAATATCTTGAGATCATGCTGGGCGCCGCGATGGTCGGCGCCGTCACCGTGCCCATGAACGTGCGCTACAAGTCGCGGGAGCTAAAGCATCTGATCGTCGATTCCGGCATGTCGGTGCTTTACACGCGCAAGGCGATCGACGGCGTCGTCGCGTTCGGTCCGTTGCTCGAAGAGGCGCTGCCCGGCCTCGCGGACGTGAAAGACCCGTCGCGCCTGGATTTAAGCGTGGCGCCGCGTCTTCGCGCCATCATCGCGCCGGACGCTTCGTATCCGCGCTTCCTCGCGGAGGATCGCGTGCCGCTGTTTCGAGGCGATCTGCCGAAACCGCCCACGCCAGAGCAGACGCTGTTGCTGATGTATACGTCGGGGACGACAGCGAACCCGAAGGGCTGCATCATCTCCAATCGGGCGATGATGTCGAACGCCTGGGCGATCGTCGACCGGTTCTCGCTGACCGAGAAGGACGTGTGGTGGTGTCCGCTGCCGATGTTCCATATCGGCGGCATCCTGTTCGTGATGATGATGCTGGCGATCGGCGGGCTTTACGCCGGCATGAGCCATTTCGACGCCGATAAGGCGATCGACATGTTGGAGCGCCATCCGCCGACGATCTTCTACCCGCTCTTTCCAACTATTACTCTGCCGATCGTCGACCACCCGCGGTTTGCGTCACTCGATCACAGCAGGATGCGCTTGATGGTCAATCTGGCGCCGACTGATCTGCAGCGGAAAGTGCAATCCCGCGTGCCGCACGCACCGCTTTGCGCGGCGTTCGGCATGACGGAGACCGCCGGCACCGTCGCCTACGGGAAGCCGGACGATATTCCCGAAGCGCGTTTTCAGACCTGCGGCCATCCGCTGGAAGGCTGGCAGGTGAAAATCGTGGATCCTCAGACTCACGAGCCCGTGCCGATCGGTCAACGAGGTGAAATCGCCGTGCGCGGCGTTGGACTGTTCGATGGATATTTCAACGAGCCGGAATTGACCCGCCGTCAGCATTTGCCGGACGGCTTTTTCCTCACCGGCGACACCGGCTCGATGGATTCCGAGGGCCGCTTCAGTTTTCACGGCCGCTTCAAAGATCAGCTGAAGGTCGGCGGCGAGAACGTCTCCGCGCTCGAAGTAGAATCGTTTCTCTCCACGCACCCCGCCGTCAGCTTGGCTCAAGTCGTGGGCATTCCTGACGAGAAGTATGGCGAAGTGCCGGCGGCGTTCATCGAGCTTCGCGCCGGCGCGTCCGCGACCGAGCGAGAAATCATCGATTTCTGCACCAACAAGATCGCACGCTTCAAAATCCCGAGATACGTGCGGTTTGTGAGCGAGTGGCCGATGTCGGCCACCAAGATCGTAAAGTACCGATTGCGGGAACGGCTTGAGGCGGAGTTGGCGAGCGACGCCGACGCCGCTGCACGTTCCTGATGACGACGCACGAGCGCAGCGAGAGGCAATGACTGACGTTTTTATCTACGACCACGCCCGCACGCCGAGGGGCAAAGGGCGACCCGACGGGGCGCTGCACGAAATTCCCGCCGTGGAGTTGGCGACGCAGGTGCTCGAAGCGCTTCGCGATCGCAATGGGCTCGACACGAGCCTGCTGGACGACGTCGTCATCGGCTGCGCCCAGCCTGTCGCGGAGCAGGGCGGCGTGCTGGCGCGCGCGGCGGTGCTCAATGCCGACTACGCCCAAACCGTCGCCGCGCAGCAGATTCACCGCTTCTGCGCGTCCGGTCTTGAGGCCGTCAACAACGTGGCGGGGCAAATCAAGGCCGGCATGAGCTCGGCCGGGATCGGCGGCGGCGTCGAATCGATGAGCCGCGTGCTGATGGGGTTCGACAGCGGCGCATGGACGTCCGATCCGCGCGTCGCCTTCCACAATTACTACGCGCCCCAAGGCATCGGCGCGGACATGATCGCGACGATTGAGGGCTACACGCGCGAGGACGTCGATTCGTATGCGCTGGAGAGCCAGCGACGCGCCGCGAAAGCGTGGGACGAAGGACGCTTCGGGCGTTCCGTCGTGCCGGTGAAAGACGTGATGGGCGAAGTGATCCTCGACAATGACGAGCACCGGCGGCCAAGCACGACGATGGAAGGGCTTGCGAGCCTGAAGGCGGCCTTTCCCGCCCTGGCGGCGACGGGCTACGCCAAGATCGCGCGCGAGCGCTATCCGGAAATCGAAGAACTCGTGCACGTTCACACCGGCGGCAATTCCAGCGGCATCGTCGATGGGGCCGCGGGCATCCTCGTCGGCGATGAAGCGTTCGGTAAAGCGTCGGGTCTTAAGCCGCGTGCGCGCATTCGCGCCTGGGCCTCGATCGGTTCGGAGCCAACCATCATGCTGACGGCGCCCGTTGATGTCGCGAGAAAAGCGTTGCGCAACGCCGGCATGAACAAGGACGATATCGACCTCTACGAACTCAACGAAGCTTTCGCGAGCGTCGTGATGCGCTTCATGGACAAGCTCGAAATCGAACACAGCAAGATGAACGTCAATGGCGGCGCGATCGCGCTTGGCCACCCGCTGGGTGCGACTGGCGCAATCATCTTAGGCACGGCGCTCGATGAACTCGAACGCACGGGAAAAAGCACGGCGATGGCGTTGCTGTGCGCCGGCAACGGTCTCGGAACCGCCACGATCATTGAACGGGTTTAACAGCTGCCGCCATGTCTCATCTCACTCTGCAAAAGAAGAATGGCGTCGCGATCCTGACGCTGAATAGCGTCGACGAAAGCATGAACGTCGTCTCGTCCGAATGGCTCGACGCGATGAACGCAGCCATCGCTGACGTTAAAGACGACGCGAGCGTCGCCGGCCTGATCATCACGTCGGCGAAAAAGTCCTTCATGGCCGGCGCCGATCTCAAGGTGCTGGTCGAGGCCTTCGGCAAATTCACCCCGAAAGACGCCTTCGCCTTTAGCCAGAAGGCGACAAAGATGCATCGGGCGCTGGAGACGATGGGCAAGCCCGTTGTCGCGGCGCTGAATGGTCTCGCTCTGGGCGGCGGCTATGAACTGGCGCTCGCGTGCCACCGGCGCATCGTCGTCGACGATCCGAAGGCGGTGGTGGGGCTGCCGGAAGTTAATGTCGGTCTGCTCCCGGGCTCTGGCGGCACACAGCGCCTCCCGCGCATGATCGGCGCGAAGAACGCGCTGGACGTGCTGCTGACCGGGCGCTCGTACAAGCCGGCGGAAGCTTTGAAGCTGGGGCTGGTCGATGAAGTCGTTCCCGCCGACAGATTGATTGACGCTGCTACGGCATGGCTGAAGAGCGGACCCGATCCGGTCCGCCCTTGGGACAAAAAGGGTTTCGCCACGCCGGAATCGAAGGGCATGATCAATCCTGACGCCGCCGCTCTCTTCTCGGCGACCGCGGCAAGCGTCGCGGAGCGCTTCGGTTTCAATCTTCCCGCGCCGCCGGCGATTGTGTCGTGCGTGTTCGAGGGACTGCAATTGCCGATGGACCGCGCGTTAGCCGTCGAGAGCAAATACTTCGCGCGGCTGCTTACCGATCCTGTCGCGCGCAATGTCATTCGCACGACCTTCATTTCCAAGCAGGCGGCAGTGAAGGGCGCACGCCGGCCGAAAGACGCGCCGACAACGACGTTCAGCAAGGTTGGCGTGCTTGGCGCGGGCATGATGGGCGCCAGCCTCGCACTGGTCTGCGCTCAGGCGGGGCTCGACGTCGTCCTTCTCGACCGCGACCAAGCGACGGCGCAGAAGGGCAAGGATTACGCGGCGCGCGTGCTCGGCAAGCAGGTCGACAAGGGAACAATGGAGCGCGCGGCGGCGGATGCGATCCTCGCGCGCATTCATCCGACCGAGAATTACGGCGAACTGGCAGGCGCTGAGCTCTGCATAGAAGCCGTGTTCGAGGATGCGGCGATCAAGGCTGACGTGACCAAGAAGGCCGAAAAGGCTCTGGGGCCCGCGGCAGTCTTCGCCACCAATACGTCGACCTTGCCGATCAGCACGCTGGCGAACGCTTCGCAGCGGCCGGATCAATTCATCGGCATGCATTTCTTCTCGCCGGTCGAGCGGATGGAACTGGTCGAGATCATTGTCGGCAAAAAGACGTCGCAGAAGACGCTTGCGGCGGCTCTCGACTTCGCCGCCAAAGTTCGCAAAACGCCGATCGTCGTCAATGACAGCCGCGGTTTTTACACCAGCCGCGTGTTCCAGATCTTGATCAATGAAGGCGCAGCGATGCTGCAGGAAGGAATTGAGCCTGCGCGGATCGAGAACGCGACCAAGGCGGCGGGATTTCCGGTGGGGCCGCTGGCGTTGCTGGACGAGGTGACGATCGACCTGCCGATCAAGATCGTCGAGACCTCCCGCGCTGAGGAAGGGGCAGACTACGCGCCGGCCGTCGGCTTGCCGGCGATGTACAAAATGCGCGACTTGGGCCGCACGAGCCGAAAGTCCGGCGCCGGTTTCTACGAGTATCCGGCGGACGGCAAGAAGCGGCTGTGGTCGGGACTGCGCGAAGCGTTCCCGCCGAAGGCAGAGCAGCCGGAACAGGAAGAACTCAAGAAGCGCATTCTCTTTTCGCAGGCGATCGAAACGGCGCGTTGCTTGGAAGAGCGCGTTCTCGAGACCCCGCAGGATGCGGATTTGGGCTCCGTGTATGGCTGGGGCTTTCCGGCGTGGACCGGCGGCACGGTCAGCTACATCGATACGATTGGCTTGAAGCAATTCGTTCGCGAAGCCGATCGCCTAGCGCAAGATTATGGACCGCGGTTCGCGCCTTCGCCTTGGCTGCGCGCATTGGCGGACAAAGGTGACAGTCTTTATGAGCAGCTTGGTCAGGGAAAATAACCTTCGCTTCGCGCAAGCCGATGCTTACGCCGAGATGCCAGCGGTGAAAAAACGCCGCAGCGAACACGCTGCTGATCGCGCCAGCGAAGAGGTTCGCCAGGGCACCCAGACGGTGCAGCGCGCGATCATGATCCTGCGCCTGATGACGCGCCGCGGCGCGCCGGGCTGGCGGCTGAGCGAGATCACCAAGGCGTCCAATCTCCCGCACCCGACCACGAGCCGGTTGCTCAAGTGCCTCGTCGAGGAAGGCCTTGTGGTTCGCGACGCGGTCACCAAGCGCTATCGGCTCGGCCCGCTCAATTTCGAACTCGGCCTCGCTTCCGGCGTGAAGCTGGAATTCCGCGAACAGCTGCGCCCCGTGCTCGAGCGCATTGCGGCCGAGAGCGGAGACACTGTGTATCTCCATCTCCGTTCCGGTCTGGAAGTGGTGTGCATCGACCGCGTCGATGGGGCGACGCCTTTGCGGCCGATGACGGTGGACATCGGCGGGCGCCGTCCACTCGGGTTCGGCGCGGCCGGTGTCGCCTTTCTGGCGGCGATGGATGAAGACCGCGTGCAGGAGACGGTCAAGGCGCTTGAGCGGGAAATCGCCAACCACGCGCGCGTCACGAGCAATGGCATGATGCGCGCGGTTACGGCCGCGCGCGCCAACGGCTACGGCGTCGTACGCGATACGACTGTGCTCGGCGTCAGCGCGGTCGGCATTGTGCTTCCGGCGAGGAACGGGCGGCCCATGCTGGGTCTCAGCATCGCAACGCCGACCGAGCGCTTGTCGAGCGCGCGCATCCAACAGTTTTTCGCTCTGCTGAGCGAGGCGCGCTCTCGGGTTTGAGCGAGCAAAGGCGGCGCGCTCTGGGAGCGCCGCCTCACGGCTCAGAAGGAGCGGGGCAGTCCCAACTGCTCCGCGATCATGTTGCGCGCCATCTCATCGGTAATGGGTCCGATCCGCTGCAAGCGGCTGTCTCGCCAATAGCGCTGCATGTCGGTTTCGGCCGAATAACCCATGCCGCCGAGGATCTGGATGCCCAGATCGGCGCAACGATTGCTTTCTTCGGCGGAAACGACCTTCAAGATCGTGCTTTCAAGCAACGTTTGTTGTCCGGCGGCGCTCTTTGCGGCGCAGTCCATCAGCATGCATTCGACGGAATATTGCGCGATCTTGATGTTGGCGATGAAGTGCTGGATGGCCTGGAATTGACCGATGATCTTGCCGAACGCCTTGCGCTGCTTGGCGTAGTCGAGCGCGTCTTCGAGAACGCCGTCGATATAGCCGAGACAGAAGGCGCTCATCAGCAGCCGTTCGTTGTTGAGCATCGGCAACATCATCTGCCAGCCGCGGCCTGGCTCACCCAACACGGCGTCGTGCGGCAGCTCCACTTCGTTGAAGTGAATGAGGCAGCTGCCCATGGAGCGCATGCCGAGTTTCTTTAGCGGCGTGATGGTGATGCCGGGCGTTTTGGCCGGCACCCAAAACAAAGTCAGGCCGTGATGGTTCTTTTCGACGTTTTTGTCGGAGCGCGCCAGGACCAGCAGATAGTCCGCGACGTGGCTCTGCGAACTCCAGATCTTCTCCCCATGCAACATCCAACCGCTCGAGGTCGGGTAGGCGAACGTGCGCATGGCGCCGAGCACGTCGGTGCCGCCGCCGGGTTCGGTGAGCGAGATCGAGGCGCGCAGGCGCCCGGCGGCGATTTCCGGCAGGAACTTGCGTTTTTGCTCTTCGCTGCCGTGCAGGGTGATCGACTTGGCGCCGGCGAATTGCGTGATCCCCCAGAGCCACGCGAGGCCCGACAGCGTCCGCGACAGCGCGCGCGCGGCGATGACCTGCATGATCAGATCGCCGCCTACGCCGCCGTATTCTTCCGGGATGCCGAGGCCGTGGAAACCGCCTTCCGTGAACTTGTCCCAGAGCTCGAAGGGATATTCATCCTCCTTGCGTTCGAGGTCACGCGCCCAGTCCTTCGGCATTTCCGCCGCAACGAACCGTTGCACCATGTCGCGAAACGCCCGGTGCTCCTCTGATAACGCAAACTCCATGTCGCTCCCTTTCAAACCGCGCATACACTCATCCAAGCGGCGTCAGCACGACGGCTTCGCCATCGAGCACCAATCGGCCGCTTGCATAGAGTGCGATGTCAAAAGCGATGAACCGGCCTTCAGCCGTGTCTTCAATCCGTGTGACGATCGCCGTTGGCTGAGCCATATCTCCGCCGAAGACGTTGTCGAGAAAGCGCATCTTGATCTCGGCGAGGCGCCCTCGTGGGAAGGCCGACAGCAGCAAGTTCATGATGTAAGACACGTTGCCCGGGCCTTGATTGATCACCCGGTCGCCGAGGCCGCGCGCACGGACGGCGTCGGGATCGAGATGAATTGGATTTGGGTCGCGCAGCACCTTCGCCCAAACGTGCATCATGTCGGGCCGGACGCGCTGCTCGGGCGCGGAGAGAGTGTCGCCAACGGCTAAGCTCATGAGAGGCCAGGCCTCGGCAATACCCAGACGTTTGTCGTCGTGAGCACGGTGTCGCCGTCGCGATCCACGAGTTCGAGCCGGTAGTCGAGCAAATCCATGACGCCGAGCTTGCGGCTGCGCTTGCGCACGAGACTCTCGATATGGCCGCGCACCCAATAGGGCGTCTCGGTCATGAGCGGTTTCAGGTAGCGGGCTTCGCTGGTCGCCATCATGGGGGCGTCTTCGACATCAAAATCACAAGCCGCGCAGAGTTCGCGGACGGTGAGGCCCATGCCGATTTGGGTGGCGGTGTAATAGTAGGAAGGGTGCGCTTGTCCGTAGGCGGCCGGCGCAACGCCCATGCCTTCGCAAAGCGCGCTGTTTTCGGCGGCGCTGATGACGATCGGCCCGCTTCCGTTAAGCGAAAGGCCAGCGACGTTTGGGGGGCCGTCAACGCCCATGCCGCGTCAGATCCTCGCCGCGTACGAGGCGACCTCGGTGCGCGCCAATGCCGTCGCCTCTGTCGTCGCCTCTGTCGTCGCCCTTCGCCACTGGCGCGTATCTCCTGCTTACCAAGCCGTTCTGGATCCGGGACCTTGGTAAATCTATCAGACGGATGGTAGAACAAGGCCGGATGGCATTGCAAGTCGCCGCTGGCGCGGCAGGCGTATGGGCGCCGTTTCGGACTGGAAGAGGCTGCATGGAACGGGATTTGGAACGCGATGTACGCGCGCTTCTGGATAAGGAAGCGATCCGCGAATGCTTCTTGCGCTACACGCGCGGCATCGATCGGCTGGACGTGGACATGATCAAGTCCGCCTTCCATGAAGACGCGATCGACAATCACGCGCGCGGCGTGCAGGGCTCGATCGATGACATGTTGAGGTGGTGGCTGCCGCAGCAGCCCTCGCGCGACGCGACGCAACATTTTGTGACCAACCAGACGATCGAGCTCGATGGTGATTCAGCGCACGTCGAGACGTATTTTCTGGTCATTATCAAGCAAAAGGCGCGGGAGGACGCTGCGTTGATCGGCGGCCGCTACGCGGACCGCTTCGAACGCCGCAAGGGGACGTGGAGGATTGCGCTTCGTGTGGTCCTGCCCGAGTGGCAGGCGGACCTCGACGCACGCGGCACCGAACTGGTCCGGCAAGGAGCCGCCGTGCACGGCGCGCGCGATCCAAGCGACGTCACATACCAGCGCCCGCTGCGGAACCCGTCTTCGTAGGGCGCCGTCCTTCTTCCAGGGAGGAGGCGCTTCTCGGCGCCGATTGGGTTTGGTTGCGGCGGCTGCGCCACCCGCTTGGCGGAGCCCCGCCAGCCCAATCGGCTCTTGACAATCAACCGGTGGGTAGGTTCGGATGCGATGAGCAGCCGGGCGTCGGCTGCGGTGGAAAGCGATGCCGGAAATCGATCAAAGCCCGCCCGGCGGCCAGTCTCTGGTCCGCGCGCTGAAAAAGGACGAGTTGGCGTTCTACCGCGCCAACGGCTGGGTGAAGGTCGAGGCGCTGATCGCGCCGGACGTCGCGGCCGCGATGCTGAAGATCGCGCGGCCGATCGTCCAGACGCCCGATATCGCCGATAAGGAGCGCCGCTCGCCGAAGGTGGACGATTGGGGCTCGCGCGTCGTCGATTCCGGCTACTGGCGCGACTACCATTTCATCGCCCGGGACGATCGTCGCGAACCGTTTCGCGCTATCGCCTTCAGCGAACAGATCGGACGCAATTCCCAGCAGCTTATGGGTCGAAACGTTGCGGTGCGCTTCAACACGGATTTCCTCGCCGTAAAAGTGCCGGGACCGACCGATGGACCGGCAAATCGGCCGACCGCGCCGCACCAGGATTTCGTGAACGTTCCATTCGATCGCATCGGCAATCACAATTACTGGATCGCGCTCGACGATGTGACGGCGGAGCAGGGCGCTCTGCGCTTCTACTCCGGATCGCATCGCCTGGGTCCGCTGGGTCTCCACGACGACGATCATGAGACGGTGCTCGCCTCCTACGCTGAGCTAATGGAAGCGGAAGGCGTGCGTCTTTCCGATCCGGTGGAACTGAAACCTGGCGACGCCACGATCCACAGCTCGATGACGATCCATTGCGCGCCGCCAAACACCACGGAGCGGTGGCGCGTCGGCTACGTGCTCGCCTACATGCCGGCGGATTCGCGCTACACGGGCGCGCCCTATTACAACGTCGAGAATACCGGAATGAAAATGGGCGACGTGTTCGATCACGCGCGCTTTCCGATCATTTATCCAACAGCGCCAGCGCGCGCGATCTAGAGGCGGTCAACGCCCGCGACAGGAGGAATGCGATGGCGATTGCAGAACTGGGGCGCGTTGCGCTGGTCGTCGACGATATGGAGACGGTCGCCAAGTCGCTCAAGGAGATTTTCGAGATCGATCTGCGCATCGTCAATGCGGACGCGCTGGGCATCCGCGCGGGCATCGGCAACAAGGGCGTCGAACTTGTCGAAAAGGCTGTCGCCGAACCGCGCCTCGCCAAATATTGGCGGGGGCCGGTGGCGGCCATCTGCATTCGCGTCGACGACGCGCAAGAGATCAACCGACGCATGGAGGCCGCTGGATTCAATTACGTGCAGTCGGTCAAAACCGCGGGCGGGCTGAGTGAATTTTACTACGGCGCCAATTTCTACGGCCTCCCCCTCGTCATTTACGAGTCGAGCGGCGACTTCGATCATGAGGTCGGCGCCGAGGGCAACCTGCAGCTCGAGTGGAAGGACTAAGGCCGCACGTCATGCGCTATACGCTTTCCATTCCCGGCCTGACGATGTTTCCCGGCTTGGGCGGTCAGCCCGATTGGGCCAAGGATCTCAGGCCCGATCATATCAGGATCATTGCAGAACGCGCCGAGGCGCGCGGGTTCTCGCATCTTGTCATTCCATGGCACATGGCGATGCCGCCAGACGAGTTCGCGACCAATATGGGCGCGCGCTGGCCGCATTCGATCGCAGCTGCGGGGCTCCTGCTTGGCGCCACACGCACCATAACGGTCGCGCCGCTGGTCGTTGCGCCGTGCCACCAGCCAATCGAATTGGCGAAAGCGCTGGTGACGCTGGATTGGATGTCAGGCGGACGTTGTCTTCCCGTGATCCTCTCCGGTTACGTGCAGTGGGAGTTCGACCTGCTGGGCGCCGACTATGAGAATCGCGACGCCGTCACGGACGATTATGTTGAGGCGATGCTCAAGCTTTGGAGCGATGCGAAGCCGCACTACGACGGGCCGTTCGTCAAAATTCCGGATCTCGTTTTCGAGCCCAAGCCGAGGCGGGGCCGCATTCCGCTCTGGTTCGGCGGGCGCACCAAGCGTGCGCTGAGGCGCATGGCGAAATACGGCGACGGCTGGATGTCATATGCGACCGCGGCGGCGGAGATTCCAACGGCGGTCGATTATATTCGCGCCCAACCAGGCGCCGGTGATCGTGCGCTCGATATTTTCTGTTATTTCGTCGACCCCACGCACGATCCCGTGTCGCATGAAGAGAAGGTCGCGCCGAACTTTCCGGTTGGCGACGCGGCGATTATCGACCGCGCGCATTACCTCGCGGAATGCAAAATCAATGTGACGACGACACCGCTGAACTCATACGCGGAACGCGGCAAGCTTGTTTCACCGCGCTCGTTTGAAGAATACCTCGAGCGTCTTGACTGGTTTGGGGAAGAGATCATTCCCGCCACAAAGGCGTTGGGAGAAGCGCAGGGCGCATAGGTCGCGAATGTGCAAAGCCGCGCGTTGAAGATAGGGTGAAGGAGAAACCTGAATGAGCCGTCCGCCGAAGCAACCACGTCGCGAAACCATCCCGAAGGAGGAGCACCCGGCGTACGATTCCGTCGTGAGACGTTTCCGCGCTTGGTACAAGGCGGGCGACGCGCCGCCGGAGGAGCACTTCGAAGTCGGCACCTATTTCGGCGCGCTTCTGAACAGCCCGCCGATGTGCGCCCTGGCTTCCCAGATGGGCGCGTTCTTCCGCGATGTCGGCAACCGTCCGGGTTCCTATTCTCATGCGGACCGCGAGTTCGTCGATCAGGTGCTTGCAGCCGAGTTCAAATCGAATGTCGTGCAGAATGTGCACATCATCGACGCGGTTAAGTCCGGCGTGCGTATCGAAGCGATCGAAGCGCTGCGCAACAAGCGCGACGACGCGTTGAACGAGGATGAATTGCTGCTGGCGAAGTACATCCGCCAAGTCGTGCGCGGCAAAGTCACCGACGCCATCTATAAGCGCATGGAAAAGCGCCTGGGCGCGCGCGGCCTCGTCGAATACACCGGATTCATCATGTGGCTGACCTGGATCATGCGCATGATGGAGACCTTCAAGACGGGGACGCTGACGGAAGAAGAGGTCGATGCCTTGATCGCGCAAGCGCGGACCCTGTCGGCGGAAAAGGATTGGCAGGGCGGCGGCGGAAACTGGAAGCCGGCAATGACCGCCAAACAGAACTTATCGAGTTCGTCGTGACATGACGGACGGCGCGATCTTGGTCGTCGGGGGCAGCGGCGGGCTTGGCCAAGCCATCTGCCGGCGTCTCCTCGACGACTGGAACGCGTTGGTCTTTTCGTATCACAGCAACGTGGCGGCGGCGGCGGGGCTTCGCGATGAATTGGCGGGGCGCGGCGAGGTGAGGGCGCTGCGCGCCGATATCCGACAGGATAAGGATGTCGAGGCGGCGATCTCCGCCGCGGACGCGATGGCTGGCGGGTTGAAGGGCGTCGTGTTCACGGCGGGCGCGAACATCCTGCAGCCCTACGTTTCGCAGATGTCGCAGGAAACCTGGGACAATTCGATCGACATCGAGTTGCGGGGATTTACCCGCCTCGTGCGTCTCGTTCTGCCCGTTTTGCGCAAGCGCGGGGGCGGCGTGTTCGTCAGCGTCGTCTCGTTTGCCAACTATTGGTTCCCGCCGGGCGACGCGATTTCGGGCGTGCCCAAGGCCGGTATCGAGATGCTGACGCGCGCGATCGCCAAGGAGGAAGGTCGGTTCGGTTTGCGCGCCAATTCAGTGGCGCCGGGCGTCATCGATGCCGGGCTCGGTAAGACGGTTATGGAGAAGACTCAGCCGGCGGCGTTTTGGCGGGAGCATCAGAAGCGCATACCGCTGCGCCGATATGGGCGCGCGGAAGATGTGGCCGAAGCAGTGAACTTCCTCGCATCGTCCCGCTCAGCCTACATTACCGGCCAAACCATCATCGTGGATGGAGGCCTGAGCCTGTGACGGCGCCGCTGACCACGATGTGGACGTTTAATGCTCGGCGCGCCGTTCGCCGCGACTTCGCACGAGCTAGACTATTGGAACGAGCGGCGGCCGGCGCATCTGCGCGCGGCCAAACAGTCCGAGGGAGGTTGTCGTGAGCGCAGCTGAGAAGCTTGATCAAGTCTATGAAGATCTGTCGCCCTATATCGGCGACGTGAAGCCGGAGCATGTCGAGACGTTCTGGCGTGATGGTTTCGTGCAAATCAACGATTTCGTGGCGCCGGAATTGTGCGACCGCGTGGTCGATCATTTCACCGAATGGACGGGCCTTCGCTGGAAGGAATGGCCATCGGATCCGGCCGAGCAGGAAGCTTTCCGCAAGGCGGTCGATGAGGCGTCGAAAAAGCCGAAGTGGTTTTTCGCGATCCGTCAGGAAGATCCCTGGATGTTCAACTATGTGACGCAGCGCAAGTTCGGCGAAGCGATCGCGAAATTGCTGAAGGTGAAAGCGGTCAAGGTGCTGACGGAAACGCTGCACGCCAAGATGCCGGACGCCTCGGGGCGTGGTCGGTCTTTTCCGTGGCACCAGGATTTCCCATGGCTGCCCATCGATCGCGCGCAAGCCGCACAGACCTGGATCGCGTTGGTCGACGTCACTGAAGACATGGGGCCGATGCAGCACTTGATCGGATCGCATCGCTCCATGCCGGGCATCCGAGACGGCTTCGGTGAAGATGCGCAGCAGATTTTCCCGGAATTGTTCGAGCAATACAAAGTCAGCGAACTGCACGGCGTGCCGAAAGGCGGCGTGATGTTCCACCACGCCATGACGTGGCACTATTCGGGCCTCAACAAGACCGACCGCGTGCGCTGGGCGATGTCGAGCTATCGCATGTCGGCGACCTGCCGCTACACGGGGGCGATGAACCACAATACGGACGGCCTGGGCCTTGTGCCGAACGAGCCCTTTAATCATCCGAACTTCCCGACGGTGTATTCGTCGTAAGTCAGCGGCGTGTCGCGTCGACAGCCGCTGCATTCATCGTCAGCTCGGTGTCGACGAGCTGTCGGGCGTTGGTGAGCGTTTCGACATAGGCAAGCGCATCGAATGCGTTGAGGCTCGGGTACTCGCTATAAGGCGAGGGCCCGAGTCCCACGCCTTGCAGGCGGAGGCTCTGGTTCTGCTCCGCCTTGCGCAGGTCGATCAAAGCGCATGGGCTGCCCAGCGCAGCGATCTGTTGATCGACGCAGCTTGGTTCCCCGGGAAAATCGCCAACGCCATAGATCGGCGGATCGAAGTGCGCTTCGCCGAACGTCAGGCCAAACACAAAATAGGCGTCGCCGTATCCGCGGCGGAGGTGTTCGCCCATCGGCGCATGCGATGGCTGGGTGAGCGATGATTGCGTGGCGACATGCATGTTGTGCGAGAGGATGACGAACTTCGCGTTTTTGTTGCTGCGCTCCACGAGCCGCGACACCGCGTTGGCCATGGCGGCGTCGCGTAACGCGAAACCATCGGTCCAGGTCCCGGCGCCAGCCCGCAGCATTTCCAGCGCATCCAAGATGACGCGGGCCTGCTCGACCATCGTTTCATGGCCGGTCTCGCCGAGCGCGTCCTTGAAGCGCCGCGCATCGCCGGAAAGCGCGGCGAACACATCTTCGAACGCGCGATGCAGAAGCGCGCGATCATCGCCCGGCAATCGGTTGTAGGCGATTTGGTCGGAACGGCCGTCGATGTCGAAGCCCCGGCTGAGTTCGGTGATCCGTTGCGCATCGGCGGCGCGCGCCATCGGCGAAACGGCGCGCATCAGCGGGCCAATCGCGAGGACATCCATCCCCTGAACGGAAACCCGTGGAGTCGCGTTTTCGCGATTGCGCCGTGAGATCCAGGCCATCAGCGAGGCGGTTTCGCGGTTGCGCCACATTCGCGCTCCGGCGTCGATCAAGGCGCTCTCGGCGTCGCCGACGCCGGCGCGAACGAAGGCGTCGATCGGATTTGGCCCCGGCGTGATCACTTCAAGGACGATGGTCGTGAACCCGAGCTGCGAGACAAGGTGGCGAACGAATATCTCACGCAGCGCGAGCTGTTCGTGCGTATGATGGAAGCTCTCGCCAATGGCTACGATTCGCGCTGAACCGATCATGTCGGAGAGCGCCGTGAGGGATTCGGGCGCCCGAGCGAGTTCGGCAAGCGCGGGCAGCGGATGCGCCGCGCCGGCGATATACCGGGTGAGCGAGCCCGTCATCGGCGCGTCAGAGCGTGCGTGCGATGAGAAGTTTCATGATCTCGCTGGTGCCGCCATAAATCCGGTTCACGCGGGCGTCGCGGTAGGCGGTGGCGATCGGATACTCGTTCATGTAGCCGTAGCCGCCATGCAGCTGCAGGCAGTCGTCGACGATGCTGCAGAGCAATTCCGAAACCCAATATTTGGCCATCGAGGCGGTGGCGCTATCGAGCGCGCCTTTCAGCAGCAGATTGGAGCAATGGTCCACGAAAACCTGGGCAATCGTGGCCTGCGTCTTCGCGTCCGCCAGCTTGAACTGAGTGTTCTGGAATTCGAGCAGGGCTTTTCCGAACGCTTTGCGGCCTTTCACATAGTCCAGCGTGACCGAAAGCGCGTATTCGATTGCCGCCATACATTGAACGGCGATGATGAGGCGTTCCTGCGGCAGTTTTTCCATAAGCTGGTAAAAGCCGCGGCCTTCCGCGCCGCCGAGCAGGTTTTCGGCGGGCACGAACACGTTGTTGAAGAACAGCTCCGAGGTGTCGGCCATGTCGCGGCCGATCTTGTCCAGGTTTCGGCCGCGCGAGAATCCCGGCGCGTTGTCTGTCTCCACCACCAGTAGGGAAATACCTTTGGCGCCTTGTGTCGGATCGGTCTTGCAGGCGACGATGATGATATTGGCGTTCTGACCGTTCGTAATGAAGGTCTTGGCGCCGTTGATGACGTAGCCGCCATCGGCGCGCACCGCCTTGGCGGTGATGCCTTGCAGGTCAGAGCCCGTTCCCGGCTCGGTCATGGCGATGGCGGAGATGAGTTCGCCGCTCGCCATCCGGGGGAGCCATCGCTGCTTCTGCTCCTCGGAGCCGAACTGCTCGATGTAGGGCGCGACGATCGCGTTATGGAGCGGGGCGTCCCACCCTTCGATGCCGCGGCGCCCGAGCGAGCGCATGAGCACAATCTCGTGGCGGAAATCGCCGCCGGCTCCGCCGTAATCGGCCGAGGTGGAGAGGCAAAGGAGGCCGGCGCGCCCCGCCGCTTCCCAAGCTTCGCGCGGCACAATGCCGGCCTCGCGCCAGGCCGCGAGTTTCGCGGTCGTGGCGTGTTCGTCGAGAAAGCGCTCGACGCTGTCCTCGAACATGCGGAGTTCCTCATCTTCCATGAAGTCTGGCGTGGGAACGTTCAGTACGTGCATTCTGATATCCTTGCGCGATTCATTAGTTCGCGCCGCTGCGCGCTTGTAAAGGCGATCCTATGTGCGACAAGCTCGACAAGACGCTGCGGCGGAGGCGGGAGGTTTTTATCCGCATTCCGGGCAAACGCATGCATCGCTTGGGTGTAGGGAACAAGACCCAATGTTAGCATCCGAGGACGAAAACGAAGCTGTGAAGGGTTGACGTGACGACCGCCGGAAACGCCAAACGCTCAATCGCCGTGCTGGGAGGGACGGGCGCGCTAGGATCGGGCCTCGCTCTCCGTTGGGCGCGCGCCGGGCATCAAGTCATTATCGGGTCGCGGAACGCTGAAGCCGCGACGGAGCGTGCGCGCGAGCTGAGTTTGGCGAGCGGCGGCGAGCCGATCACGGCTATGTCCTACGCCGACGCGGCGCGCGTGGCGTCGCTCAGTGTTCTTGCCGTGCCGTTCAAGTCGCAGGAGGACGTGCTTTCGCAAGTGAGGGACGCGCTCTTTGGCAAGGTGCTGGTGGACTGCACGGCTCCGCTTGTGCCGCCCAAGGTGTCGCGCGTGCAAATGCCGGCGGAAGGCTCGGCCGGACTGCGCGCGCAGAAAATCCTCGGCGAGAATGTGCGTGTCGTGTCCGCTTTCCAGGACGTGGGCGCCAAGCATCTGCATGACTTCGAGCATGCAATTGATTGCGACGTGTTGGTCTGCGGCGACGACGCGGAGGCGCGCGCCGTGGTGGTCGAACTTGTGGAGGCGGCAGGCATGCGCGGGGTGATCGCCGGTCCGCTCGCGAATTCCGTCGCGGCGGAGGCGATGACGTCGCTCCTCATCTTCATCAACCGGCACTATGGCTGTGACAACGCGGGTGTGCGCGTGACCGGCCTCGGCGCCGCCTCGAACAGTCATTGACCATGATCGCCTGGTCGGACGACGAGCGCGCTCTCCTCGATCGGCTCTGCGCCGAAGATCCCACTCGCTTGCTATGCCAGGCGCAGACGATGACCGGCGCCGCGCACGGGCGCATCGTCACGTATTCGCGCAAGGTGTTTCTGCCGGTCACGCATCTTTGCCGCAACACGTGTCGCTATTGCGTGTTCGCGGAATCGCCGAGCGCGCACGCGCCGGCGTTCATGTCGCCGGACGCGGTGTTGACGGTTGCGCGACAAGGACGGGCGCTTCAGTGCGACGAGGCGCTGTTCACACTGGGCGATAAGCCTGAAGATCGCTGGCCGCAGGCGCGAGAGGCGCTCGCAGAACTCGGCTTCGGCTCGACGCTTGAATATGTCGGGTATCTGGCGCGCTTGGTGTTCGAAGAAACGGGGCTTTTGCCGCATCTCAATGCCGGCGTGATGACTGAGGCCGAGCTGCGCGCGCTGCGCCCCGTGGCGGTTTCGATGGGTATGATGCTGGAGTCGGCGTCGGATCGCCTGTGCGAGCGCGGCGGCCCACATTTCGGCTGTCCGGACAAACGGCCGGCCGTGCGGCTGGAGACGCTCGAAGCGGCGGGACGGCTGCGCATTCCGTATACCACGGGCATCCTGATTGGCATTGGCGAAACGCGCCGTGAGCGCTTAGAGGCGCTGCTGGCGATCAAGCGCAGCCATGAGCGGTGGGGCCACATTCAAGAAGTCATCATTCAACCGTTCCGCGCCAAGCTCGGCACGCGCATGGCGGACGCGGCGGAGCCCGATCTCGCTGATCTTTGCTGGACGATCGCCGCAGCCCGTATGATTCTAGGGCCGGCGATGAATATTCAATCGCCACCCAATTTGACGCGGGACAATAGAGGCGCAGTGCTCGACGCAGGCGCCAATGATCTCGGCGGCATTTCTCCGCTGACGCCGGATTTCGTGAACCCGGAGGCGCCGTGGCCGCATGTCGCCGAGCTGAAGGCGGAGCTTTGTCGCGAAGGGCGCCATCTCTCCGAACGGCTTGCTCTCTATCCATCTTATGTGCGCACGCTCGACGCATGGGTTGATCCGGATTTGCGCCGCGCCGTGCTCGACCGCGTCGACGGCGCTGGACTCGTGCGCGACGACGCATGGCAGGCTGGTGTTTCCGAGGCGATCCCTTGGCGTGCGCCGAAACCGCGCGCCATCAGCGCACGCTTGGCGGAAATCATGCGGAAGGTTCGCATCGTTCCTCAAGATGCGTCCGCAGAGATCGCGGAGCTGTTTAACGCGCGCGGAGACGACGTCGCGGCGATTTGCACGACGGCAGACGCAATCCGCCGCGAAATCTGCGGCGATCGTGCGAGCTATGTCGTCAACCGCAATGTGAACTACACGAACATCTGTTCGTATAAGTGCGGCTTCTGCGCGTTCTCGAAGAGCGCCATCGCGGAAGGCCGGCGCGAGACCCCGTACAATATCGAAATGGCGGAGATCACGCGGCGCGTCGCGGAGGCGTGGCGACGCGGCGCCACGGAAGTGTGCCTGCAAGGCGGTATTCATCCCAATTTCACGGGCGAGACCTATATTGAGATCGTACGCGCCGCCAAGCGCGGGGCGCCGGACATTCACGTTCATGCGTTCTCGCCGCTGGAAATTACGCATGGCGCCATGACGCTCGGTTGGCCTGTCGGCGCCTTCCTGACGGCGCTGAAGGGCGAGGGGCTCGGCAGCCTGCCGGGCACGGCGGCGGAGATCCTTTCTGACGATGTGCGCGCAGTGATTTGTCCCGACAAACTCGATGTCGCGCAATGGATGAACGTGATGCGCGAGGCGCATGCGGTTGGACTGCCGACTACATCCACGATCATGTTCGGCCATGTCGACGGCTATGAGCACTGGGCCCGGCACCTCTTGGCCCTGCGACAGTTGCAGGTCGAAACCGGCGGTTTCACCGAATTCGTGCCGCTGGCGTTCGTGGCTGCGGAAGCCCCGATCTATCAGCGCGGCAAGAGCAGAAGCGGGCCGACGTTCAGGGAGGCGCTGCTGATGCACGCGATCGCGAGGATCGCCCTGCATCCGGTGCTCACCAATATTCAAACATCTTGGGTCAAGATGGGTCCAGACGGCGCCAGGGCTGCGCTCGGCGCCGGCGCGAATGATCTTGGCGGCTCGCTGATGAACGAGAGCATCACGCGCGCGGCGGGGGCGACGCATGGCCAGGAGATGACGCCGCGTGTGCTGGAGACGCTGATCGAGGAAGCGGGCTTCGCGCCGTGGATGCGCACGACGCTCTATCGGCCCGCGCCGGAAGAACGCCGTGCGCTGGCGTTCGATCCGCCGGCGCTGTCGGATATGGTGCTGACGTCGGTTGCGGCTCAGCGCCGCCGGAGCAGAGCGTCGGTCTGATGGGTGTCGGCGTCATCATACCGTTTCGCGGTTTGAGCCTCGGCAAGACGCGCCTGCGCGCGTCCTTGCCCGACGCGACGGTTAACGCGCTGAGCAAGCGCATGCTGCGCAACGTGCTTCGGAGCGCGCGCGACGCGTTGCCGAATGCGGCGATGATCATCGTCACGCGCACGCAAGACGGGTTGACCGGGTGTGAGCTGAGTGGAGCTGAGCTTGTCGAACGGCCTTTGGCTCTGAACGAGGCGATCGAGTATGGACGCGAGGTGCTCTCTTTGCGGGGCGTCACACGCGTGCTGGCGCTGCCAAGCGATCTGCCGTTGATCGAGCCCTTGGATGTGCGCACGCTATTGGAAGCCGCCGCCGACGTGGTGATCGCGCCCGACGATGGCGGCATGGGTACGAACGGCTTAGTCTTCCCAGCCGCTGCGCGCAATTTCTGTTGTTTTGGCCGCGACAGCGCGCGTCTTCACGCGGCTGAGGCCGCCAAGCGCGGTCTGAGCGTCGATTTTGTCCGGACGCCCACCCTGGGGCGCGATGTGGACACCGTGGAGCACATCAACGGCGCGGTACGCGTCGCTCTGATGGACAGCCTCACCGATCCCGGTCTAGGAGCGATCGAAGAACGCCAGGGCGACGCTGTCGTTTAGGCGCACGCGGCAGCGCGAGAGATCAATTGATTACGCTCTATCCCATACCCGGCATGCCGCTCGTCAAGGCAGGCGACGACGTGTGCGCCATGATTGTAGAGGCCGCGGATGCAGCGGCGCTTAGCTTGGAAGCGGGCGACATCCTTGTCGTGACCCAGAAGATCGTGTCGAAATCCGAGGGGCTGACCATTGATCTCGCCGAGGTCGAGCCCGGCGCGCGGGCGCATGAGCTGGCGGCGATCCATGGCGGCGACCCGCGCTACATCGAAGTTGTGCTGCAACAGAGCCGCGAGATCATTGTTGTGCGTCCCAACCTGCTCATTGCCGAACACGTGTCCGGGGCGGTGATGGCGAACGCCGGTGTTGATCGGTCCAACGTGGAGCAGGCCGAAGGCCGCGAGCTGGTGATCGTTCTTCCACGCGATCCGGACGCCGCGGCTGCGCGTTTGCGTGAGGCGTTGCGAAAGCGGCTGGGGTTCGATGTCGCCGTGATCCTCAGCGATTCCTGGGGAAGGCCCTGGCGCTTGGGGACGACGGGCGCCGCGCTTGGCGCGGCCGGTTTTGCTCCGTTGCGCGATTTGCGCGGGACGCCGGACCTGTTCGGCGCGCCATTGCGTCATTCGCTACAGGCCGTCGGCGACGAATTGGCCGCGGCCGCCAATCTTGTGATGGGTCAAGCAGCCGAGAGCGTGCCCGTGGTGATTGTCCGAGGCTTCGCCTATGCGAACGAAGGCGGCGGCGCGCGCGACTTGCAGCGCCCGCGCGAGCAGGACGTGTTTCGATGATCCTGTGTCTCAGCGGGGGCGTCGGCGGAGCGAAGCTCGTGCTCGGCTTGAGCCGAGTGCTTGACGCGGACACGCTCGTTGTGGCCGTCAACACAGGCGACGATTTCCTACATCTCGGCCTCGAAGTGTGGCCCGATTTCGACACGACGCTCTACACGCTGGCGGGCGTCGCCAATGCAGAGCAGGGTTGGGGGCGCGCCGCGGAGAGTTGGCGCGTCATGGACGAACTCCGCACGTTGCGCGGTGAAATCTGGTTCAATCTTGGCGACAAGGATATCGCCCTGCACCTGCTGCGGGCGCAGTTGAGGGCAGGCGGACGCACGGCGAGTGAAATTGCTGCGATATTGCGAGACCGCTTTTCCGTCGCGCCGCAGGTCACGCCCGCCACAGATCAGGCCGTGCGGACCATCGTGCATTCGAACGAAAGCGCTCTTCCGTTCCAGCACTATTTCGTGCGTGACCGCGCGGAGCCGCCGGTGACGCGATTGTCCTACGAGGGCGCAGCGAGCGCGAGCTTCGCTCCACCGATCCTCGCCGCTCTGCACGACCCTCGCTTGGAGGCGATTGTGATCGCGCCGTCCAATCCGTTCCTGAGCATTGCGCCGATCTTGGCGATAGCGGGCGCACGAGAAGTGTTGCGCGGCGCAGGCGTTCCCATCGTCGCGGTGACGCCGATCATTGCTGGCGCCGCCGTCAAGGGGCCGACGGCCAAGATCATGCGCGAACTTGGTCTGGACGCGTCAGCAGCCGCAATCGCCGCCCACTACGAGGACCTGATCGACGGCTTTGTGCTCGATCAGGCCGACGTCGCCCAGCGCGCGGCCATTGAAAGCCGCGGGATCATGTGCGCGGTCGAGCAGACTTTGATGCGCGAGGACGCCGACAAAATTGCTCTGGGTGAGCGCGTCCTGGCTTTCGCCAAGCGCTGTCCGCTCCGCGCGCGCATCTAGCCCGCAGTACAAGCGATTAGAACGATTGGCTGAAGCGTACGCCGACGGTTCGCGGCTGGATCGGCACTACGTAGTATTGGGCGCCGCAGACAGCGATCTGGCATTCCGTATAGCGGTAGAGTTCGCCTCGTTCGTCACCGGCGTTGCGGATGTAGAAATCGAGATCAAACCACTCGGTCTTGAAGCCTGTCGACAGATCGACCGACGTGTATGCCGGGAGACTGCCGATGATCGAACTTTCGTAGGTGCGTAAATCCTGGGTGGCCCCCGATTGATGCACCAGCGCGATCTGCCAATAGGCCTGTTGGCCCATGAGGTAGAATTCCTGGCGCGCCGTCAGGTCGGCTTTAACGTCCGGTGTCACCGGCAGTTGCGTGCCTTTGGGCGCGAGCAGATCGCTACTCGCGCTCGGGCAATCCGTGGTTTGCGTGCCCGCGGGTAGAATGAGCGAGCAATAGTTCTGAAGCACCTCGCCGTGCAGGTAGGTCGCCGCCGCCGTCAGAGTGAAATTGTCGACGGGCCGCCAAGTGAGGTCGGCTTCCACGCCGCGAATGCGCGCATCGCCGGCGTTGCGGTTCTCAGTCAGGCCGTTGGCGCCAAGGAACGAGAATTGGAAGTCCTTCCAGTCCTCTTGGAAAAGCGCTGCATTGAAGCGAAAGCGGTTTTCGTCCCAGGTGGATTTGAAACCCAATTCGTAATTGGTGAGCGTATCGGATTTGTAGAGCGGCTGCTGGAAAATGCGGCGATTGACGCCGCCGGGCCGGAAACCGGTGGACCATGTGCCATAGACCATCACGTCGGGCGTGAAGTGATAGGTCAGATTGAGGCTGTGCGTCGTGCCATCTTCCTTGATGCCGCGATCGAGATTGATGCAGGGCGCACCGTGATACGGCGTGAGAATGAAGCAAGCCGCTTGACCGGTGCTGCCGCTGAACCCGGCGCCGTAGCCGAAGAATCCAAGCAGCGTGTTGTCGGATTTGAATGCGCGTATGCCGGCTGTGCCGGTGAGCTTGTCCGTGAAGTCATAGCTGAGCTGCCCGAATGCCGCCCAGTCCCGATCAATGCGGGTTTGTTCGGTCAACCAGATGGTGTCGGGCCAGCCTGGCACCTCGAAATCATCGAACATGCCGTGGATGACGTAGCGCTGTTCGATCTGGTGGACTTGGCGCTCGTAGAATAGCCCGCCGATGAAGCGCAGGCGATTTTCGCTCGGCGTGGCGATGCGGAGTTCGTGGCTCTCCTTGGTGTAGCGATCGCGTCCGGTGATGGCCTGAGACGGGTCAGTGTATTGCACGCCAGTCTCGTCATACATGTAATAGCCGGCGAGCGTGTCGTAGAAGAACGAGTAGTCGGAATAGTCGGAGTGCGAGTCGACGGCGCGGCGCATATAGGCGCCGGCATAGGTGACGTCGAGGTTGCTGATGACGCCATTAATGGTCAGCGCCGCTTGATACCAATTGTCGTGCGCGTCCTCTGGCAGGAAGTGCGTGACTTGAAGATCGCCGACGCTTGGGTCGTACCCGAAAACACCCTTGCTGCGCTGATCCTGCGCCATGATCGAGGGCGTAACCGTCCAGTTGTCGTCGAGTTCGATGCGCAGCGCTGCGCGCGCGCCATACGTGTCGACTGGGTTGTAATTGTCGTGGGCGATGCCGGCGTTGCTGATCGTGCAGGTGCCGTTGTTGGGACCTGACGCGCAGGTCGGGTAGGTTCGCGTGCCAGGGACGTTGTCGATGTAGCCGCCCTTGTGTTCGTCCCAGGCGACCAAGCGCACGGCCATGCGATTGGAGATCGGAACATTCACGTAGCCTTCGAGCGTGCCGCCAGGGTCGCCGCCGTCAATGGCGTTGGCTTCGACCGTGTACGCGGCGGAGAAATGGCTCGGATCCGGCTGGTTGGTGATGATGCGCACCGTGCCGGCGAGTGAGCTTGCGCCGTAGAGCGTGCCTTGCGGGCCGGCCAGCGCCTCGACGCGGGCGATGTCGTAGACGTGCAGATCGAGCGCCCCGGTGATCGTGGTGATCGGTTGTTCGTCGAGATAGATGCCGACGCTCGGCAGCGGCCCGGAATGGTTGCCGTTGTCGCCGCTCGCCACGCCGCGCATGAA
>DASZSK010000160.1:0-2214 GCA_035548735.1 Caulobacterales bacterium | reverse complement strand
GCCTTGGTGATCAGTTTCGGCGCCGCCGCGCCCGCCACCAGCACCGCGCCGACCACCACATCGGCTTCCTTGATGGCTTCTTCGACCGCCGCCTTGGTTGAATAGACCGTCTCGAGCCGCCCGTTGAATTCGCGGTCGAGCTCTTCCAGACGCGCCGGGTTCTTGTCGAACACGGTGACGCGCGCGCGCATCCCGACGGCGATCTGCGCCGCGTTATAGCCGGCGACGCCCGCGCCAAGGATCACGATGTCGGCCGGCCGCACGCCGGGCACGCCGCCGAGCAGCACGCCGCGACCGCCATTGGCCTTCTCCAAAAAGTGCGCGCCGACCTGGATCGACATGCGCCCCGCCACTTCGCTCATCGGCTTCAACAGCGGCAGGCGGCCATCCTTATCCGTCACCGTCTCATAGGCGATGCAGGTCGCGCCGGACTTCATCAGCCCCGCCGCCTGCTCCGGATCGGGCGCGAGGTGGAGGTAAGTGAAGAGCGTCTGCGTCGGCTTCAGGCGCGCGATCTCGACCGCCTGCGGCTCCTTCACCTTCACGATCATCTCGGCTTCGGCGAACACCGCGTCGGCGTCCGCGAGGATCTTCGCGCCGATCTTCTTGTAGTGCTCGTCCGAGGCGCCGATGCCTTCGCCGGCCTTCGTCTCCATCACCACTTCGTGGCCCGCCCGGACCAGCTCCGCGGCGCTCTCCGGGGTGAGGCCGACGCGATATTCGTGGGTCTTGATTTCCTTCGGGCAGCCGACGCGCATGGGAATTCCTCCAGGTTTGTGCAGTTTTATCCCATTCAGCCTGCACTTTCTTCGATATTTTGGTACAGTTTGCGGCTATCTCACCGATGATCTCCCGTATTGAGGCCATATGACGGAAGTTTCTCCCGTTTCTCTGGACGAGTTTGATCACAAAATCCTGGCCGAGCTGGAGCGGGATGGCGCACTAACGCACGCCGCTTTGGCCGAGCGCGTGGGTCTTTCTCCCTCGGCCTGCCATCGGCGCGTGAAGGTCATGGAAGCCGCCGGCGTCATCGAGGGCTATGCGGCCATCCTGTCCGAGAAGGCGCTGGGGCGCAGCGCCACCGTGTTCGTCGCCGTCACGCTGGAGAACCAGCGCCGCGAAACCATGGCGGCGTTCGAGCGCGCGGTCGCGCTCTGCCGCGAAGTGCAGGATTGCCACCTAATGACGGGGGAGAGCGATTACCTGCTGCGGATCGTCATCCCCGACAACGATCGCTACGAGCGCATCCATCAGGAAACGCTGTCACGCCTGCCCGGCGTGCGCCGGCTCGTTTCCAATTTCACCATCCGCACGGTGTTTCGCCGCGCGGCCGCAGCGCACTGAAAAAGCGCGAGCGCCGCCGGGGAAGACAGCGCCCGCAGTCACGCTTGAGTCTTAGCTCTTCGGCGCCACGCAGACATTGTGCCCGTTCTGGCTTTGCGCCGTGCCGAAGTCCGTCGGCGCCGAGCGGCACGAGCAGCGCTCGCCTTCGGCCTTGTGCGTGCGGCACGACACGGTGCTGCTGGCGTCGGCTGTGGCGGCGCTGCTGCTGGCGTCGGGAGCAGCCGGGGTCGCGGGCGTGGCGGGGGCCGCTGGCGTCGTCGCGCTCGGATCGGCCGGCGGCGTGGTTGGCGCAGCCGGAGTTGCCGGCGCGGCGGCCGTGGATGGCGGCGCGGTGGTTTGTGCGATGCTGAGCGGCGCAGCGCACAGAAACAATACCGCGGCGGCGGCGAATGCATGGCTGGATTTCATGGCGGTCACTCCTCTGGCTGCGCACGACGCGCAACTACCGCCCGCCCGCCCAACGCGAGAAACCATGTTCTCCGCGCTCCGGTTTCGCTTAAAACGCATAAACCTTCTGCAATGAGCGGCGCGCGACCGCGAGTCCGCTTGTCCGCCGCGCGGGCTTGGCGGAACACTGCGCCCGCAAACGAGAGGAAACGCGATGTCCGAGGCCACGATCCTGCCTGTCCCCGCCGAATGGGCCGAGAAAGCCTATGTGGACGCCGTCGACTATCGCGCCATGTACGCCGCCGCGGTCGAAGACCCGGAAGCGTTCTGGGGCCATCACGGGCTGCGCCTCGATTGGATCAAGCCCTACACCAAGGTGAAGGATGTCTCCTTCAACGAAGCCGATTTCGGCATTCGCTGGTTTTATGACGGCGTCTTGAACGTCACGCACAATTGCATCGACCGCCATCTCGAAAAGCGCGG
>DASZSK010000159.1:0-39668 GCA_035548735.1 Caulobacterales bacterium | reverse complement strand
TCTGGCTCATCCGCCGGCCGGATCGCGACGTCGACACCAACGCACACGTCGTGTTCGAGTAAATCCATGAGCAGATTCGTCGACATCTGGACTGACGGCGCGTGCAGTGGAAATCCGGGCCCTGGCGGCTGGGGCGCGGTCTTGGTCTATGGCGAAGTGGAGAAGGAAATTTCCGGCGCGGAAGCGGCGACCACCAACAACCGCATGGAGCTTACGGCGGCGATCGAAGCCCTGGATGCGCTCAAGAAGCCGGCGAACGTGCGCCTGCACACCGACAGCCAGTATGTGAAAAACGGCATCACCCAATGGCTCAAGAATTGGAAGCGTCGCAACTGGCGCACGGCCGACAACAAACCCGTCGCCAACGCCGATCTCTGGCAGAAGCTCGAGGCCGCCGAAGCGCGTCACACAGTCGAATGGAAATGGGTGCGCGGCCATGACGGCGATGTGATGAACGAACGCGCCGACAAGCTCGCGCGCGACGCGATCAAGACGTTGAAGCCATAGGCGCCTTGCGCTGACGCAATGCCGCGACGATGCTTTCAGCCCAAAAGCGGAGCTGGAGGCGGCTATGGCGACGCGTCGGCATGTCTTGCAAGTGTTGGCCGCGGCGCCCGCTCTGGCCGCTTGCGGACAAGCGCTTCCCGATCCGATCGCCGGCTGGCGCGACGCGGGCGCCGGCGAACGCGATCCGCGACGCTTCGCGCTGGCGCACGCCATCCTGGCGCCCAATCCGCACAACACGCAGCCCTGGCTCGTCGATCTGCCCGGCGACGACGAGATGGTGCTCTATTGCGATCCGACGCGACGCATTCCCTTCACCGATCCGCATGATCGCCAGATCACGCTTGGGTGCGGGGCATTTTTGCATCTCTACATGCTGGCGCTGCAGGCCGCCGGCCACGGCTGGACGCTCGATCTGTTCCCCGATGGCGCGCCACCGGCGCCGGGGCTGCTGGACGCACGCCCGCTGGCGCGCGTGCGCATGGCGCCTGCGCCTGATGTCACCATGTCGGCGACCGATCTTTTCGCGCACATCGCGGCGCGACGCACCAACCGCAATCCCTACGACGCCCGCACGCCTGAAACGACGAAGCTCCAAGCCGTCACGGAGGCGACGCAATGGATCGACACGCCCTCTCCGTTGCTCAGCGCGCTGGCGACGAACGAGACAGCGCAAGTCGCGCGGCTGCGCGATCTGGTCTGGCGTGGCTTTGACCGCGAGATGCATACGCGGGGCGCGCTGGCGGAGACCTATGGCTGGCTGCGCTTCGGCCGCGCGGAGGTGGCCCGTCATCGCGACGGGCTGGCGATCGAGGGGCCGCTCATTCCGCCGATGAGAGCGCTGGGCTTCTTCGACCGCGACGACATGATCGATCCGAATTCGACGGCGAACAAAACGGCGGCCGATGACTGGCGGCGCAAAGCGGAAACCGCGCCCGCCTTCGCCTGGCTGATGAGCGTCAATGATGCGCCGGCGACGCGGCTCGAAGCCGGCATGGCTTATGCGCGCATGAACCTGACGGCGACAGCTCAGGGGCTCGCCATGCATCCCTGGAGCCAGGTGCTGCAGGAATATGCCGAGATGGCCGATCTCTACGCCGAGACGCGCGCAATGCTGAACGCGGGAAACCGCACCGTGCAGATGCTGGTGCGCGTCGGCTATGCGGCGCCTGTGGCGCCCTCGGCGCGGCGCGATCCCGCCACGCTGATCCGCGCCTAGGCTTTCGCCACCCTCAGCGTCACGCCGTCCACAGCGAGCACTTGTACGGACGCGCCCGCTTCGATCGGCTCGGCGCTGGTGGCGCGCCAGATGCTGTCATTGATCTTCACGGCGCCGATCCCATCGACGAACGTCTGCGCCGCCGACGCGCGCATGCCGATGAGCGCCTTGGCGCGGTTGTTCAGCACCGGTTCGTCGGTCTTGCGCAGCAAGCGATTGCGCACGATCGGCCGCGCGAACAGCACGAGCAGGATCGTCAACAGCGCGAACAGACAGACTTGCAGCACGATGGGCACGCCCATCGCCGCAAACAAAGCCGTGACGCCAGCCGCGACCGCCGGCCACAGCAAATAGGTCGTGCCGGTGATCAGCTCGGCGATCAGAAACGCGAGCGCGACCCCGAGCCAAAACTGCGGCGCATGCAAGAAGTGCGACCAGAAGAAGTCCATTCGTCACCCTCCTGCAGACTAATATAGGAACTTTGCGGCGGCCACGCCGGATCAGCGTGCGCTTGGCGTTCCCGGCTGCGCATTCAACGTACGCAGGGATTCCACGAGGCCAGCAAGACCAGCGAAATCGGCGGGCACGATAACGGTGCGCTGCTGGTTCGAGGTGGCGAGCTGCGCAAAGGCGTCCACATATTTTTGACCCAGAAAGTAGCGGATGGCGTTGACGTCGCCCTTGGCGATCGCGGCCGACACCATTTCGGTCGCCTTCGCCTCCGCTTCGGCGGCCCGCTCGCGCGCTTCGGCGGTGCGGAAGGCGGCTTCGCGCTGCCCCTCGGCTTGGAGGATCGCCGATTGCTTCGAGCCTTCGGCGCGCAGGATCGCCGCCTGCTTCTCGCCTTCGGCCTCGAGAATGAGCGCGCGGCGTTCGCGTTCGGCTTTCATCTGCCGCGCCATCGCCGCGGTGAGATCGGCCGGCGGGGTCAAATCCTTGATCTCGATGCGGGTGCACTTGATGCCCCACGGATGCGTCGCCGCGTCGATCACGGTAAGCAGGCGCGCATTGATCTGCTCGCGCTCGGAGAGCACGGCGTCGAGTTCGAGACCGCCGACCACGGTCCGCACATTGGTGAGGGCGAGATTCAAAATCGCCGAGTTGAGATTCTCGACTTCGTAGGCGGCTTTCGCCGCGTCGATGACCTGAATGAACACCACGGCATCGACGGCGACAATGGCGTTGTCGCGGGTGATCACTTCCTGACGCGGTACGTCGAGCACCGTCTCCATCATCGACATGCGCCGGCCAATGCGGTCGACGAAAGGGATGAGGAAGGAGATGCCGGGTCCGAGCGTGCGGGTGTAGCGGCCGAACCGCTCGACGGTCCATTGCCGGCCTTGCGGCACGACTTTGATGGCGCTGAACGCCAGCACGATCGCCAGGAAGGCGAAAATCAACGCGACATTCATGTCCTCGACCCCCGCCCGCTTCTGCAGGCTTTAAGCCTTCATCAAGCAAGCTGACCAAGCAGATACTCGGCGCTCGACACCTTGTACTCGCCTGGGGCTTCTACGTTCAGTTGCTCTACCACGCCGTCCTTAACGAGCATCGAATACCGCTTCGAGCGCAGCCCCATGCCGAACTTGGAAAAGTCGGCGTCGAGCCCGACCGCCTTGGCGAAATCGCCATTGCCGTCCGCGAGCATCATCACGCTGTCGCCGATCTCCTGATCGCGCGCCCACGCGCCCATGACGTGTCCGTCGTTCACCGACACGCAAGCAATGAGATCGACCCCCGCTGCCTTGATCTCGGCCGCTTTGTCGCGAAAGCCCGGCAGATGCCGCGCCGAACAGGTGGGCGTAAACGCGCCCGGTACGGCGAACAGCGCGACGCGCTTGCCGGCGAAGATGTCGGCCGTCTTCATCTGCTTCAGCCCCTCGGACGTAGGGACCGTGAACGTCGCCTCGGGCAAGCGGTCGCCGACTTGGATCATTGTCATGTTCTCCAGAGTTTCGCTGGCTGATGTAGGCGCAGCGCGCCGTCCTGGCGAGACATTCTCGCGCGGGGCTCGCCCCCTTGCCTAAGCCGCCCCGGACCGCCAGCATTGGCCCCATGGACGCGATGCTTTCCGGCAAGCTTCTGGTCGCCATGCCCGGCATCGGCGACCCGCGCTTCGAGAAGAGCGTGATCATGATGTGCGCGCACACGGCCGAGCACGCCATGGGGCTCGTCATCAACAAGCCGAAAGAAGAACTGACGCTCGGCGACGTGCTCGATCATCTGGGTATCAGCGCCGCGGCGGAGGTCGCGCCACGCAGCGTGCTGGATGGCGGACCCGTGAGGCCCGACCGCGGCTTCGTGCTGCATTCGGAGGATTTCGACGCCGGCGAAGGCACGCAATCGGTTGCGCCAGGCATCCGCCTCACGGCCACGCGCGACGTGCTGGAAGCGGTTGCCGGCGACGAAGCGCCCGCGCGCTTCATTCTGGCGCTCGGCTGTTCCGGCTGGGGCGCCGGCCAGCTCGAGAATGAGCTGAAGCAGAACGCATGGCTGGTGGTGGACGCCAGCGACGCCATCGTGTTCGGGGTTCCCAACGAGGACAAATGGAGCGCCGCGATCCGCACGCTCGGGTTCGACCCCTCGCAACTTTCCGGCGACATGGGCCGCGCTTAGGTCGATTTCTTGCATCCGAAGCGTGCCGGTTGACGTATAGAGAGCCGTATCAGGGAGAGTGCGCCATGAAGCGGATCGTGATCGGATTGGTGGCTGCGGCGGGCGTGCTTGGACTCGCGGCGTACGCCTGGAGCCAGTCTCGCTTCCCGACGCCAACGCCAGAACAGGCGCAAGCCCGCTCGGCGGCGGTGATGGCCGCATTGCAGGATCAACGCCGGCGCTTCGACGCCGCCCCGGCCCCGACGGCTGCGGACGCCAGCACCGCCTACCAGTTCAATTTCGAAGGGCTGATGCTGCCGCGCGTGCCGATGACGGCGTTTCGCGGCGAAGTCGTCCTGGTCGTGAACACCGCCTCGCAATGCGGGTTCACGCCGCAATACGCCGGCCTGCAGCAAATTTTCAACGACTACCACACGCGCGGTTTTGAAATCGTCGGCGTGCCGTCAAACGATTTCGGCGGCCAGGAGCCGGGCTCGGCGCAAGAGATCCAGCAATTCTGCCAGCTTAATTTCGGCGTCACTTTTCCGATGGCGGCCAAGGGCGACGTGATCGGCGATCACCGCCTCCCGTTCTATTCGTGGGCGCAGGCGCAATTGGGCGACAGCGCCGTGCCGCGCTGGAACTTCCACAAGATCTTGATCGGCCGTGACGGGCGCCTCATCCGCGCGTTCCCGAGCGCGACGCGGCCCGAGTCCGACGAAGTGCGCCAAGCCATCGTCGCGGCGCTCGGCTCGACTTGATTTCAGCTCCCGCAAGCGGGCTAGATGATCAAACCGCACTGACGGCGTGCGGCGTATAAGGCTCTTCGAGCTTGCTGATCTCTTCGGGCGTCAACGCCACGTCGACGGCGCCGATCGCTTCTTCGAGCTGGTGCAGCTTGGTTGCGCCCACGATCGGCGCGGCCACCTCCGGCTTCGCCAACAGCCACGCCAATGCGACTTGCGAACGGGGAACGCCACGTGTCGCGGCGATTTCGCTGACGCGCTCGATAATTCGCTCATCGCCTTCCGCGGACTTCGAATAGAGCGACTTGCCGAAGCGATCCAGTTCCGCACGGCGCGTCTGCTCCGGCGCGGCCCGGGCGAGGCGACCGCGCGCGAGCGGCGACCACGGGATGACGCCAATGCCTTGGGCGCGGCAGAGCGGCTGCATCTCGCGCTCTTCCTCGCGGTAGATGAGGTTGAGATGGTTCTGCATGGAGATGAAGCGCGCCCAGCCGTTCGCCTTCTGCAGGCCGAGCGCGTGCATGAATTGCCACGCCAACATGGATGAAGCGCCGATATAGCGCGCCTTACCGGCCTTCACGACGTCATGGAGCGCTTCGAGCGTTTCCTCGATTGGCGTTTCCGGGTCCCAGCGATGGATCTGGTAGAGATCGACATAGTCCATCTGCAGGCGCCTGAGGCTCGCATCGATCTCGTTCATGATCGCTTTGCGCGAGAGGCCGCGGCCGTTGGGATCATTGGGCCGCATGACGCCGAAGACTTTGGTGGCGACGACGATCTCTTCGCGCCGTGCATACTCCTTCAGCACCTTTCCGGTGATCACTTCGCTCGTGCCGACGCTGTAGACGTTGGCGGTGTCGAAGAAATTGATCCCCGCTTCGACCGCCATTCGGTAGAAAGGCCGCGCCTCCTCTTCCGGCAGCGCCCATTGCTGATTGCCCTGGCTTGGATCGCCATACGACATGCAGCCGAGGCAGATCCGCGAGACTTTGAGGCCGCTGGTCCCGAGACGCACATAGCGCATGACAGCTTCTCCGTAGATTGCGCGGAATATAGGCCGATGTGCGCGGCGGAGGAAACCGCCGTCCTAGGGGCAAGGCTGAAATGCTGGGGCGTGCTATTGCCCCACTGGCCGAAGCTGCACGTGGAAGCGCGTTGCGCAGCGGCCCACCAGATCGGCGTCCGGCGCTTCCACATCGTGATCGACTTGCGCACGCTGCAATTGCGCGCACGCGTCGCGCGTGCGGCCGCTGCGATCGAGCGCTTGCACCAAACGCTGCGCATTGGTCTGCAGCACTTGAGTAGCGCCTGGATCGTCGGCGACGGCCTGCTCGCTGGCGCGATAGGCTTCGGCATAGCGTGCGCTAGCGGACGTGAAATCCTGGCGCGCTTCAGCGATGGCGCCCAGCTGACCGGCGACGAAGGCGCGTGTCGCGGGCATGCTGAGCTTGGGAAGCGCTTGCGCGAAATGCTGCTCTGCGCCTTGCACGTCGCCACCCTGCTGCGCGGCGAGGCCCGCGCCGACGAGACTGGCGGCGTCGGCGTCATTGTCGCGCTGAGCGGTGCGATAGGCGTGCGCGAGCAGCGCCCAATTGTTCGGATGGTCCGGCGCAGCTTGCGCCGCGCTTTCCAAGGCTTGCGGCGCCAAGGGGTTGCCGCTTGCGCCGCCGACCACGCCGCAGGCGAGATAGATATTCTGCCGTGCATCTGGGTGCGTCTGCGCATAATCCCAGAGCCGCTGGATTGCCGCGTCGCGCTTGGCGGGATCGACCATCTCGACGGCGGCCTGGCGCACCACGGCGTCCGGACTTTGCAATAGCGCCGCCATCGCGTCCAAATACGTCGCTTGCGCGGCGCGCGCATACGCGGCGTCGGAAGCCGCAAGTTCGGCTTGAACAGGCGCGGACGTCGTGACCTCGGTTGGCGAGGGGCCCGGCGACAGCGCAGCCGGCGAGCCGTTCAGCGCTTGCGGCTCCAAAATCTGCGCGAGCTGGATCGCCTGATCGGGGGTCAGCTTACCCTCTTCCAGGAGCAGCAGGAGTTGCGCGCGGACGTCAACAGGTTGAGCGGCCTGCGTTGGCGGATGCAAAAAGAGCCTCGTGCCCGCGGCGATGCCGACGATCAGAAACAGCACCGTCAGCAGCGAAACGATCCGCACACGCGCCATAAGACGGCGGCGCTTGTGCGCGATCTTGGCGCCATCCACGTCGCGCCCGTCGATCTTGGCGCGCAGCGTCTCTTCAAGAATCTGCACCTGCGGCGCGCCGCCCGAGCCGTTCCAGCGGGTGAAATCCTCCGCCTGGAACGACGCGAAGCCGAGCGGCAACTCGATGCGATCCATCAGGATCGGAACCATACGCCCGTCGTCGCGCGCACGCCCCGCTTCGTCGCGCACGAAGGTGGAAGAGATCGACCCCGCGGTCCAAACCACGACCACCGCTTTTGCGGCCGCGAGTTCGCGCTCGATCACGGCGGCATAGTCCTGGCCCGCCGCCAGAGCGCGGTCCCACCAGACTTTCAGCCCGCGCCGTTGCAGCGCCTCCGCGAGCGGACGCACGCGGTCGCGATCGTCGCTCGCATACGAAATGAAGACGTCCGCCATCGCCTATCCCCACGCCCTCGCCGGCGCCGCTCGCCCCCGCCTTGTCTTACGGCCTCCGGCTGCCGCCGGGAATCAGGAAGTCGTGAAGGCGGCTGTTCCCGGCGCACGAAATGGCTTGCCGCTGCTCTGCCGCTCCGTAAGATGTTAGCGCAATCAGACGCGCCTCGGGGGAGGTTGCCAAGAGGGCGGCGGTGATATTCTCCGCGAACGGGAATTCTGGTCAGGACCGGACGCACAGACGCTCGGGCCAACAACAAGCGCGAATGCGCAGATAGGGTGAGGACATGCCTGGTACTGGAGTTGCTTTCTCAACGCTCGATTGGGCGATCGTCGGGCTCTACTTTCTCGTCAACACGGCCATCTGCATCTGGGCCGCGCTGATCAAAGAGAAGAACACCACTGACTACTTCCTCGCTTCACGCAGCGCGACGTGGTGGCTGATCGGTTCCTCCATTTTCGCCTCGAACATCGGCGCCGAGCACTTGATCGGCCTCGCCGGCTCCGGCGCGAAAAGCGGCATGGCGTTCGCGCACTGGGAGTTCCACTCCTACGTCGTCTTGATCCTGGGCTGGGTGTTCGCGCCGTTCTATCTGCGCGCCAGCATCTTCACGACGCCGGAGTTCCTGGAAAAACGCTACACGCCAGCGACGCGGACGGTGCTCTCGGGCATCTTCCTCGTTCTCTATATTCTCACCAAAGCGTCGATTACGATCTTCGCTGGCGCCTTCGCCATTCAAACCATCCTCGGCTGGCAGACGCTGCCAGGCACCGACATCAACTTCTTCTGGTTTTCGGCGTACTTCTTGGTGATCATCACCGGCGTGTTCGTCGTGATCGGCGGCATGAAGTCAGTGCTGTGGACCGAAGCGATGCACGTGCCAGTGCTGCTGGTCGGCTCGACGGTGCTGCTCGTTGTCGGCCTCATCAAGATCGGCGGTCTCGACGCCCTTCTCGCGGCGAACGAGAACACCCGTCACCTTTGGGCGCCGCTGCAGGACACGCATGGCAATTCGTTCTGGGTGCCGCAGAATCTGGACTTTCTGTTCGACAAGCAAACCGATCACCTGCCGTGGCTCGGGGTTCTGCTGGCCTCACCCATCGTCGGCATCTGGTATTGGTGTACGGACCAGTACATCGCGCAACGCGTGCTGACGGGTAAGACGCTCAAGGAATCGCGCCGCGGCACGATTTTCGCGGCTTATCTCAAGCTCGCGCCAGTCTTCATCTTCCTGCTGCCGGGCATGATCGCGGTGGCGCTGTGGAAGCAGCACGTGCCAGGCTTCGAGGCGCTCGCCACCGACGACGGGAAGCAAGGCGCATTCCCGATCCTGGTGTCGACCCTGCTGCCGGTCGGCCTTCGGGGCCTCGTGCTCGCGGGCATGCTATCGGCGCTGATGAGCGCACTGGCTTCACTGTTCAACTCAACGGCGACGCTGTTCACGGTGGACTTCTACAAGCGCATGCGCCCGCAATCGTCGGAAAGCCATCTGGTGTTCGTCGGCCGCGTGGCCACGGTGGCGGTCGTGCTTGCCGGCATGGCGTGGATTCCGTTCCTCGAATTGTTCCAGAAGGACGCTTCGCTCTACGGCTATCTGCAGACGGTGCAGTCGCTGCTCGCGCCGCCTATCGCGGCGGTGTTCATGGCCGGGATTTTCTCGCGCTTCGTGACGCCGATCTCTGGTTTGGTTGGGCTCTGCGTCGGCTTCGGCGTTGGCTTCAGCCGCCTCATCCTCGACGCGGTCGTGAAGTTCAGCCACGCCGAACTGACGGGATTCTTGGGCACGTTCGGCGAAATCAACTTCCTCTATTTCAGCTTCGGCACCTTCGTGCTCACGTGCCTCGTCATTCTCGGGGTGAGCTTGGTGACGCCGAAGGCTTCGCCGGAAAAGCTGGCGGGCCTCACGTTCGGCTCGATCACGCCGGAGCAAAAGGCTGAAGAAAAGGGAAGCTACGGCTTCTGGGAAATCTTCCACACCGTGGTGATCCTCGGCATCATCATCGGGATCTACATCTTCTTCTGGTGATCCCAGGCATGCGTATCTGAACTTGGGCCGCGTTCCGAAGGGAGCGCGGCCCTTTGCTTTTGGAGAAGCTCGATGAAACCGCTGATCGCCGCCTGCGCGCTCGCGCTCGCCTTCATCGCCATACCCGCAATGGCGCAGACGACGCGTCAGCCCGGCGACTACCCGCTCACGGACGACTCGCAAGTCCACGCCAACATCCGTCATGGCCAATTGCTGGGGCCGTTCGAGTTTCATTCGACCATCATCGCCGGCACGGTGCGGCGTTATTGGATCTACCTGCCGGCGGGCTATTCCGCGCGGCGCGGACCAGCGCCGAATCTGCTGGTGTTTCAGGACGGCCAGCGCGCCACCAATCCGGACGGGCCGCTGCGCATCCAGATCGTGCTGGATAATCTGATCGCCAAGGGCGACATCCCGCCGACGCTCGGCGTCTTCATCACGCCCGGCAATGTGAGCGAGCACTACCCGGACAATCTCGGCATGAGCAATCCGAACCATCGCGCCGAGGAATACGATTCACTGAGCGACGATTATTCCCGCATGCTGATCGAGGAATTGCTGCCGGAAGTCGCGCGCGCCTATCGCTTCAGCGATGACCCGACGCATCGCGCGATCGGCGGCACATCGAGCGGGGCGATCGCGGCATGGACGGTCGCCTGGCGCCATCCCGACGCGTTTCGCAACGTGATCAGCATGATCGGCAGCTACACCTCGATCGGCTATCAGCCCGCCACCGCCGAGCACGGCTTCATCCCCGGCGGCGACACCTATCCCGGCCTGATCCGTAAAAGTCCGATCCGGCCGATCCGCATTTTTCTGCAAGACGGCTCCAACGATCTGAACAACGAACACGGCAATTGGTTCTTGGCCAACCAGCAGATGCTGTCGGCGCTTGAATGGGCCAATGCGCATGCCGATGAGACGCACGACACAGGCCCGCGCTACGACATCAATCACGTTTGGGGCGACGGCGCGCATTCGGATCAGCACGGCGGCGCGCTGTTGCCGGATATTCTGCGCTGGATCTGGCGGGATCAAACGCTCGCGAGTTCACACTGACGCGCCGCCAGAGAGCCACTCTTCCCCCCGCCCGCGCGCACGGGAAGGGCGTTAGCTGGCGCGCCCCGTGAAAGCGTCGGCGTCCGCCCGAAACGTCTCTGGCAAATTCGTCAACGACGTAGACGCGTCCACAGAGAGGCGCACGCCATACTCCTGGGCGCACGCGGCAACGACGAATCCTAGTCGATCGATGTTCGGCACATCGCGTGGATCGCGAAAGGTCAGCACCTTCCGCGCCTCATCCCAGCGCACGCCCATCCCCGCTCGATAGATGAACTCAAAAGAACCTGCCGCAGGACGCACATAGAACGTCCTATCACTATCCAAGCCAATTTCGAGAATCGATGTGTCCTTCATCGAGCGCCTCCGGGGCGAGCAGTGTAGTCACGGAACTCCAAACAAGAAAAAGGCGCGCTCCGCGAGCGCGCCCTTCTCTCGTCCCCGCCCGTGACGCGTTACGCGTACTTGCCGACGATGTTTTCCAGATATTCCTGACGGCCCGACTTCTGCACTGGGTTCACGTCGTCCTTGATCGCGGCATCCGCGATGGTTTCGAGCGTGGCGTTCTTGTCGAAGAAGAGCTTGCCGCGAGCGCCAGACCAACCCGCGTAACGCTCCTCGACGAACTTGTCGACGCGACCGTCCTTCACCAGCGCTTCGACGCCCAAGAGCGCGCGCGCGAGTTGGTCGAGGCCGCCGACATGGCCGTAGAACATGTCAACCGGATCGACCGATTGGCGACGCACCTTCGCATCGAAATTGAAGCCGCCGAGGCCTAAGCCGCCGCCCTGCACGATGCGGCGCATGGTGAGGATGAGATCAAGCGGATCATTATGGAATTGGTCGGTGTCCCAGCCATTCTGGGGATCGCCGCGATTGATGTCGATCGAGCCCAGGATGCCGAGCGCCACCGCCATCGCCACTTCGTGCTCGAATGAATGGCCCGCGAGCGTCGCGTGATTGGCCTCGATATTGACCTTCACGTCCTTCTCAAGACCGTACTTCAACAGGAAGCCGTACACGGTCTGCGTATCGAAATCGTATTGGTGCTTGGTCGGCTCATGCGGCTTCGGCTCGATCAGGATCGGGCCCTTGAGGCCGATCTTGTGCTTGTGCTCCACCACCAGCGACAGGAAGCGGCCCATCTGATCGAGCTCTTTCTTCAAGTCCGTGTTCAAGAGCGTGTCGTACCCTTCACGGCCGCCCCACATCACGTAATTCTCGCCACCCAACCGCTTGGTCGCTTCCATGCACTGACGCACCTGCGCCGCGCAGAAGGCGACGACGTCCGGATCGGGATTGGTGCTGGCGCCGGCCATGTAGCGCGGATGCGAGAACATATTGGCCGTGCCCCAGAGCGGCTTGATGCCGACTTCGGCCTGCTTCATCTCCAGGCGATCGACGGCTTCAGCGAAATTGGACGTGTGCTCCTTGAGCGAATTGGCGGCGGCCATCACGTCGACATCGTGGAAGCAATAAAAAGGCGTGCCCATCTTGGCGAAGAACTCGAACGCCACGTCCATCTTCTGGAACGCGGCTTCGCGCGTCATCGCACCCGCCAGCCACGGACGATGGAAGGTGCCCGCGCCAAAAATGTCGACGCCGTCCCAGCAGAAGGAATGCCAATAGCAGATCGCTGGGCGAAGATGGTCTTCCATCCGCTTACCGAGAACCGTGCGGTCCTTGTCGTAGTAACGGAAGGCGAGCGGGTTATCGCTGTCCTTGCCTTCGTAGCGGATGGGCCCAACGCCTTTGAAATATTCGTTTCTCGATCCCGGCGCGTCAGCCATATCATTCTCCTCGAAAACGCGGGCGCAGGTCTTGATAAAGACGCGCAAACAGATCTCGTTTGTGGGCCAAGCGATCGATATCACGATCGTTGGGCTCGATCACGGCGCGCACCGGCGGCGCAGTGCAAACATCCTCGATTGCTTCTTTTGTGACGCCCAGGCGTGCAAGCCGCGCCGCGCCGTATGCAGGCCCAACTTCGCCGCCTTCGCGATAGGCGAGCGGACGCTTCAGCGCCGCCGCGAGCACGCGCCCCCACCAGGCTGAGCGGGCGCCGCCGCCGATGACCGAGATCTGCCCGACGTCAGTGCCCGCTTCGATCAGTGCATCGAGCCCGTCGGCGAATGCGAACGCGACGCCTTCGAGCACGGCCTGTCCGATCGCGGCCGCATCGCTCTCATGGTTCAAGCCAAACAGAACGCCGCGCGCGTGCGGATCGTTGTGCGGCGTGCGCTCGCCGGAAAGATACGGCAGGAAAATCTCGGCGCCGTCGAGCCTCCCGCGCGCCTCGACTTTTGCGAGGAGCGCAGCGGCGTCTCCGGAGCCGGTCGCATTCGCCGCCCAGTCCACGCAACTCGCCGCCGACAGCATCACCGACATCTGGTGCCAGCGCTTGGGCAATGCGTGACAGAACGCATGCACGGCGCGCTTGGGGTTCGGCAGGTAACGATCATTGGCGACGAACAGCACGCCCGACGTGCCGAGCGATAGGAACGCGTCCCCCGCATCGATGACACCGACGCCGACGGCGCCCGCCGCGTTGTCGCCGCCGCCGGCGACAACGGGCACGCGCTGCATACCCCATGCCTCCGCAAGTTCGCTGCGCAGCTGGCCGGTGACGTCGGGTCCTTCGCAGAGGCGCGGCATGTGCTTCTCGAAAAGGCCCGTCGCGGCCAGCATCTCCGAGGACCATTTGCGCTTGGCGACATCGACCCAAAGCGTGCCAGCCGCGTCGGAGAGATCGCTCGCCTTCTCGCCCGTCATGCGCAAGCGCACATAATCCTTCGGCAGCAACACCGTCGCGACATTCGCGAACACGTCTGGTTCGTGCTTCTTGACCCAGAGGAGCTTGGGCGCCGTGAACCCCGGCATGGCGATGTTGCCGGTGATCTCGCGACTCTTCGGCTCGGCCTTCTCGAGTTCGAGACACTCGGCCTCGCTGCGTCCATCATTCCAAAGGATCGCCGGACGCAGCGCCTTGTCCGAAGCGTCGAGCAGCGTGGCGCCATGCATCTGGCCCGATAGGCCAATGCCGCGAACCCCGTGCCGCGCCTTAGCTGGTAGCGCCATCACGGCGCCATTGGCGGCTTCCCACCAATCCGCGGGATTTTGCTCGGACCATCCAGCATGCGGGCGCGAGATCGGAAGCGGCGCACTCGCCTGCTCGGCGACGCCCCCGTCATCAGCAACCAGCACCGCCTTGACCGAGGAGGTGCCGACATCAATCCCTAAGAACACGCCGTCCTCCCGACCGCGCCGCCCTTGACTAACGCTGTCATGCGCGGGTCCAATGCGACTGGCAAGACCAGTTCTGCACCTCGTTCAGCTGTCGTAGCGGCAGGAGCCTTCCGGCGCAAACGCAAACGTGATCAGTCTCGTAGCGGCAACAGACACAACTTTTCGCATAAGGCGCGCGTATCGTTTATCGCTATGGACGCCACTCCCATCCCTGAACGCTCCGGCGTCACGCACGATATCTTCTGGCAGGAAATCCTGCCTGCCGCGCGGCCCGTCGTCATGCGCGGTTTGGTTGCAGATTGGCCCGCGGTGAAGGCGGGCAAGCAATCGCCGAAAGCCTTGTGCGACTACCTTCGACGTTTCGAAGCGGGTCGGGCGTTGCCCACAATGTACGGGCCGCCCGATATCGGGGGACGGTTCTTCTACAACGAGGATATGAGCGGCTTTAACTTCCAGCAGGGTCCGGCCCGGCTCTCCGAAGCGCTCGATTTTCTGTTGGAGCAGTTGAACGTCGATCCGCCGCATGCGTTGTTCGTTCAATCCGTTCCCACCCGTCATGGCCTCCCGAACTTCGAGAAGGAAAACCCAACGCCGCTCATCGGCGACATCGAGCCGCGCGCGTGGATCGGCAATCAAATCATCGTCGGCGCCCATCATGACCCATCGGAAAATATCGCCTGCTGCGTGGCGGGCCGACGCCGCTTCACGCTGTTCCCGATCGATCAGCTGGCGAACCTCTATATCGGCCCCTTCGAAATGTCGCCGGCGGGCACGACGGTCAGTCTTGTCGATTTCGATGAACCGGATTTCGAGCGCTTCCCACGCTTCAAGGACGCGTGGGCCTCGGCGCAGGTCGCCGACCTCGAACCCGGCGACGCGGTCTACATCCCCTATTTTTGGTGGCATCACGTGCGCTCGCTTGAGCGCATGAACATGCTGATCAATTATTGGTGGGACGACTTCACCGGCCCAGGCCGCATGCATCCGCGCGGCGCGCTGTTGCACGCAGTCCTCGCCATCAAATCTCTGCCGCCGCGGCAACGCGAGGCGTGGCGTACGCTGTTCGACTATTATGTGTTCGAGACGGCGGGCGACCCAGGCGCGCATATTCCCGCTGATAGGCGCGGCGTCCTCGGCGATATGCAGCCTGAATTTCTCAAACGGATCCGAGGCATATTGCGCCGCATGGTGGACGACGCATGAGCTACGCGATCAGCCCGAAGCTGCAGCACGCTGTCGTACAGGCGGGCGCGGAGCGCCAGCCGATCCTCATCATCGACAACGTGCTCGAAGACGCCGAGCAATTGCGCGCCGCCGCCGCCGCCCAGCCGTTCAGCGACGTTGCGTCCGGCTACTATCCCGGCGTCCGCGCCTCCGCGCCGACGGCATATCTGGAACTGGTGCGCGATCGTTTGGGCGCCATCATCGCCACCGCCTTCGGCGCTTCCGGCGGCGTCGACGTCAAGGAAGGCAACTTTTCATTGGTGACAACGCCGCCTTCACAGCTCCAATTCCTCCAGCGCATGCCGCATTTTGACTTTCCCAATCCACGCCGGCTCGCCATCCTGCATTATCTGTGCGGTCCCGAATGCGGCGGCACAGCGTTCTTCAGGCACCGGCGAACCGGCATCGAAATCGTGACGCCGGAGCGCGCGCAGATCCTGATGAACGCCGTACGACAGGAAGCGATCGAGTTCGGCGCCCCGCCGGCCAAATATCACGAAGGCGACACCCAGAGCTTCGAATGCCTCGCGACCGTCGAAGCGCGGTTTAACCGCATCGTCGTCTATCGCAGTGCGTTCCTGCACAGCGGCGTGATCCCTGCGGATTATTCCTTCACATCCGATCCTCTGCGCGGGCGCCTGACGGTCAATCTGTTCGCGGATTTGGCGGCGGGGCCGCCGTCCGCGCTGTTCGGCGGCGCGCTCTCGTTCAGCGCGCGCTGAGGCGCAGTTTGATCGCGAAAGTGTAGCGCGGCGTTGTGCAGATTCTGTTCGGCGCACGCCCGACATGGCGGATGGCGCCGTCGAACAAGACCAGCCGGCCTGGCTTGGGGCTCACGACCGCCTGCGCATCGCCTTCGGCGTCGAAGAAGAGCGTCTCGCCGCCCCATTCGACATCCCAGAGATCGCAGAGATACCAGAGCGCCGTCAGCTCGCGCGCGCCGGGCAGTGCATCGAAATGCGTGAACAACATGTCGCCGAAGGACGCATGATTGGTGTAGGCGCGGTAGGGCTGATAGCTTTCACTTGGCCGCACATGAGCGACCGCCTGTTGCGTGAGCGGCCAGAGGCTCAGACGCGGCAGATTTTCAAGCGGCGTCTCGCAAACCCAATGACGAAACTCGCCAAGCTCGCGCTTTGCGACCTCGGTGCGCGTGAACGAAGCCTGCGTCAGCGCATTGAAGTAGGACTTCGCTTCTTCCAGCGCCATGAGGTCGTCAAAGACGGCGACGTCGCGTCCGTCGACCGACTTTCGCTGCACTTTCACGCGGTCGCCATCGCCATCGCTGACGCGCAATATTGCGCGATATATTGCTCATGCGTTGGCAGATTGTAGACGCGCTTCATAACGTCGCCGCTGATCAGCGAGAGCCTGCGCTCAAGCTCCGCTTCGGGAACGTTGTCGGCGAACGGATGGTAGCTCTGCGGCGCCACGCCCTGCCCCGTGAATACGGCGAACCAGCTCGATTCCTTGAACAGCTCGTTGGGATAGATGACCAGATGGCCTTCGCGGCGATAGAGGTCCCAGCGCTCCTGCAAGCTGTCGGTCAGCGGAAGCTGACGACAATGACGCCAGAATGGCGTGTCTTCACGTTCGGTGGCCTTGTAGTGCAACACCAGAAAGTCGCGGATGTGCTCGTACTCGGTGCGCGACATGGCGTTGTATTTTTCGATCATCGCGGGATCGAATCCGCTGCGCGGAAACAGCAGAAAGAGCCGGCCAATGCCGGACTGGATGAGGTGAATGCTGGTGGATTCCAGCGGCTCGAGAAAGCCGCTTGCCAAGCCGAGGGAGAGGCAGTTCTTCTTCCACGCCTCCTTGCGCATGCCAGTCACGAATTTGAGCCGCCGCGGTTTGCCGCTGAGCGGCCCGTCAAGGCGGCTGACAAGGAGGCGTTCGGCCTCGTCGTCGTCCATGAAGTCGCTGCAATAGACGTAGCCATTGCCGGTGCGATGCTGAAGCGGGATGCGCCATTGCCAGCCGGCTTCGCGCGCTGTCGAGCGCGTGTAGGGCGTGATGCGCTCGGTCCGTTCGCATGGCGCGGCGACCGCGCGATTGCACGGGAGCCAGCGGCTCCAGTCCTCATAACCGGACTTCAGCGTCTGCTCGATCAGCAGGCCGCGGAAGCCGGAGCAATCGATGAAAAGCTCGCCTTCGATGTCGCGGCCGCCTTCGAGCACGACCTTCTCGATGAATCCGTCTTCGCCGCGCTGCACCACATCGACGATGCGGCCTTCAACGCGCTTCACGCCCAGCTTCTCGGCGAAGTTGCGCAGATATTTGGCGTAGAGCGAGGCGTCGAACTGATAGGCATACGTCATCGCCGGCAAAGGCGATGGATCCGCCGTCCGCCCGAACTTGCCGGCGCGCGCCGCCATCGTCGCGCTGTTGAACTCCTCCATCGTCCGCTGCCCGCCGGCCAGCCGGTGGCGAATCCAGAAATGATGGAAATGGATCGCCTCCATCTCCACGCCGTACGTGCCGAAGGGATGGAAGTAGTTGTGCCCGAGGCGCAGCCAATCGACGAATTCGATGCCGAGCTTGAACGTCGCATTGGTGGCGCGCATGAAATCGGCTTCGTCGATCTTCAACGTATTGTTGAAGGTCATGATCGGCGGGATCGTCGCCTCTCCGACGCCGACGATGCCGATCTCGTCGGATTCGACGAGCGTGATGGAATATTCCGCGTTGCGCAGAATTTTGCCGAGCGCGGCTGCGGCCATCCAGCCCGCCGTGCCGCCGCCGACGATGACGATCTTCGTGATCAGGCTCTCTTCATCCTTCATACCGCGCTTACGCATGGGCCGCCCCGTCGCCTGCCGCGCTCATCAGCTTGCTGCGCATCAGGTACTCGCGTTGCGGCGGCATCGATTGGGCCGCACCGCGAATCGAATTGGAAAGATGTTCAAGCATCCGTGGGTCGAGGGCGTCGAGGTGAAGGCGGAAATGGAGCCCCATTCCGGTCGGCGCGCAACCCAATCCAAGTAAAAGCGCGGCCCAATCCGTCTCTTCGAACGTCTCGAAATCGAAAACCAGGATGTGGCCTGACCCCATGAAGGTGTCGAGCTTGTACTGCAACCGGTCCGGCAGCGGCGCGTCCGCCTCCTTGGCCAGCGGATGGGCGCTCAACCGGTATTGGGCTAGGACGAAATCGCGCAGGCCGGCCGCGTGCTCGCCCATGACGCGATCGAACTCCGCCGCCTCGACGGATTGATCATATGAAAGCGGGAAGAGATTGACGAGGTTCGAAAGGCCAAGCTGGACGACCTGCAGCTCGGTTGAAGCTAACGGTTCGAGCGCAAGCGCCGCGCCGCCAATAGCGACGCAATTCTTCACCCAGAAACGCCGGCGCCGCTGCTGGCGCAACGGCGTCGCCGCCGCATCCGCCAAGTCCCCGCCAACGAACGCGCCAAGATCATGCAACGCCGCGTCGTCACGCAAATGTCTGCTGCTGTAAACGTACGCCGCGCCTTCGCTGTGCTGCAGCGGCGCGCGCGACATCCAACCGGCGCGCGTCGCCTTCGTCAGCGTGTAGGGCGGGAGGCTCTTATTCTCCGACGCACGCGCTTGCAGCATGCGGTCGCATGAAAACCACCCGCTCCAATCTTCGACCTCAGGCGCCATGCGCCGCATAAGAAGCGCTTCTGAGCCGCTGCAATCGACGAAGACATCCCCCGCGATGCGCGAACCATCCTCGAGCACAAGCGCTTCGATGGCGCCGTCCGCGGCGATCGAAACATCTTTCACATGTCCCGCCGCGGCTTTCACCGCCTGTTTCAGAGCGTGTGTGCGCAGGAGGGCGGCGTAGGCAAACGCATCAACGTGAAAAGCGTAGGTGTAAGATCCAAAGACGGATTTCGGATCCTGCATCGGCCGGCCGAAGCGATCAGCGCGCGCCGCCGCCGCCGCCAGCGAGAACGCCTCAACCGGCGGCGCGCGCCCGCCCATCGCCTGTTTGGCCAAATATTTGTAGAAATGAACGCTCTGCAGATCGACCCCGATCTCGCCATACGGATGAATGAAGCTTGACCCCTCGCCAGCCCAGCCATCGTGCCGCGCGGCGATTTTGAACGCCGCGCCGGTTTCCGTGACGAACGCCCGCTCATCGAGGCCGATGAGGCGATGCAGTTGCCGGATCGAGGGCAACGTCGAAATGACGGCGCCGCGCTGCGGCGCACCGCCGTGCTCGATCACCGTGACATCCAGCGGAATGTGCTGAAACGCCCGCTTCAAGGCGATGGCCGTGATCCACGCCGCCGGCCCCGCGCCGACGATGACCGCGACTTTCGGTGCGACGCTCATGCCAATCGCCGCGCGTCAGATTGATCTCTGAGATATCCGGGGCAATAGGCGCGCAGATAATCCTCATGCGAGGGCATATGCGACAGAGCGCCTTCGATCGATGTGCGAAGCCCGGACAGCTGACGCGCCAGCTCGGCGTCGTCGATGGCGCCGTCGGCGATCGGATGATAGCCGCTCGGCGTCACGCGCTGGCCAAGATAGACGGCGATCCAGCTCGGTTCGAGGAATAACCCGTCTTTGTACGTCACCACTTGGGCCCGCTTGCGGAACAGCTCCATCTTGTGCGCCAAACTGTCGGGAATGGGCATGGTGCGGCAGTAGCGCCACATCGGGGAATCGTCGCGTTCGGTCGCGTGGTAGTGCAAAATCAGGAAGTCGCGCACGCGATCGTATTCCATCTCGATCCAGCGATTGTAGGCCTCCATCACGCGCGCATCGAACGGCGCCTTGTCCGGCATGTTGTCGATCAGCGTCGTGATCGCAATCTGGATCAGATAGATGCTGGTGGATTCGAGCGGTTCCAGAAACCCGCCGGCGAGGCCGATGGCGACAACGTTCTTATTCCAGGTGAGGCGCCGCCGACCGGCGGTGAAACGCAACGGACGCGGATCGCCCAGCGCCTTGCCCTCGACGCGCTGCTTCAATTTCTCAGCGGCTTCGTCGTCGCTGATGAATTGGCTCGAATAGACGTAGCCATTGCCGGTGCGGTGCTGCAGCGGAATCCGCCACTGCCAACCCGCTTCGTAAGACGTGGCGCGCGTGTAGGGAAAAAGCGGCCCTACGTTTTCCGTCGGCATCGCCATGGCGCGATCGCACGGCAGCCACTTGGTCCATTCGTCATAGCCGGTCTTCAGCGTCTGCTCGATCAGCAGCCCGCGAAAACCTGAGCAATCGATGAAGAGATCGCCGGCGATTTCACGCCCGTCGGCGAGACGCACCGCCTGGATGAATCCGTCCTCGCCCCGCTGCTTGACGTCGACGATCTTCCCCTCGATCCGCTCGACGCCGCGCGCGTCCGCAAATGCGCGCAGGTAGGCCGCATAAAGCGAGGCGTCGAATTGGAACGCATAACCGAAAGTCGAAAGAATCGAGCTGGGATCGACTGCGGGCGCCGTGAACTTTCCGCGCCGCGACATTTCAATCGGCAAGGAATAGACGTCGATCGGCGTCGCATCGCCCGCGGCGCGACGGCGCAGCCAATAATTGTGAAACGGCACGCCGGCGATCGGCTGCCCATAGGCGCCGAAGGGATGAATGTAGCGGTCGCCGACTTGGCCCCAGTTCACGAACTCGATGCCGAGTTTGAACGTGGCCTGCGTCTTCTCCATCAACTCGGGCTCGTTGATGCCTAGCCGTTTGTTGAAGAAGCGGATGTGCGGCAGCGTTGCTTCGCCGACGCCGACAGTGCCGATCTCGGCGGACTCGATGAGACGAACTCTCGGGGTTCGCCCGAACACGGCGGCCAACCCAGCCGCCGTCATCCATCCGGCCGTGCCGCCGCCAACGATCACCACATCGAGTGGTTGTCCTGCAGCCGGACGATCCACCTGCCCGCTCCAACCTCGCGCCTGCAGCCAGCGCTCTTGATTGAATAATTCTGCATAGAAAAGCGCGCCAGACTAGCTGGCGCGCTCAGTTCTTATCGGATTTGTCTTACTGTTTACCTGCGATAGCGCAGACCGATCTGGAAGCGGCGGTCGTTGATGAACCACGACCTCGGCAAAGTCATGCCGTCGTTCGTCACCTGCTGCCGCAGCACCGTCTCGGAACTTGTGAGGTTTTGCGCCTCGGCGAAGAATTCGAGCCGGTCGTTGTAGCGATAGCGGATCGAACCATCGAGCTGGCCGTACGGGTCCTGCCAAATCGGCAGCTTGATACAGCAATCCGCTTGGCTGACGAGATATTCCGAACGCCAGTTGTAGGCGAGACGCAACGCCAGCGGCCCTTTCTCGTACATGCCGACGACGTTGTAGGTCTCTTTCGAGTAACCCTCGAGCGGCAGGTTGGTGAACCGGATGAAGCCGTCCTGTTGCGTGCCGCCGCTGCCGGAAACGATCGACACATTGCTGTTGTTGACGCCCTGGTTCTCGACATAGGTGTAGTTGGCCTGCACGCCGAACCCGTCGAACGGCGCCGGCAGGAAGTCGAAGAATTGCTGGTACGCCAGTTCGAAGCCCTTGACCGAGCCGCCCTGGAAGTTGTCGGGCGCGCCCACGACGACCGGCCGCGTCACCCCGTTATTGGTGAAGTTCACGACTTGGTTCGTGTAGAGGATGTAGTCGTGGAACTTCTTGTAGAACACAGCGGCCGTGAACGAGCCGGTGTCAGAGAAGTACCATTCGTAGGTGAGATCGATCTGGTCCGCCGTGGTCGGCGCCAGATTGGGATTACCCGCCTGCGCCTGATAAGTCGGACTGTAGAGCGTCGCCTGCTGCCCGGCATTCGGCGTCACCTGACCCGGCACGCAAGCCGGCGAGTACGTCGTATTTAAGCAATCCGGCTGCGAAGCGGCGATCGGATAGAAGGATTTGTAGAGCCCCATATCCGGCCGCGCCAAGCCGCGTGAAATGGCGAAGCGCAAATATTGATCGTCGGTCAGACCGATCCGAAGATTGAAGCTCGGCAGGAAATTATCGTGCGTGGCGCCGTGCGGAATGCTCGGATTGCTGTCGCTGGTCGGGCTCGCGCCGTTCTGGAACAGCACGTCATTCGGATCGACGAAGCACTGCGCGGGAACGATCGGCGGCACGCCGGAAGCCACACAGCTGGACGGGGGCGTCCACAGCGGGAACTGCGTGCCGCCATGGGTGGAGACTTCCGTTTCCACGTAGCGGACCCCGATGTTCCCGCGAATGTTGAAGCCGCCGATGTTGAAGTCCTCGCCGCCGAATTTCAGCATGATGTAAGCGGCGTTGGTGTCTTCCTCGACGTTCAGCATTTCCGCCGGGCAGTAGAGCGATCCCGGAACTGCGCACGCGCGCTGGCCGAGAGGGATCCAGGAATTGCTGCGGCCGCCGCCGAACGTAGCGATGGTCGTCGCATAGTCGCTGGCGATCGACATGAGCGGGTGCAGGAACACGCCGCCATTGAACACGCCGCCGCCGAGGATGTTCGAGCCGAGATTGATCGGCTCCACCGTCTGACTGTTCCAAGGCGACTGGTTCAAATAGAAGCCTTCATTGACGAGGCCCCAAAGCGGCTGCACGGAACCCCAATTGTAGGTCGACCAATTGACGTCCTGCTGCCGCTCTGCGCGACGCACGCCGACGCGCACCGAGTCGAGCCAACTCGATCCCACCGAATACTCGGCGTCGATACGATATGCGTTCTCGGTGCCCGCGCTGTCTTCCGCGTGCTCCATCGTCCATTCGTGATAGTAGTTCGCGGGATTGCTGTAGCCACCCGGCTGCATCGCCCAGCCGAGATTGACCGGGTTGCCGTTCACAACCAGGTTTGGCGTGAACGCGAACTGCGGGTGATCTCCCGAAATGTCGAGCAGCACGTAGCCATATGTCTTGGCGTCCATGCTGTTGTCGAAATTGCGAACAGACGAGTCGATGTGCTGAACATCGAAATTGAAGGCGAGCCGTTCCGTCGGCGTCCAGCGCAGATTGATCGAGGTGTCCTGCGTGACATTGTCGTTGGTCGAGTAACGCGTGTCTGCGCTGATCGGCAGCCCGCGCGTGGCGGGGCACGCGGAGTCCGACCACGAGTAGCAGAAATAGTTGGTGTGGCCTGAACCGAACCCGTAAGGCGACGGTACCTGCGTTTGCGCGGCGTTCGGATCGCCCGCCCACGTGCCATTGGTGTCCGCCAGCACGCCGGCCATGAAGACGCCGCCGCTGTCGAAATCGTAACCCAAACCCGTCGGGTCGTAAGTCAGCGGCGTCGCCAGCACGAGATCTTGCGCCGTTTGCGAATTGCCGATCGCCGCTGTGAGCGAGTGCTCTTTCCAATCGTTGCTATAGGTCGAGCGATTGTATTGCAGCGTCGCCAACAACGAGTGATCCGGGCTCTCCCACTGTGCGGCGAAGGCCTGACCTTCACGCGTGCGGGTGTAGAGATTGCGCCGAACGTCGATGCCGCCCGGAATCCAGTGGACCCCCGCCCCGTACTGCGCCGTGTTGGCCGCGTTGTCGGCGAGTTGGTAGAATCGACCGAGTTGCACGCCCTGTGATTCCGTGACGACGCGCGAATACGCGAAGTCCGCCATCAGGCCGAACTCGCCGACCGACGTGTTCCAGCGATTGCTGATCAGGATCGAGGAGTCGGGCGTGTACTCGCCGTTCAGATCGCCCCAGCCCACATCGACGCCCAGCGCCAATGAGAAGCCCGGCGAGTCGAATGGCAAGCGCGTGCGTAGATTGACCGTGCCGGCGAGGCCGCCTTCGATCATGTCGGCGGTGACGTTCTTGTAGGTGTCGACGCCGGCCATCAATTCGGGCGAGACATCCCCGAAACTCAGACCGCGCGAACTGTTGGCGTTAAAGCTGTCGCGGCCGTTGAATTCGCTGCGCACCTGCGGAAGGCCGCGGATAACCACGCCCGAAGGTTCAGCGGAAAAGTGCGTGGTGTCGCCGCTCGCGGCGAAACGCGTGACGGAAATGCCTGCGACACGCTGCAAGGCTTCCGCGACGCTCTTATCGGGAAACGCGCCGATGTCCGTGGCCGTGATCGAATCGACGACGGTGTCGGCGTTGCGCTTCAGCGTCTGCGCATTTTGCAGAGCGCGGCGTACGCCAACGACGACGACCTGATCGTCATCGGCGGACGTGTCGTCCGTAGCGTTGGTGGCAGTGGCGCCCGCCGCTTCCTGAGCAAACGCGTTTGGCGCAAACAACAACCCGCCGAAAGCGAGCGCTGAAACACCAACCGTTAGAATTGAGCGCAGAGTCGCCCCCGAGCGCAGTCCGCCAGACTCATTCGCCACAGCATTCCTCCCCTACTTAGGCGTGTCGTTTAGTTATATGACTAAAGCGTATTGGTATCTGACAACGCTGACAAGAGTGGTTGCACAACTCCCTGAAATGGCGTTGCCGCCGAGCAACGCCGCAGCATCGTTGAAACCCATAACATGAGCGCCCGCCGATTTCTTTCAGTAAATGAAATAAATTATTCCGCAGACGCCGCGGATGCGATGCTGCGCCGCGAAACAAACGGTCAACCGAAACTCCCATTACATCATTTGTCTGATATATCGGATGATAACTATGAGGCTTTATGGACGCTCGCATTGCTGCGAACGCGCCAAAATCGGCCGGAGGAAGCGCTTACCGTCTTTGCACGGCTGCCAGAGCTCCCCAACGTCAAAATCGGCCACCTTCACCGACTTTCGCATGCTGCAATGCAGCAAAATGATCCTGAAAAAGCGCTCTCCCTGCTGCGCGTAGCCAGCCGTCTGACACCTGGAGACATCGCTTTGCGGCGTGATTTGATCCACGCAGCGCTCATGTGCGGGGCTACAGGGGAAGCGCTTACCGAAGCGCTGGCGCTTGTTCAAATCTCGGACAATGCGAGCGATTGGCGCCTGCTCGCGCATGTTCATGCAAGCGTGAATGATTGGAGGAGCGCGAAAGGTGCAATCGACATGGCGATTTCGCGCGGCCTCGACACGCCAATGACGCGCCTCGATCGCGCGATCATTCTCGATGAATCCGGAGATTCTGACGCGTTGCGTGCTTTGGAAAGCGTGGCGGCGGAAACCAAACATCCCGATATCGCCGTCCGACTCGCGCGCGCTCTCTATGCACATGCGCGTAAGCATGACGCGAAAAATATGCTCGACCTTGCGGTGCGAACTTGGCCCGACAACGTCGATCTCTATGTCGAGCGCGCGCGCCTCCAGCATTGGGACGGCGATCCGGACGAGGGTGCGTCCGCCATTGAGGCGGCTGTGCGCGCGAGGCCATATGACATGCGTTTGCGTCTCGCCTGCGCCGATGTGCTGCGCCGCTCTGGCGCCGCTGAGCGCGCTCTAGAGGTCTTGCGCGAGGGTCTGCGTTTTTCGCCGGAATCAGCGGAATTGCTGACCTCGGTCGGCGTCGTGCTTGACGATGAGGATCGCATCGGCGAGGCGCTCGAGGCCCTGCGGGCAGCCGCAAAAGCACAACCGGAATCGTTCGTGGCGCGGCAAAATCTGGCCAGCGTACTGCTTCGCGCCGGCGCACCGGACGAGGCGCATGCGATCCTCAACGCGCTAAGACTCGCGCGGCCGCTCGATCAGAGCACGATCGGCTACGAAGCCTTGGCGTTGCGCATGTTGGGCGATCCGCGCTACGGCGAACTCTATGATTACACGCGCCTCGTGCGCGCATACGATATCCAGGCGCCTGCCGGCTTCGCGTCTGCGGACGAATTCAATCAGGCGCTCGCCGAACGGCTGCGCGCACTACATATCTCCACACGCCATCCGCTGAACCAGAGCCTACGCGGCGGGACGCAGACGGACCGCAGCCTGCCGCTGTCCGATCCGTTGATCGGCGCATTCTTCGACTTCGCAAGACAATCGGTGGAGGCCTATGCCGGCAATCTCGACGAAGCGAGCTCCCACCCCGTCGATGCGCGCAAAGCGCCTGCGCATAGGGTCGCGGGATCATGGTCTGTGCGCTTGGCGGCCGGCGGATTTCACATCAATCACGTACATCCGGCCGGCTGGCTGAGTTCGGCCTACTATGTGGAAGTGCCGCCCGATGTGGCCGACGAAGCCGCGCAAGCCGGCTGGCTGAAATTCGGCGAGCCCGCGTCAGCGACGCCCGGCTGCACGCCGGATTTCGCCGTGCAGCCCAAAGTCGGACGTCTCGTCTTGTTTCCAAGTTATATGTGGCACGGGACGGTTCCCTTCGCCGCCGGCGCGGAACGCCTGACGATCGCGTTCGACGTCGTCCCGAGCCCGCTCACATCCCCTGGGCGTTGAGCACGTTGGCGTCCGAACCCAGCGAGTAGAGATAGTTGCGCCGTTCGTCGCTGCCTTCCGGCAGCGTCGCGAGGTGAGCGCGCTGCTCTTCGGTCAGACGGAATTCGCGGTAGCCGCGTTGCGTCAGGCAGTCGCGCTGGGCCTGCACACGCGCGCGCTGCATTTCGATCTCCTGCGTCCTTTGCTGCAGCGCCGCGCGCTGCACGAAGTCCGAAGACGCCGAGTCGCGATAGACGCTGCCGCCCAGCGGCACGGCCGCGCCTGAGGCGCCGCCTGTCACCGTGCCGGGGCCGCCCCCCGTGGCGGCTTGGCTCATCACGGGCTGGCCGTTTTGCTGGGAAATCCCGCCGGCCGTACGTGCCGCGTTCTCATTGGGATTCGCGGTCGCGGCCACCACTGCGCATTGTCCAGCGTCGATGCGATAGTCCACCATCGACACACCGGCCTTGCCCCACGACGTAACCGGAGCGCTCGTCGTCGCGCATGCAGACAATGCAGCCAGACTCACAACGGCGATAACGGATCGAGACATGTGTTCACCTCAGCCGCCAATTAAAACGTTGCGACAGTTACTACACGGCAATCTGACAAGCCATGATATTTCGTTCACAATTAGGACATCAAACTGCGCGCCAAAATTTGCCGTAGCGCACGTGCGCGCTCCGGCGTGATTGGTCCGAGCGCGCCGCGATGCTCGGGCGCCAGATGCGCGAACGGATCGCCATTCTCCTCGAACGCGATGGAGGCGAACATTTGCCGCCAGAAGTCCCGTTGATCGGGAGGAAGAGCGCGCAATCCTAGAACAGCGTGCAACAAGCAATCGTATGGCGACCGCACCCACGACGTCGCATCGTTCCACCAATAATTGACAAGGATGTTGAAGGGCTCGAGCGATGAGATGCCGTGCCACCATGCATACGGAATGTAGACGGCGTCGCCCGGCTCAAGCACCGCCTGCTGCGCTGTCTTGAGCGCGGCGGCGAAGCGCGGATATTTCTCCAGATCGGGGTGTTCGACGGAAACCATGCTGACCGGCGTGCCAGCCGGCGTGAAATCGATCGGGCCGATATACATGTTCGGCAATTGCTCGGGCGGGAACAGCGTGAACCTGCGCCGTCCGGCGACCACACACGCGATGTTATACGACAGGTCGAAATGCGGCGGCACGGTTACGGCGTTGCCGATCCAGATGCGCCCATGCACTGAGGCCGGCAGCAACGGCATCGCGTTCTGCGCGGAAAAATCCTTCAGGTAATCGTCGATGGGCAGCGACTGGACGTAGAGCGTTCGCGGCGGCTGGGCGCCCGCCTCGGCCAATATGTCGCGCAGGGCTTGCGCCAAGCGGCTCGGGCGCTTGTCGAAATTCAGGGCTTGCATGCCGCTCTCATAGAACAGCCGCCCCTCGTTCGCAGGCCGCCCGACGATAAACGGCATATCGCGGCCCAGATCTTGGGCCGCTATGTAGTCGCTGATCGCCTCAGGCGATTGCAACGCGGCGCGCACGGCTGGCCAATCACGAACCAGTCCGCGCAGGACGACGGGCTTGCCCTCGGCGAACATATCGGCCTGCGCGCTCTCGGCGCCTGCGCCGTCGATTTCTCGGATAGGTTGGAGTGTGGACATTGTATGCGCGGCAATCTGCCGAGCCGCCTTTCGGTTGGCAACGGCGTTGCGCTGCGCGCGCTAGCGCGCGGACCGGCGACGATAATGTTCGGCCAACACCGCAAAGGCGAGTTTCCGCACCCCCGTCGGCGAGACCAGACCCTTGCGATTCCAGCCTTCCTGATAGACCGGATGCTGGCGCCTCGGCGAACGAAAGTCCTTCAGGATCCACGGCGACATGCCGCGCAGGAATGAAATCTTCTCCGCCATGGCGAGCGTCTGACGATAATATTCAGCCTGAAATTCCTCGGAGAATTTGTGCGCGCCGGTCGGATCGTGGAAGCCGGCTTTAGCGTCAGCCCCAAATTCGGAAAAGATCATCGGCTTGCCATAGTCCGATCGCCAACCGATGGTCCGCAGATCCGCCAGCGCATCGCCCGAATACCAGCCATTGTAGGTGTTGACGCCCAGCACATCGAGGTGCGCCGCGAGCGGATCGTTCAGCACCATGAGCGGATGACCGCCCTCTTCGCGCCGCTCGGTCAGAAGCGCCGCCGTGACCAGACGCGTGTCGTCGAGCGCACGCACGTCGTCCGCAAGCTGCGATAGGAACCGCAGCCGCGCATCCCCAAGCGGCGTCTCGTTGCCGATGCTCCAGAAGCCGATCGCGGCGCGATTGCGATCGCGACGGATATTGTCCGCAAGCGTGGCGCGCGCGACGTCGAGCGTATGCGGGTTTTCCCAATTGATGCGCCAATAGACCGGGATCTCGCTCCAGACAATCAGCCCAAGTTCGTCAGCCAGCCGGGTGGTGATCTCGGAATGCGGATAATGCGCCAGCCGCACGAAGTTGCAGCCGAGCCCCTGCTTCGCCAACGTCAGCAGCGCGCGCGCATTTTCCGGCGTAATGATCCGCGCGGGATTATCGCCTAATTCCTCTTCGTGGAGCGATACGCCGCGCAAAAACATCGGCCGACCGTTGAGCAGGATTTGATCGCCGCGTGTTTCGATGGTGCGGAAACCGATGCGCTCGCTGAGCACGTCTCCCGCGGCTTCGATCTCGACGTCATAAAGATGCGGCGCCTCGGGAGACCAATATTGCAAGCTCGCCGGCGCCACCGTGTTTGCGTGCATGCCGCCACCGGCGTCCGTGCGCCCCCGAAGCGTGAGACGCAGCGCCGGAATGCGCACGGTTACGGCGCTCCCGCCGGCGCGCGGACCACGCAACGCGACACTGACGGCGATGCGTCCGTCGCGCGTCAACCGCACCCAAGCGTCGTCGATGAACGTTTGCGGCGTGAGCACGATGCGGACCGCGCGCGTCACGCCGCCATAATTTTCCCAATCCGTGACGCGCGGCGGCACGGTGTCCCATGTTGCCTCGGAATCGACGCCGAGCGTGATCTGGTTCTCCCCCTCGCGCACGACGCTTGCCGGTATCTCGAACGCGAACGGCGTGAACCCGCCCTCGTGCGCGCCGATCTGCGTCCCGTTGACATAGACGGTGGTTGCGTAGTTTGCCGCGCCCACGTGCACGAAGACGCGCCGTCCGCCGATGCCGCTTAAAGCAAATTTGCGCTGATACCAGATGAGCCCGACATAGTGCCGAAGGCTCGGCTCGTGCGTCAGCCATGATGACGGCAGCGTGGCCGTCGCAGAACGCTCCATGTCATATTCGATGAGCGCGTTGGGATTGGCGCGCATCGTCTCTTCGACATTGAAAGTATCGTAACGCCGATGTCCGTAGCCCGCCGGTTCGCCATGAAAGCCCGCCGCGCCATCCCGGTAGGGATCGATCGAGTACCGCCAGGTTCCGTCGAGATCGAAGCCTTGCCGCCCAGCGACGTTGGTGAACGTCAATGCTTGGGTATTCGCCCGCGTCTGCGCGTTCGCCGCAGCGGGCAAAGCCGTGGCCGCTACGCTGCCCGCCAGAACCGCGCGCCGATTGATCCGCATGACGCGCTCCTCTAGCGACGGCCGAGCGCCCAGCGGATGCCGCCGGAAATGTGCGTCACGACATTGGGTTCGCTGAACGATTCCGGCGTGTGTCCCATCGCCGTGTAGAACACCCGCGCGCCTTCGAATTCATGATGCCAGGAGATCGGCTTGGGATTCGCCTCCGGGAAACGCAACCGTGTGGGCGTGTTGGTCTGGCTCGAATACCATTGCATATCGAGCGGATCCGATCCTGTGTCGAACACCGAACTCACATCCGCCACGATCAACGTGTGCACGAGCGGATTGAAGTCGCGAAACAGATACCATTCGTCGCTGCGCTGGATCACGGCAGGAAGACCGCGGGTCGATACGTCATTGCGATCGACAACGATCAGGCGCCCTGGCCGTACATTCGGGCTCGCCGGATGGCGATCGAAATAGCCGCCGATCATTTGCCCATACCACGGCCAATGATGGTGCGAATCCGCCGCGGCATGAATGCCGACAACGGGACCGCCGCGATGCACGAAAGCCTGCAACGCATCGCGGCGCGGGCCGACCAGCCATTCGGACTCTGCATGCTGGCTGTCGGTGGTCGAGCACAGCAGCACGAGAAGATCGAACCGCGCCATATTTTCGGCGGAGAAGATGTCCGGATCGTCCGTGGCTTCGATCTCATATTGTTCGCGCGCGGCGACGCCGCGCAGCATCTCGATTCCCGGCTGGATGGACGGGTGCACGTAGCCCGTCGCCTTGTAGAAAACGAGCATACGCGGACGCCGTGCGACGGCGCAGGCCGGCGCTGCCGCCAACAGCGCCGCACCCGACAAAACGGCGAAGCGACGGCGTGAGATGGTCATGGGCGTTTCTCCCCTTCTCGTTCTAGTTGGCGCGATGCAGCACCCATTTCAGTCCGCCTTCGATGTGGCGGAGGAAAACCTCTTCGCTATAGCTCTCCGCCGTGTGGCCCATGCCCGTATAGAACACGCGGCCGCCTTCGAACTCATGGCGCCATGAGATCGGATGCGGATTGGCTTCGTCTTCGCCATAACTGCGCGGATCGTAAGTCGCGATGATATGCACGCGCGGATCCAAGTCGAAGAAGTGATACCATTCGTCGGTCCGCGTGACCGTCGCGGGCAATCCGCGCGTCGAAGCGTCATTGCGATCGACAAAGGTGACGACGCCGGTCGGCGTGCCCGGCGGATGGTGATCGAATGCGGCGCCGATCATCTGGCGATACCAAAGCCAATGATAATTCGAATCCGACGCAGCGTGGATGCCGACCACGCCCCCGCCGCGATGCAAGAAGGCTTGCAGGCCATCCCGACGCGCGCCGATCAGCCAATCGGTGTTCGCGTCATTGCGATAACTCGACGAACTCAGGAAAATGACGGCGTCGTATCGATCGAGCCGCCCGGGCAAGAAAACGTCAGGATCTTCGCTTTCATCGACAATATAGCCGTCGCGTTCGCCCATGGCTTTGAGCGCCGCCCGGCCCGGCTCGATCGAAGCGTGCCGATAGCCTGTGGAATAAGAAAAGATCAGAACGTGCGGCCGATGGCCGGCGATGGGCGTCGCACAGCCGCTCAGCGCCAACGCGACCACCACGGTCAGCCATTGGGCGATCCTGGACATGGCCTCCCCATCTCGTTCTTTTGCGCCACGTTAGCGCTCCCAATCGGGAAACGCACGCGGAATGCGAGGACCGCGCTCAGCGCACCCAAAATCGGTAGATCGAAACGTGACGATAGGTCTGTCCGGGATCGAGGCGGGCGCTTGGAAAATTCGCCCGGTTCGGCGCGTCAGGAAATGCTTGCGGCTCAAGACAGAGGCCGCCGCGAAACGGATAGGCCACGCGTCCTTTGCCGATCAGCCTGTCGAGAAAGTTGCCAGAATAGAGTTGCAGACCGGGCGCCGTCGTAAGGAGATCAAGCACGCGCCCACTCTTGGGCGCTTCGAGCCGCGCGGCGAATTTCGGTGCGGTGGCGCCGCCGCCGCGCAGCACAAAATTATGATCGTAGCCGCGGGCGATGCGCAATTGCGCATCGCGCGCTTCGATCTCTTCGCCGATCGCGCGCGCTTCGCGAAAATCAAACGGCGTACCGGCGACAGGCCGCAACTCGCCCGTGGGAACGAGTGCACCATCGACCGGCGTATAAGCGTCGGCGTCGATCATCAGGCGATGCGTCAGGATATCTTTTCCGCACTGGGCTCCTTCGAGGTTGAAGTAGCAATGATTGGTCATGCTGACGACGGTCGGCCGATCCGTACGGGCCTCGAAGGTGGCGACAAGCTGATTTTGCCCGTCCAGCGCGTAGGTTGCGCGCGCATCGAGCGCGCCCGGAAAGCCCTGATCGCCGTCTGGACTCGCATAGGAAAGCGTGACGCGATCCGGTTCCACGCTCTCGATCCGCCACACCACTTTGTCGAAACCGACCGCGCCGCCGTGCAGCGTGTTGGGCCCGTCGCTCTTCACCAACTCGTACGTGCATCCGTCGAGCGCAAATCGCCCGTTGGCGATTCGATTGGCGAAACGACCGATGGTTGCGCCCAGATAGAGGGGCGCCTCGACATAGGGCGCGACATCATCATGCCCGAGCACCACGTCGTCGACCGCGCCGCGCGCGTCTGGCGCAAGCAGGCTCTGCACGCTGGCGCCAAGTGTGATCACGCGCGCGGACAGATCGCCCGCAGCAATTTCGATCGCGGCAACGGCGCGCCCGTCCGGCGTCACCCCAAAGGATTCGATCGAGCCTGGCTTCACGGGCGCTTGCTCCGCACGAATATGAAAGCGCTTTCCGCCGCGTCGCGTCTCGGCACAACGCAAAAATTTCGTTCCCGGCTTGTCATGTCAACGTTGTCTCCCTCGGCATCTATTGAAGGTCGATATGTGATTGATATGATAATTCGCGAATTGGGCGACTGATAACGCTATCATAGAGACGCCAGAGGCGAGATTCTGCAAACGTGTGCGGGATGACTTCGAAATCCAGCACGAGGACCGGAAAAGTGGCGAGAGCGAGCAGGCGGGGCGGCAAGGCGGCGACCGCCGAGGACGTAGCCCGGCTGGCCCGCGTTTCACCCATGACGGTGTCCCGGGTCGTCAATGGCGAAAAGAACGTGAGCGCCTCAACCCGGGAGGCGGTGCTGGCGGCTGTACGAGAGCTGGCCTATGCGCCGAACCTCGCAGCCAAGAGCCTCGCCAGCGCGGAACAGCCGCGCGTCGGCCTCCCCTTCGCGAACCCCAGCGCGGCCTATCTGAGCGAGACTTTGGTCGGCGTGCTGGACCAGTTGGGCCGCACTGGCGCGCAGCTTGTGCTGGTGCGCTGCGAGGCCGGCGTCGCCAATTCCGAGCGCCAGGCCATGCGGCAATTGTTGCAAGGTCAGGTCTCGGGCGTGCTGCTGACCGCCCCGCTGGGGGATTCAGACTCCATTCGCCACGAAATTGAGGAGGCGCAGGTGCCGGCCGTCGTGCTTGGCGCCGGGCGATTTCATGGCGGCCTGTCCCACGTCCGCATCGATGATCAACAAGCGGCGTACGACATGACGCGGAAGATCCTGGATCTTGGGCATCGCCGCATCGGCTTTATCACCGGTCACCCGAACCAGACCGCGAGTCCTGCGCGCGCCGCCGGCTTCGAAGCCGCGCTGCACGACCTCGCGCCTGACGCCAAGACCTGGGTGGAGCAAGGCTATTTCACCTATCAGTCGGGTCTCGTCGCGGCGGAGCGTCTGCTCAGCGGCCGCGACCGCCCCAGCGCCATCTTCGCCAGCAATGACGATATGGCCGCAGCCGTCGTCTCTGTCGCGCACCGGCGCGGACTCGACGTGCCGCGCGACCTGACGGTCGTCGGATTCGACGACACCTCGATCGCCACAACACTGTGGCCGGAACTCACCACGGTCCGCCAGCCGATCGGCGAAATGGCGGTGGAGGCGGTTAATCTGCTGTTGCAGCAGATTCGCGCGCGGCGCGATGGCGTGGTTTCGCGTCCGACCGACCTCGTCATTCCGCACACCTTGGTCGAGCGCCAATCATCGGCGATATTCCGCGATATAAAACGATAAGGGGTCGGCGCTCCGGCCCCGACTTTGGGAGGGCCGAAACATGAAGCGGATCGCGACTTTTCTCGCGGGGCTCGTACTGGCGGGCGCCATGTCCTTCGCCGCGCACGGACAAAACGGCGACGACATTCTGAACCACCAGATCAACACACGGACTGCCGGCTCCTGGTCCGTGCGGCCGGATCATCCGCGCACACAGCTCGTGGCCTCGCACAATCCGCAATTCGATCAGGCCTTTCGTATCCGCGTCGCGCACGCGACAGCCAATCCTTGGGACGTGCAGGCCAGCACGCCGACGGGCGCGGCGATCAAATCTGGCGATGTCGTGCTGGTCGTGTTTTTCGCGCGCGCCGAAACGCCCGCGGAAGGCGGCAGCGTATTGCCCGCCTCCATCCAACTCGCGGGGGCGCCCTATACAACATTGATGGGGACGGAACGGCGCATCACTGGAGACTGGGCGCAGTATTGCTTTTCCGGCGTGGCCAGCATCGACCTGCCGGCCCAAGCCAACGTAAACGTCAATTTCGGCCAAGCAGCGCAAGTTGTCGATCTTGGACCCGCCTTGGTGTTCGACTTCGGTCCCAGCTTCGATCAGCATCGGCTTCCGAACTGCAACCAGTGAACCGGCCACGCTTGGGCTGCAAGCGCACGTCGTCATATCGACGGCGATGCGCTTGTCGCGCGCGCTGCATCTATCCGTCGGTCTAACGCGCCGGCGCCGCTTCGAATGCAGCAGCGATCGCAGCCCGTAGCGGCGTCGATCGATAGAAGTCATCGAACGGCAGCGGCCGAAGCGGCAGGCCGTCCTCGCGCGGGGTGAAACGTTGCAGCCAGGAGCGGTGGTTCACGACGCCCCAGGTCAGCACATCCTTCAACTGAGGATAGCTCAGCGTGATATCGAGGTACGCCTTGGCGTAGTCGGCCACGGCGCGATCACGCGCAGCGATATCGCCGGTGATTGTGCGGTCATTCACGTCAAACTCGGTGATCAGCAGAGCGAAACCCATGCCGACGACTTCATCGAGGAACTGGCGCCATTCGCGCTCTTGCGGTGCGTTGAACGAACCTTGCGGCGTGCCGCGGCTTGAGCCGATATGGCTTTGCAGACCAAGGGCATCGACCGGCGCGCCGCGCGTTCGGAGATCATGCAGCAGCCTGAGCACCCCCGCGCGATGGGTCGCCGAATCCGCGCTCCAACCCATGAAATCGTTGTACACGAGCTGCGCGTCCGGCGCCGCCTCACGCGCCACATGGAAGCAGAACGCCACGACGTCGGACCCCATGGCCCGTGTCAGCACGGTGTCGCGCAGGTCGCCGGTGCGTTCGTCGATCGTCTCGTTGACGACATCCCATGAACCGATGCGCGTCCCGTAATGCTGGCAAACCGTGGTGATGTGCTCGCGAAGCAGCGCTTCAGCCGAGGTGCGCGCATCGGCCCCAAAATCGTAGTCCGTCACCCATTGCGCCAACCAGCGCGGATGCTGCCAGAGCAGATTGTGCCCGCGCACGGCCATGCCGTTGCGCTCGGCGAAGCGCACCAAACGGTCGCCCGGAGCGAAACTATACACATTGCGAGCGGGATGGATGTACGGCCATTTGTGATCGTTCTCGGCGACGACGAGCCCGCATTCGCGGCGAACAACCTCGCATAGCCGGCGATCGTCGAGATCGCGACGGCCGATCGCGGCGCCGAAACGCATGCCCTTCGCGCGCGCGAGCGCATTGAGCGACGGCGTGCCTGCATCCATCCGCATCAGCGGCGCGCACGCCCCCGCGGCGGCGCCTAAGGCGAGCGCCGATCGACGCGTCCAATTGCACTCCGACATAAAGGCGCTTCTCCCTTCTTCAGATGAGCCGTCGCTCTCCGCACCAGGTTCTGCGACGCGGCCGCATCCAGCTGCGTCTTTTTTCCGTGATCAATAAAACAGGCGATTGCGCTTCGCGGAGCGTAAGGTATGCGCTAACAACATATCCGGACCCGGAGATCGAGTGATGGCGGAAGGCGGTGCGAAGGTGAGTCCGGTTGGCGTGAAGCGCGAACGCGAGATTGTCGCCGCGCGCGTGATCGTCACGTGTCCGGGTCGCAATTTTGTGACGCTGAAGATCGAGACGCGCGCGGGCATAAGCGGTGTTGGCGACGCCACGCTGAACGGACGTGAGCTCGCGGTGGCGTCCTATCTCAACGACCACGTGATTCCCAATCTGATCGGTCGCGATGCGGGACAGATCGAGGACATCTGGCAGTTTCTTTACCGCGGCGCGTACTGGCGGCGCGGCCCAGTGACGATGACGGCGATCGCCGCGGTCGACGTCGCGCTGTGGGACATCCTCGGCAAGATGGCCAACCTGCCGCTCTACCAAGTGCTCGGCGGGCGTTCTCGCAATGGCGTGCTGGTTTACGGTCACGCCAACGGACGCGACATCGAAGAAACAAGCGCCGAAGTCGGCCGCTACATTGAGCAAGGCTACAAGGCGATCCGCGCGCAAAGCGGCATCCCCGGCGTCGACAAGCCATACGGCGTCTCCAAGATGAAGACGGGATACGAACCGGCGGAAAGCGCGCTGCCGACGGAGACGGTGTGGTCGACGCCGAAATACATGCGCTTCACGCCGCAGCTGTTCGAACGTCTGCGCGCCGATCATGGCGGCGAGATCGAATTGCTGCACGACGTGCATCATCGCCTGACGCCGATTGAAGGCGCCCGTCTCGCGAAAGATCTTGAGCCTTATCGCTTGTTCTGGCTGGAGGATGCGACGCCCGCCGAGAACCAGGACTCGTTCCGCCTTATCCGTCAGCATTCGACGACGCCGCTCGCGGTCGGTGAGGTGTTCAATTCGCTGTGGGACTGCAAGGGCCTGATCGAGAATCAACTCATTGACTACATCCGCACCACGATCGTGCACGCCGGCGGCGTCACCCATGTGCGCCGGCTCGCGGATTTCGCCAGCTTGTACCAAGTGCGGACGGGATTTCACGGGGCCACCGATCTTTCGCCGGTCTGTATGGGTGCGGCGCTGCACTTCGACACCTGGTGCCCCAATTTCGGCATTCAGGAATTCATGCGCCACGCCCAGGAGACGCTCGACGTCTTCCCGCACGACTACACGTTCAGCGACGGCCTGCTCCATTGCGGCGAAAGCCCGGGCCACGGCGTCAGCATCGACGAAGAGGCCGCGAAGAAGTTTCCCTACGATCCCAAGCAACTGCCCATCGCGCGCCTGGAAGACGGCACGATGTGGAATTGGTGAGCGCGGATCAGCTGGCACGTCGTCCGCTCAGCACAATTTCGAAACAATCCGAGGCGTAGTTCAAGAACGTCGGCCAATTCGGGCCGGCCGTGTGCCCGCCCTCATGCTGTCGAAAGGCGATGGCGCCGCGCGTGAGCGGCGTTTCAATCGGCGGGAACTCGCTGGTCCCCAGATCACGCGCGCCGAGCAAGCGATACACCGGCCCCGCGGCGACCGCGGCCATGAACATGCCGCGCGCGTCGACCCACGCGTCCCCTGCTTCAGCCGAGCCCGCGCTGATGAACACGGGGCGCGGCGCGCAAAGCGCGATCAATTCATGCGCATCGACCGGCATATCGCCCGCATTCAACGGACCCGCATATTTGATGTAGTTGCCGGCCATCCAGTGATACTCGCCGGCGCCCGCGAGGTTCTCGACGATCTCCCCGCAATTGCGCCGCGCCAAATTTGCGCCGCCCATGCCCGATGATGAAATGAAGCCGATGGCGAAACGCTCGTCATACGCCATCGCGACCAGCGCGGCCTTGCCATAGCGAGAATGGCCGAACACGCCGATGCGCGTGGCGTCGATCAACGGATCAGTCTCGAAGAGATCGAGCGCGCGGCTCGCGCCCCACGCCCAAGCGCGCAAGGCGCCCCAATCTTCGAGGCCGCGCGGCTGTCCCCGATTGCACAAGCCGATGATCCCGCGCGTGAGACCCGCGCCCGTGTCGGCCTGCACGCTCGCAGGATCGAGTTCGGCATAGCCCCAACCTTGCGCCAGGATCTGCTCCTTCCAACTCGGCCCCGGATCGGGCGGCGGACGGAAGTTCGCCGGCCAGTGCAGCCAGTTGAGACACAGGATGATCGGCACGGGATGCGGCTTGTCTTCAGGCGGCAACGTGACGTGAAGTTCAATCTCCACGTTGATGTCCCGATCGTCGGCGTTGTCCACGCGACCGATGAAATGGCGCGTCACACCGGTTTGCGACCCCAGGATGTCAATACTTGTCGCGGCGCTCCTCCGCCAGTTCACACGCGGCGTATGCGTGGGCGTGCGGCCGTAAATCTCCCGACTGAAGTCTTCGACGATTTCAGGGCGCCGCAAGCGCCGCCATTCGTCCGCACTCGTGATCTCACGACCGTTCTTCAGCTTCAGCGGATCGGGAAGATGAGGATACGGATTAGCTTTGCTCTCGTCGTAATTGGCATAATTGGGATCGTTCGGATCCATCCCATTCCGGCCCGGACGAATTTCGTTGATCCCGAGCAAACGCATCAGGCGCGCGTGATCTTCTTCCGCGCTCAGTTCCACGGACGGCGACGCCGGCGCGGACGTCGCGCATGCCGCCAGCGCCGGGGCGCTGAGCAACACGGATCGACGCGACCACGCGCGCATCGTCACTGATCCTTGAACGGCGCGGCGGTGTTGCCGGGATCGCCGGGTGCGTAGAGCGTGCGGATCGCTTCGTAATAGGCCAGCGGATGTTCAGGCGGCGCAAAGCCGGCGGGCAACGGGCGATGCGACAGCGATTGGAAATAGGCGATGCTGGCGTCGCGCCACCACATCGCGTCATGCTCTTGCATACGCAGAAACGCGCTCTCCTGATAGAAACGCTCCGGATCGACATAGGGCTCAAGCGAGGCCCAGGTGCTGCGGAGCTGGCGCACTTCATCCACGCCCTGCGAATAGTGCGCGACAAGCTCGTCCCACACGGTGTGGCCGGACTTCAGCCGGTAATCCCACGGCACGTGGTGAAACCAGAGCAGGAATTTTTCCGGCGTGGTGTCGATGTTCTCATACTCGGCCGCCAGATGCGGCGAATACTGGCTGACGGCGTTGCTCCCAGTATGCGTTCTGTCAAAGCCAATCCCGTTTGCATCGGCGCGATTGTAATAGACCGGATTCCATTCCGGCCGCGCCAGATCATGAATCCAAGGCCCCGGTCCGTAATGATGCCCGGTGGCCATCTGGTGGGCCAAGCCCAGCGGCGTCATGTAATGCACGACCGCTTCGCGCGATTGCATCAGCATGCCGACGACCGGTCGGGCGAAACGCTCGTCATTGGTGAAGGTCATGCGCGTCCATTCGTCCGCGATGGCCTCCGAACTGAGCTGGTGATCCCAGGCCAGGCGCCCATACGCGTACCAATTGGCCTGCTCCATCACGCCGCCGGTCCAGTTTCGGTTGTCGCCGACATTCGAGACGCCAGCAATGGCGCTGCGCGTGTTGAACAGCGTTCCGTCCGTCACCCGCGCCACCGTCGAGCCTTCGCCTTGGACATAGGTGTCGGTGTCGAGCGCCTCGCGCCACATCGGCGCGAGATAGGCGAGATTGGTGGCCTGCCCCAGATATTCCTTGGTGATCTGCAGTTCGATCGCCACCGATGTGTGCGGC
>DASZSK010000158.1:0-3571 GCA_035548735.1 Caulobacterales bacterium | reverse complement strand
GAAACCGCCGGAGCGCGTGTTCGCGGCCTTCGCCGACCCGAAGCAGAAACGCAAATGGTTCGTCGATGGCCGCGATGCGCTCGACATCATCGCCTACGATCTCGACTTCCGAGCGGGCGGCGTCGAACGCTTCGTCGTGCGTTTCGGACCGGGCACGCCGATCGCCGGCAGCATGATCGAGAACGAGACCGTTTATCAGATCATCGTCCCCAACCAGCGCATCGTCTTCGCGCAAGTAATGAAGCGCGACGGCGTTCCTTTTTCCGCGAGCCTGATGACGATCGAGCTGTTCGCAACGGCTGCCGGAACGGATCTCATCGCCACGCACCAGGCGGCGTTCTTCGAAGGCGCTGACGGGCCGGAGATGCGCGAGCATGGCTGGCGCACCATCTTTGATGCGCTGGCTCAATTCCTCGGGGACTGATGGCGCACACGAAACTTAAGGCCGAGCGCGTGCTCGCCGCGCTCGGCGATCCAACCCGGCGAACGATCGTCGATAAGCTCACGCTTCGGCCGCACTCGGTATCGAGCTTGGCGGCGCCGCTCGGCGTCACGCTGACGGCGGTGGCGCAACACCTTCAGGTGTTGGAAGACGCGGGACTCGTGCGCACTGAAAAGGTCGGACGCGTGCGCACGGCGCAATTGCATCCCGAAGGGTTTGAGGTGCTGCGGAAATGGATCGACGATCACCGCTCGCTGGCCGAGCGGCAATTCGATCGGCTGGGGAAATTCCTCGCCGAAGACGAGACGTGATCAGCCTTCCAGATCGATGTCGAGAATGCTCATCGTCAGGTAATAGCCGATGTCGCCCGCAGCGGGATCGGCCGAGAGCGTGCCGATAAATTCGTCGGCGACATAGACTTCCGCTGAATCGGTCTTGCGCGGGCGCGGCCGCACCTCGAGCTTGGGTGCGCCGAGCTTCTCGCGCAGAAGCTGCTGCAAACGCACGCGCTCGCTTTCGTCCAACGGCGCATTGCGCGCGGCGCCCTTGGCGCGTGCGACGCCCATGTTGAAGAAATAGCTGAGTTCGCCCTCGTCCTCGTCGCGGCTGAGATCGGCCACCTTCTGGCTGCCGACCAAAACATCAGCCTCCTCCGCGCCTTGCGCGCGGATGCTGAGGCCCTGCGCCCCCAACAGGCGGCGCAGATACGATTGCAGACGGTCGATTTCAGCCTGGTCCAAGGCGGACTCCTTCGCGAAGGCGCGGAAAGAAGTCGGCGGTCCCGGACTTCAGGTCAAGCGCCTTACCGCAGAGGCTCAGTCAAAATCCCAGTGTGTGGCGGTGCTGCGGAGGTGGTGGCCGAGGAAAAACGCGGCCACGCCAAGGACAGCGAACACCGAAATCACCGTCAGGTAGTCGTAAAGGTGATCCTGGAAGGCGATGCGGAAGCCGTGCTGCGTGTAAAGGATGACGCCCGCCAGCGCGAAGGCGATCGCCACGCCGGTCTTGATCAGGACATCGCCGAAGAAATAGTTGCGGTCGATCTCGCCGCGCGAACGGCGCCGTTCCGGCGGTGCGGATTGCTTCTTGGCCATAGCGTGCAAGCTAGCGCGAGTCGCCGCCGCGCGTGATTGGTTGCATCGCCGGAACGCTAGCGGCGGAAATCCTGACGTTGCGGCGCTGAGCCGGGCGTGCGCTCAAGTCCATAGGAGATGGCGGCGCTGCGCGCCTCCTCCTTCACTTCGGCGCTGCAATTGCTGTTGAGGAAAGCCCACACGAGGTCGCGCGCACGCTTCTCTTTTGCGCCCCAGCCGGCCTTGGTGTCGTAGAGATTAGCGAAGGCGGTCCAGGCCATCATCGTTTCGCCGAGCGACTTGCTCTCGAAAATCTTTTCAATGGCCGGCTGGAAAAATCCCAGCCGCGCGCTCAAGGTCCCGACGTCGGCGGTTTCAAGTTCGGAGAAAAACTCGCTCCACGCGCGGTTGGCGCGTCCGCACATCTCCATGATGCGCGCGTCGCCGCGTCCCAAGCGTTCAAGGAGTTCATGCATGGCCGCCTCTCACGAGTTCGGCCTTATGGTCCAAGAGCTGGGCGCGCGGTCATGCGGTTTCTCCCCGAGCGGGAGGCGCGCAGGCCGCGCAGCCCTATCGCGCCATTTCGAACGGGCCGCTCGCGCCGTCCAGCGACCACGTGCCGACGATGCGCCGATCCGAAACGAGACGGCCGCGATAGCTCACGCTGTGCGACACCGAGCCGGTGCCGTCATAGGTCTTCACGAAGCTGACCTGGGCGCCCTGCACCTGGCCCTGCAGCGTGGCGAGCAGGAACGGCGCTTCGACGTCGCCGAAATTGTTGGTTTCCACCGTCGAGCCGCTGAACCCAGGGCCCGGATCGTCACGCAGCGTGATTTGAAAAGAGGTCGGCGTGTTGCCCGCGCCCCAGAACACGCCCTGCCAGACGCCGGAGAGATTGTTCACGCCCTGCGCGAACGCGGGCGCTGCACAGAACGCGAGCGCCATCGCCAGAACGCCGGTCTTCATCCAGTTCATAATTTCCCCCACGACTTGAACCTCAGACCCACCATTTCGCGGGCTTGGCGCGGAAATTCGCCGCCTTCTCGAGTGCGGCGCTCACCGCGAACACGCTCTCTTCATCCAGCGCCTTGCCGATGACTTGCAAGCCCAGCGGCAAGCCTTGCGCATCGACCGCGGCTGGCAAAGCAAGGCCCGGAAGTCCAGCCAGATTCGCCGTCACCGTGAAGATGTCGTTCAGATACATCTGCACCGGATCGCCCGATTTTTCGCCAAGCGCGAACGCCGCGGACGGCGTCGCCGGCGTGATGATCGCATCCACGCCGCGGAACGCTTCGCGGAAATCCTCGGCGATGCGCGCACGCACTTTTTGCGCGCGCAGATAATAGGCGTCGTAATAGCCGGCGGAGAGCACGTAGGTGCCGATGAGGATCCGCCGCTGCACTTCGCGGCCGAAACCGGAGGCGCGCGATTGTTCATACGTGCCGACGAGATCCTTGGCCCCGACGCGTGCGCCATAGCGCATGCCGTCATAGCGCGCGAGGTTCGAGGAAGCTTCCGCGGGCGCGACGATGTAATAGCAGGGCAGCGCGTACTTGGTGTGCTTGAGGCTGATCGTCTTGATCTGCGCGCCGGCGTCCTTGGCCCACTCGACGCCTTGCATCCAAAGCTTCTCGATTTCGGGCGGCATGCCCTCGACGCGGTATTCTTCAGGCACGCCGATCGTCATGCCTTTGAGCGACTTGCCGCAGGCTTTGCGGAAATCGGGCGTTTCAACCGGCAGCGACGTGGAATCCTTCGGATCGTGGCCGGCCATGCTCTGGAGGAGGATCGCCGCGTCTTCGACCGTCTTGGCGATCGGCCCGGCCTGATCGAGCGAGGACGCAAACGCCACGATGCCCCAGCGCGAGCAACGCCCATAAGTCGGCTTGATGCCGACCGTGCCGGTGAAGGCCGCGGGCTGGCGGATCGAACCGCCCGTGTCGGTCGCGGTCGCGCCCAGGCACAAATCCGCGGCGACTGCGGCGGCGGAACCCCCGGATGAACCGCCCGGCGTCAGCTTCGCGTCTTCGTTGCCGCGCCGCCATGGCGAGACGAC
>DASZSK010000157.1:0-8425 GCA_035548735.1 Caulobacterales bacterium | reverse complement strand
GGGGCCGCTCGACGTTCTGGTGCTCGATCTGCCGCCGGGCACCGGCGACGTGCAGCTGACGCTGCTTCAGCGCGCGCCGATCGCCGGCGCGATCATCGTCTCGACGCCGCAGGAGGTCGCGCTCGCCGATGTGCGCCGGGGCGTGGCGATGTTCGAGAAGACGCACGCGCCGCTCTTAGGCGTGATCGAGAACATGGCCTATTTCGAAGAAAGCGGCGGCAAGCGCGTGCATATCTTTGGCGAAGGCGGCGCGCGACGCACGGCGGAACAAGCAGGCGCGCCTTTCCTTGGCGAATTGCCGATCGACGTGCGGCTGCGCGAGAGCGCCGATGCTGGCGCGCCCTTGGTCGCAACTGAGCCTGATCATCCGATCGCGCAGCGTTTCCGCGCGTTGGCTGAGGCGGCGTTCGCCAATATCGCGCGGCTCAACAAGCCCGCGCCGACTATTCGGGTGATCGGATGACCGATCTCGTCTTCACCGATCTCGGCGCCGCGGGCGTCGACTATGTCCGTGAGCATCTCTTGGGCGCCAATGTCTTCTGCACCGCGCTCCTGGCTGTCGTAGAAGCCGCGCCGGGCAAGGTGACGACGCTCGCGCCTCAGGGCGTGTCTCGTGAGCGCCTGTTGCGCTTCGACGAAGGCGGATTGCTCGACGGAACCGAGAACAATCGCGTCGTGCGGATCGAGGATCGCAGTCCGGTAGAAACCGAGAGCAAGCTGAAGGTCGAACAAGCAGCCTATCTCGTCTCCATGCTGCGCACCGTTCCCGACGCCGTCTGCATCGTCGACGACTTCAACCCAAGTTGGAGCGACATCGATATCAATGCCGATCCGAACGCCTTCGGCGTCGGAGACGAGGTGTATCGCCTTTTCACAATGAACGATGCTCCGCCGGAACTCGCTCAGGCGCTGATCGCCAGCGACACCGCCTGGCACGGCGTCGCCGCGCTTTGCGCAGAAACGCCCGATCTCGACGCGGTGCGCGAAACCAGCGCGGAGGATCTCGAGCGCGCGGCGCTCTCTGCCTTCATCATCACCTGCACGGCCTATGACGGCGAAGGCTTCGTGATCTGGCGGCGGACCTAACGCGAAACGCGCTTCTTCCGCGTCGCCGCCGCTTTTTTCGCGGACGCCTTGCGCGCCGCGGCCGGGCGCTTGGCGCTGGCGCGGCCGCCGGCCTTGCCGCCCTTCTTCGCCGGCGCCTTGTTGACCTTCTTGCCGCGGCCTGAACCCGATTTCTTGCCGCCGCCGGTCATCTTGTTCACGGTCGCCCAAGCGCGGCGTTCGGCTTCGTTCTTGGGCGTGCCACGATCTTCGTAGCCTTCTTCGATGTGCTCAGCCTGGCGCTTCTGCTTGTTCGAATAGCTCGACTTGTCTCCACGCGGCATGGCGTATTCCTCTCTGTCGTCAGCCCGTTACGCCCCGACAACAGCCGCGCTCGCGCAGTGTTCCGATATTGCCCCTATTCGACCCTGAACACGCGGATGGTGTTCGTCTTGCCGGCGCGCCCAAACGGGATACCGGCGATGACGACGACGCGGTCGTCCTTCTGCGCCACGCCAAGCTTGCGCACCGCTGCGTCAGCCTTATCGACCATGTCTTCGACACTCGACACGTCTTCCGTCACCATCGAGCGCACGCCCCACACAAGCGCCAAGCGCCGCGCCGTCTCCACCAGCGGCGTCAAGCCGATGACGCCGCAATGCGGCCGCTCGCGCGCGACCCTGAGCGCCGTGGAGCCCGTGGCCGTGTAGGCGACCACTGTCGCCGCATCGATGACGTCGGCCATGTGGCGCGCGGAAAGCGCGATCGCGTCGGCGGTCGTGGCTTGCGGCGGCGTCATGTCGCGCGGCAGGCCCTTCCAATATTCGCTGTCGTTTTCGACCGCGCGGATGATGCGATCCATGATCGCCACCGCGCTCTCCGGATGCCGCCCGACCGCGCTTTCCGCCGACAACATCACCGCATCCGCGCCCTGATAGACCGCCGTTGCGACGTCAGAGGCTTCGGCGCGCGTCGGCGTCGGCGCATCGACCATGCTTTCCAGCATATGCGTGGCGACGATCACCGGCCGGCCGGCCGCGCGCGCCGCGCGGATGATGCGCCGCTGCGCGATCGGCACCTGTTCCGGCGGAAGCTCGACGCCCAGATCGCCGCGCGCAACCATCACCGCGTCGGACAGATCGACGATGGCCTCGATCTCTTCCAGCGCCGACGGCTTCTCGATCTTGGAGATGATGCGCGCGCGTTCGCCAATCAGATCGCGCGCTTCGCGCACGTCGTCGGGATGCTGCACGAAGGAAAGCGCGATGTAATCGACGCCGAGTTCCAGCGCGAAGGCGAGGTCTTCGCGGTCCTTCACCGTGAGCGCCGAAACCGGAATGCGCCGCGTCGGGACATTGAGCCCCTTCTGGCTCTTGAGTTCGCCGCCGAAATCCACGCGCGCCTTCAGGGTCTTGCCCGCGCGCTCGGTTACGGTGAGCTGCATTTTGCCGTCGTCGAGCTTCAGCACGTCGCCGGAACCGAGCGTCTCGACGATCTCGGGGTGCGGCAGACGGATGATCCCCGGCTCACCCGGCTCGTTCGATGCTTCGAGCGTGACGACATCGCCATAGCGCAACGTGATTTGGCCATCGACAAACGTGCCCACGCGGATCTTCGGCCCTTGCAGGTCGGCGAAGATGGCGACGGGCTTGCCGGCCTTGGCTTCCGCTTCACGGACGGCGCGGTAGCGGCGCGCATGGTCCTCCTTCGCGCCATGGCTGAAATTCAGGCGGAAGCAATCGACGCCGGCATTGATGAGCTTCATCAGCCGCTCGGGCGGATCGCTGGCGGGGCCCATCGTCGCCACGATCTTGCAGTCGCGCGCCTTCATCGAACGCTCCCTCATGTCAGCGCTGGACATTCAATGCACGCCGCTGGAGAAGTCCAGCGCGATCTCAGGCGCTACCGACGCCGTTCCAGCTGGCGAACGATGAAGCCGGCGTCGTCGTTCTCGCCCTTCGGCACTTCTTCGACAGCGACTTGGCGCCAGTCCGTCGCCTCGAGTTTGGGAAACACCGCATCGCCCTCGGGCGCCAGATCGACCACGGTCAGCACCAATCGGTCAGCCAAAGGCAGCGTCTCGGCGTAAAGCAATGAGCCGCCGATGACGCAGATCTCGTCCGCACCCATCGCATCGGCCATCGCCGCGCCGGCCGAGAGGAAGGCGTCGAGTTTGGAATAGGTCCAGCCGCCGGCGGCGCGAAAATTCCGGTCGCGGGACAATACAAGATTGGGTCGGCCCGGCAGCGGCTTCCTAGTCAGCGAGTCCCAGGTCTTGCGCCCCATCAGAACCGGCTTGCCCATGGTCGCGGCCTTGAAGCGCCTCATGTCCGACGAGAGCCGCCAAGGCAGCCCGCCATCACGGCCGATCACGCCATTGCGGGCGATGGCGGCCACCAAAGTAAGCTTTGGCATCGTCATGGACAGCGCGCTTCCGCCCACGTACCTGGAGCGGCGATGAAATCCTTCTGGCCCCTCCTTCTCGGCGCGCTGACGGCGGGCTTCATCGCTTTCCTGCTCGGCGTTTCGGCCGCGGTCGGCGGTGAGAAGCCGGGTTTTCTTGGCATTGCCGTGGGCGTCGCCATGGGCGCTGTCGTCCTCTTGGTTGCGAACAATCTTTCCGGCAACCGCGCGATGACGCAAGCGGATGAAGAGACGCGTCGCCGCGCCCTGGCTTTCGAAGTCCCGCCGGGGCAAGCGGCGCTATACGTGATGCGCACCGGTTTCGTCGGCAAGGCCGCGGGCATGGATCTCGCGCTCGACGGGCGGACGTTCGTGCAATTGAAGAGCCCGCGCTTCGCCCGCCTCGACATCGCGCCCGGCCCGCATACGCTTGCGGCCTCGTTCGGCGGGGGCCTCGCCGCGCAAACCAAGCCGATCGAACGCGAATTCGTCGCCGGCGCTGGCGATGTCATCGTCATGAAACTGACGCTTGGCTTCGGCGCGGCCAAGGCTCCGATAACGATCGAGCGCGTGAGCTTGGAAAACGTGCGCCCCGCACTCGCCGGCATGGACATGGTGGCGACTTCCTAGGGCGCGCCACGCGCCACGCCTTAGACCGCGATCGGCGCTTTGATGCTCGGGTGCGCCTGATAGCCGATGAGTGCGAAATCGTCGTAAGTGAAGCCGAAAATATCCTTCACCGCGGGATTGAGCTTCATCGCCGGCGCCGGGAAGGCGCTTCGCGCGAGTTGCGTCTTCGCCTGCTCGACATGGTTCAGATAGAGGTGCGCGTCGCCGAAGGTGTGGATGAATTCGCCGGGCTCAAGCCCTGTCACCTGCGCCATCATCTGCGTCAGCAGCGCGTAAGAGGCGATGTTGAACGGCACGCCTAGAAACACGTCGGCGCTGCGCTGATAGAGCTGGCAGCTCAAACGGCCCTCGGCGACGTAGAACTGAAACAGGCAATGGCACGGCGGCAGCGCCATCTGGTCGACGTCGGCGGGATTCCAGGCCGAGACGATGTGGCGGCGGGAAGACGGGTTCTTCTTGATGCTTTCGACGACATTGGCGATCTGATCGATCACGCGGCCGTCCGGCGCGATCCAAGAGCGCCATTGCTTGCCGTACACCGGGCCAAGCTCGCCGTTCTCATCGGCCCACTCATCCCAGATCGTGACGCCGCGCTGCTGTAGCCAGCGGACGTTTGTGTCTCCGTTCAGGAACCAGAGCAGTTCAAGGACGATGCTTTTGAGGTGCAGTTTCTTGGTGGTGAGCAGCGGAAAACCCGCGGCGAGATCGAAGCGGATCTGGCGGCCGAACACGCCGCGCGTCCCGACGCCGGTGCGGTCGCCGCGCTCGACGCCAGTCTCCAGCACGTCGCGCAGAAGCCCGAGATAGGCCGCATCGGCCGCTGACGGCGGTGCGGAGGAAACAGGTTCGGCGCGAGCGGTCATGGCGTTCATATGGGTATTCCTGACGCTCCAGGGCAAACGGGGGGCGCGGCGTGACGGGCCGCCGCCATCAGCGGGTCGCCCATCCACTTGTCGCGCCAATTGATGTTGAGGCCGGCGGCGCGCAGCGCCCGCGCCATCCAGTGATTACAGACGTTGAACAGGTGGAAGTTCTCGCGGGCGCGGACGAAATAGCTCGCGCCGATCACCTTGCCGGGCGACGTGATCTCGACGCGACCTTGGGGGTCGAGCACCAGCGCATCGCGCAGGAACGCCGCCAAAGAGGCTGCGCCCTCGCGTGAGACGGCGATCGTCTCATCCTCTTTGGAGCCCAGATAAGCCGAGCCGCCCTCCGCGCCAGCGACGACATGCATCACCGAGGGGCTTGGCGGCACGAGCGCATCGAGCGCGAGCCACAGATTGCTTCCGTCAGAAAAATAAAATGCCTGCTCGCCCCAACCAATGAGCAGCGTGCGTGCGTGTGGAAAAAGCACGCGGAGCGGATGACCCGCCGGCAGAGCGTCGGCCGGCACGCCGAGATCGGTGTGATAGCCGTTGGACCAGAGGTGCATGAGCACGCAATCGCCGGCGCGCGGCGGCGGAATATCGGGCGCGGGCAGCGGAAAATAGAGGTAGAGCGCAAGCGCAACGCCCACGCAGAGCGCCAACAGCGCGCGCGGGCGCTTCACGCCTCCTCCAGGGTGAAAAGCTTGGCCCGGAAGGTGAGGCCGGCGAGCCCGGCCCCGATCAGCGGCGCGACGATGAAGAGCCAAAGCTGCCCCAAGGCGTCACCCAGAACCCAAACCGCGGGTCCAAGCGAGCGCGCCGGGTTCACGGAAACGCCCGTCACCTGGATGCCGACGATGTGGATCACGGTCAACGTGAGGCCGATGGCGAGGCCAGCCAGGACATTGTCGCGCTGGGTTACGCCGAGAATGGCGATCAAGAAGATGAAGGTCGCCACCACTTCGAACACGAAGCAGGAGAGAATGCCGTAATCGCCGGGGGAATGGTTGAGGCCATAGCCGTTCTGCCCGAGCCCGTGCTGGGCGATGTCATAACCGGGCGCGCCGCTGGCGATCAGGTAGAGCACCCCCGCGCCGACGATGGCGCCAGCGCACTGGGCGACCCAATAGGCCAGCATTTCGCTGACGCTCATGCGCTTGGCGATCCAGAAGCCGAAGCTCACGGCCGGGTTGATATGACAGCCGGAAATCGGGCCGATGCCGTAGGCCATGGCGATGAGCGCCAGGCCGAAGGCGAAGGCGATCCCGAGCTGCCCAACGATGGTGAAGCCGGCCAGGACGGCCGCGCCGCAGCCGAACAGCACCAACGTGAACGTGCCGATGAATTCGGCCGCCAGACGTTTCGTCATCGCAACTCCCCGCCGCGCATGAGTTCGGGTTTAGCCCGAGTCGGGGGCCAAACCGGCCGGCTGGCAGCTTACGCGATCGCGTCCTATATTCCGACTCGTTCGGGCAACCGGACTATGGCGATAAACGCGCGGAGATAGACGGATCGGACCCGGGTGCGATGCCCGGCGGCTCCACCAGCCTTCGCGCTTCCGGCATCGTTGGGGCGGAAGCGGCGGAATATGGGGCCGAAATAGGATCGACGGACGTTGACGGCCGTGGCTTTCGCTCGGGTGGTCCCGTTACAGGCCAAACAGCATAGTTGCCAACGACAACACTGCTGAAGAGTTCGCCCTCGCTGCGTAAGCAGCGCGAGCGTCTCGCACCTAAGTCCTGACGAGTAGCATCCTCAGGCGGGGCCCCCCAGCGCCCGGCAACAGAAGCTGGGGATTTTCCTCCGGCTATCCGCGCGGCAAAAATCCAAAACCAGCCCGGCGACAGAAGCTGGGGATTTTCTCCTTCGATGGCTCAAATTCTCCGGTCGCGATGCGACGCCCCACGTCCGGTTGCGCGGAATTTTTCGTTCTGCGTCATGGCGAAAGACGGATCGCGCAGACCCGTTTGTCCCCAGGACAGCGATGTGCGACGCGCCAAGACGCGCCATCAACACGCGAAGACTTCGCCTCATTTGCGGGGTTGCATCAGCATGAGGCGAAACAGCACCGGCGCCTCGCGCGTTGCGCGAGAAGCTCGAGTTCCAAAATGCGTTCGTCGCATTTCGCCTCTCGACGCTTGGAAACAGTGATGAATTCGCGCGCGCTGGATCAGCAATTGACTGCCGTGAATCAGCCGGTAAGGGTGAGGCGCGGATTGGCCAAGGAGGGGCGGCCGTGGCCGACGATTTGATCGGATACGACCAGCTGATGCAGGAAGCGTTGCGGGGCGTCGTGCGCGCTGCGCTGCAACAGGCGGCAAGCCCACGCGGCTTGCCGGGCAAGCATCATTTTTATGTGACGTTCCGGACGCATGCGCCGGGCGTCGTGATTCCAGATCATCTGGCGCAGCGTTATCCGGACGAGATGACGATCGTGCTCGAACATCAGTTCTGGGATCTCGAAGTCTATCCGGATCGCTTCCGCGTGATCCTGAAGTTCTCCGGCCAACCTCACCCGATTGTGATCCCGTTCGCGGCGGTCACCCGCTTCTTCGATCCTTCGGTGAAGTTCGGCCTGCAGTTCGAGCAACACCTCGACGAGACGCGCATGGCCTCCGGCGACGACACCGTCGCCGCGCCTCAGCAGGTGACGTCGGTGAAGCAAGAGGCGCCGTCGGTCGGCCCGCAAGGCTCGGTCGTCAGCCTCGACGCCTTCCGGAAGAAATAAGCTCAGCGCTTCTTCGCCCGCACGAAGATCCGATCGCGCTCGCCCTGCACGCGTTCGCAGAGCAGCCGAGCGATCTGCATATCGTCGAAGAAGACGTGGCGTTTGAGCGCGTCGAGCAGCGCCTTGGCGAGATTGTCGAGATCGAGTCCGGGCGGTTCGCCGACATATTCCACGCGGATCTCGACGTCGAATTCGCCCCAGCGCGGACGGATCTGGAATTCCTTGCGGAAGAATTCGTAGACCAGCGGCTTGTAATAGCGCGCCTGCGTGGTGATGCCGTCGATGGCGATTTCAACCGCGCCTTCGGCCTCGCGCGCACGCACCTTGCCGCGGCCGGTCCAGTCACTCATGCGAGCGTCGCGCGCATCGCGCCAAGCATGGCCTCGCGGAATGCGCCGCGATGTTGGCTTTCGCCGTCCGGCGCGTACGCGAACAAGCGATTGGAGAAGCCGCGCGCTTTAAGCGCCGCTTCCGCCGCGTCGGCCCTGCCCCAGAGCGACACGAACACGCAGCGCGCCGCGGCGTCCTCCGCGCGGATCGTCTCCAGCTCCCAGTCCGAAGCCGCGCCGATCTCCGAAAGATCGACGATGATGACATCGGCCGAATCCAGCAGCCGGCGCGCCGTGAGCGTCCACCCTGGGTCGCGGGTGCGCACCCGCACGGCTTCCTTGGAGGTGAACGCCATCTGCAGATTGAGGCCGACGCGGTCGCGCAAGCGGCGGGCGAGATTGCGGTAGTCGCGCGCGTTCAAAAC
>DASZSK010000156.1:0-19560 GCA_035548735.1 Caulobacterales bacterium | reverse complement strand
CGCCGGCGAGCAGGGCATGCTCGGGTTCGACGGGATGGCGGGAAGGCTCTTGCAGATCGATTTCGCCAATCGCTGCGTCGAAGTGAGCGATGCGGAGGCCGCGGCGACACGCCTCGTCGGTTGGTCCATGGTGCAGGGCCGTCTGCGCTTTGGCTCGATGCTGATGGCGCGGGGAGAAATCCAAGGCGTGGGCGTCAACGTGCTGGTGGACACCGGCTCCGACATGTCGCTGTGCAACGCCGCATTTCGGGCGGCGCTGGCGTCGGTGCGGGCGGAGTGGGTGCAGTATCAGGAAGGGCGCGCCTTCACCGCCGGGAGGCCGCTCTACGCCAGGGATTCAATCTGGACGCCGACCCTGCGCCTTGGGCGTGTCCGCGTTCGCAGCGTCACGGCCTATCAGGGCGAATATCACATCTTCGCGCTCTGGGGTTTGCAGGATCAGCCGACGCTGCTGCTCGGCATGGACGTGATCCGCGCCGCCGGCGGCCTCGCCATCGACTACAGACGCAACGCCATCTATTTCCGCACGCCGCCACATGGCGCTTCGTGAGCGTTACGCATTGAAGCGGAAGTGCATCACGTCGCCGTCGCGGACGATATAGTCTTTTCCTTCAAGCCGCATCTTGCCCATTTCCTTCGCGCCTTGTTCGCCATTGAAGGCGACGAAATCGGCGTAGGCGATGACTTCTGCGCGAATGAAGCCCTTTTCGAAGTCGGTGTGGATGACTCCCGCCGCTTGTGGCGCGGTGTCGCCTTTGTGGATGGTCCAGGCGCGCGCTTCCTTCGGCCCGACGGTGAAATAGGTCTGCAGACCCAAAAGGTCGTAGCCGGCGTGGATGAGCTTGGTCAGGCCGGGTTCCTGCAGACCGGCGGTTTCGAGATATTCCGCCTGTTCTTCTTCCGTCAGCGCGGCGATCTCGGCCTCAAGCTGCGCGCAGATGATCACCATCGCCGCGTTTTCCGCCTTCGCGCGCTCCGCGACGCGCGCCGTGAAGGCGTTGCCCGCGACTGCATCCGCCTCCGATACGTTGCAGACGTAGAGCACCGGCAGCGCGGTCAAAAGCTGCAGCATGTGGAAGGCTTTTTCTTCCTCTGCGGCGCGCCTGGTGAAGCGCGCCGGCTTGCCGTCTTCCAGGAGCGTCTTCGCCCGCAGCACCAGATCGAGCGTGGCCTTGGATTCCTTGTCGCCGCTCTTGGCCTTCTTCTCGAGATTGCTGACGCGCTTCTCGAGGCTCTCGAGATCGGCGAGCATCAACTCCGTTTCGACCGTTTCCAGATCGGCGATGGGGTCGATGCGGCCTTCGACATGGGTGATGTCGTCATTCTCGAAACAACGCAGCACGTAAGCGATGGCGTCGCATTCGCGGATGTTGGCCAGGAATTGGTTGCCTAAGCCTTCGCCCTTGGAGGCGCCGCGCACAAGCCCGGCGATGTCGACGAAATTCATCCGCGTCGGAATGATCTCCTTCGACTTGGCGATGTCAGCGAGCTTCTTGAGCCGCGGCTCCGGCATCGCCACTTCGCCGACATTGGGTTCGATCGTGCAGAACGGATAGTTCGCCGCTTGCGCGGCGGCCGTCTTCGTCAACGCATTGAACAGCGTCGACTTGCCGACATTCGGCAGCCCCACGATGCCGCACTTGAAACCCATGAACGTCCTCGAATGCTAGGTTGCGCCAAGCACAGCTTCGGGCGCGACTTGAAACGGATCGATGATCTGCACGCCCTCTATGATAGGAGACGATTGCGCGTCCTCCGATAGCAGGTGCGTGCATCCGGCGGAAATGGCGGAGGCCAGCAGCACGGCGTCCCACCAGTGCAGGCGCCAGCGCGCTTCGAGCGCAAGGGCGCGGCGCGTTTCCACGGCGGTCAGGGGCGCGTCACAATAGATCAACAGCCCTTCGATGGCCGCGCGCAGCTCACTTGCCGGCGCTGGAATCTTTCTTTGTGCGACGACGAACACCTCGTTGCACACCTGTGGGCTTACGATCAGCGAATTCACCGTCGTCAGCGCGCTCAGCCACGCCGCGCACCTTTGCTGTTTCTGCGGCGCTCGGCCATCGAGGCTGTAAATCACCACGTTGGCGTCCACCAGGATACGGGCGGTCATAGATTTCATCCCGATTGAACGTCCAGGGCTCGCCCGTTTTGGGGACGTACTTCGCCAGAGCCAAAAACTTGTTCATCGCGGCGACGCGCTCGGCGCCAAGCCGGGCGTCTTCTGCCGCGATCAGATCGGCCAGATAACGCGACAGGCTCTTGCCCATCCGGTCCGCCTCACGGCGGGCCCGTCCGAGCAGCTCATCATCCAGCGTTACCGTAACGTTGGTCATTACACGGATATCGTGTGTCCGTGTATCCGTGTCAAGCGGACGCCACCGCGCGCGCGGCGAGATCGCGCCAGACGCGGGCCTCTGGCCGCAGCGGCGGGGCGATCTTGGCGAGCCGGCGGTCGAGTTCCTGCAGGCCAAGCTGGGCGTCGGTTTTGCGGCCCACCTTCGCCAGGAAAGCCACGTAGCGTCCGCCGGCCTCCAGGCCCGGCACCCGGTCCACGCAGGCGCGGTAGGCGGCGTCGGCCTCGTCCTTGCGGCCCAAGCCGTCATAGGCGCGCGCGAAGGCGAGCGTCGCTTGAGGCGTCGAGCCCTCGCGGCCTTGCGCCCTGAGTTGCTCGAGGCGCTTAAGCGCCTCGTCATAGCGGCCGAGTTCAAGCAGGGCTTCGGCATGGCCCATGAGGATGGCGGGATCGTCCGCCCAGTGGCCGCTGGCCGCCTGCGCCCACTGCGCTTCGGCGTCCTTCCACTTTCCGAGGGCCGCGGCCGCCTGCGCCACACGCATCCGATTGCCGACCGTCTCGGCGTCTTCGAGGGCCTTCAGCGCGTTCCGGTAATCGCGTTCGGGATCGAGCGCCTGTCGGGTGGCCGCGCCAAGGTTTCGCGCGGTGCGTCCGCCCATCAGCTCGGGCACGATCACGGCGAAGAAGTAGATGAGCGGCCCCAGCCCCGGCGCGATCACCAGAATCCAGAGCCAATACATCTCGCGCCCGGTGCGCACGACGTGGATGCCGCACAGAAGCGAGGGCAGGTAGGCGATGATCAGCGATTCCAGCGGCAAGCCGAACATCACGCGTCCCCCGGCGCCGTCTTGCCGCGTGGGTCGGCTTTCTCGGCCGGCGCAAGACGCATCACCTCGGCCTGATACTTCTCGTCCTCGCCTTTGACCAGCAGCGGCGCGGCGCGCACCGCCGCGTCGAGAAGCTTTTCCAGCCACTCCGCATCGGCCTTGTGAAAGTCGGAGAGCACGTAACCATGCACGAGTTCGGCTTGGCCGGGATGTCCCACGCCGAGGCGCGCACGGCGGAAGTCCGCGCCAATGGCGGAAGCGGCGATGGAACGGATGCCGTTGTGGCCCGCAGCGCCGCCGCCGCGCTTCATGCGGAACCGCCCGGGCGCCATGTCGATTTCATCGTAGAAGACGACCACGTCGCTGGGCGCCAACTTGTGGAAGAGGGCGGCTTCGCCAACCGAGCGTCCGCTTTCGTTCATGAAGGTCTGCGGCTTCAAGAGCAGGCACTTCACGCCGTCGATCTGGCCTTCGGCGATCTCGCCCTGAAACTTCTTGCGCCATGGTCCAAAACCGTAGGCGCGCGCCAGCGCATCCACGGCCATGAAGCCGATATTGTGCCGGTTCTTCGCGTATTTCGCGCCCGGATTGCCGAGGCCGACGAGGAGAAGCATGCGCTATTGTTCCTTCTCCGTCGGGTGAAGGAAAGCGCTCAGCCTTCCTTCTTGGCCGGCGCGGCGGGGGCCGCTTCAGCCGGTGCGGCTTCAGCAGCCGGCGCGGCTTCTTCGGCGATGCGGCCAGCGATCGACGCGATGGTGAAGTCGCGGTCGCGGATGAGCGGGGTGACGCCCGGCGGCAGCTGGATGTTCGACAAGTGCACGACGCCGCCGATTTCGAGGCCGGTGAGGTCGACGACGATCTCTTCCGGAATCTTGCCGGCCGGGACGCGCAGACGCAGCGTGTGCGCGACGATGTTGAGCGCGCCGCCACGCTTCAAGCCGGGCGAGGCTTCGTGGTTCTTGAAGTGAACGACGACGTCGACGTCGATCTCGGCGCCTTCCTCGACGCGGTAGAAGTCGATGTGGACCGGCTCGTCGGTCACCGGGTGATATTGGATGGCGCGCGGGATAACCGGCTGCTTCTCGCCTTGGTGGTCGATCTCGATCAGGTGCGAGATGAACTTGCCCGAGCGCAGCGCTTGCTTCACTTCGGCCGACTTGAGCTCGATCGGCACCGAACCGCGCGCGCCGCCATAAAGGACGCCGGGGATCAGGCCCGATTTGCGCGTGGCCCGGGCCCCGCCGGTCCCGGTTTTCTCACGCTTCTCAACGCTCAGTACGATGCCCGCCATGGGGGCGCCCTTTCGCTGCAACCGGAATGGTTGGAAATTGAAGGCGCGCCTTCTAGCCGAAGGCGGCCAGGAGGGCAAGGCAGGCCGGAAATCCGCGCGCTTGAGCGGGCCGTCGACTGTCCGCGCCGGGCTCGTTAAGGCTGCCCCAGGCCTTGGGGGATGAATGCCGCCAAAAACCCTTTGGACATGCTGGTTTCAAGGCTGGGACAGGGCGCCGGACATCGTCCGCCGCTGCCTGGGCAGCTGGCGCGCCCTCAACCCGGAATGGCGAATCCGCGCGCTCGACGCGGTCTCTGTGCGCGACTACCTCGACCTGGAAGACCACATCGATCTCAGCCGGCAGACGCTTACCGCGGCTTCGCTGTCGGACGTCGTTCGACTTTTGCTTCTGCACGAGTTTGGCGGCGTCTGGGCGGATGCAACCTTGCTGTGCCGGGCTTCGCTGGACAGATGGTTGCCGGCGGCGACGGCGGATGCCGGCTTCTTCGCCTTCGCGAAGCCGGCGCCCGACCGCCCGTTGTCGAGTTGGTTCCTCGCCGCCGAGCCAGGCAATCCGCTGATCGCCAAATGGACTGAGCGCGCACTGGCTTATTGGCGTGGGCGTGCGGCGGCCGACGATTATTTCTGGCTGCACCATGCGTTCCGCGATCTTGTGGCGGAGGACGAGGAGGCGGCTGCACTGTGGGCGCGCGTGCCCAAGATCAGCGCTGACGGACCGCACTCGCCGCAATCGCCGGCGGGACTCTACTCGCCGATCAAGCGAGCGCACGCCAAGATCGATTGGTCGGCGCCCGTATTCAAGCTAACGCATCGGATCAATCCGGCGCTCGATCACCCCGAGAGCGTGTTGCGGCATGTTCTGCGTCTCGCCGATCCGGCCGAACCTCCGGCAGTGGCGAAGGGCGCGGCGGCCCCGATCAAATTCGCGTCGCTCAAGGTGTCGACGGAAAACCTTGGCGACCACATCCAAATTCTGGCCGGACGGCGGTTGCTGTCGCGCCTCGACATTGAGCCTCAATGGGACATCGACCGTGACGATGAGATCGCCAGCGCCGCGCAATTGAATGCGCTCGATGAACGCGTCGGCATTTTGCTCAACGGTTGGTTCAAGACGAACGACGCCGAATGGCCGCCCAATCCCAAGCTCTGGCCGCTCTATATCGGATTTCACATGCGCCTGTTTCAGAGCCCAAGCCTCGTTTCGCCGGCTGCGCTCGAGCACTATCGCGCCAACGGGCCGATTGGCGCACGCGACAAGGCGACCGCTGCGCTGTTGTGCGAGCATGGCGTGGACGCGTATGTCAGCCAGTGTCTGTCGATCCTCGCCCCGCGCCGGTTCAGCGCGCCGGTCGATGGCGAGACCCTGGTGGTGTCGCGGGATATGCGCCTGTTCGAGTGCGTGCGCGATCGGCTGAAGGATCCGCAACCCATTCTGCACTATTCGGGCTCGACCGATTTCGACGCCAACATGCAGCGCGCGGCGGGATTGTTGCAGCGCTATCGCGCGCGGGCAGGGCTCGTCGTAACCACGCTGCTGCACTGTGCGCTGCCGGCGCTGGCCATGGGCGCGCCGGTTATCATGTTCCATCCCCCCAATAACGAGCACGGGCGGCAATCAGACCGCGAACGTTTTTCTTCGTTGGCGGATCTCATTCCAATTCACGACCTTGATAATCTGGAGGCCGTGGATTGGTCGCCGCAGCCGCTTGATCTGAGCGCGATCAAGCTTCGCCTGCTTGATCAGTTCTTCGCCATGGCGGGGCGCTGGCCGCTGCTTCCTCGGCGCCCGATTGGGCCGATCGCGCCCTCCAGCGCCTTGCCGCCTCCGCCATGATGCTTGGTGCGGAGAGCGCAAATGGCGATAGAATGCGCGCCGGAGTTCTTCGATGAGCGAAATGGGACAGGCAACGGCCGGCGCGGCGAGTTCGGTGACGGAATGGTGTCGTGCGCATGTTTTGCGCGCATGCGAGACGGCAGTCGTCGGCCAAGCGCCGTTCCACCACGCGTTCATCGAAAACATCTTCCCTGCGGAATTCTACGACTCGCTGCGCGCGCACCTGCAACGGCACAAGTACGGAAGCGCGGTTATCGAGCGGAACCAGGACAATCCGTCTTTCAAGAACCGTCGATATAATCTCGAGCACGATCAGGGCGTGGTGGCGCGCACGCTCCACGCGGTGTTCAGCGACGGCGAAGTGAAGCAGGCGCTGCTGCGCAAATTCTATCTGCGTCCGACCGCCGACCTTTGCGCTGCGCTGCGCATCCATGAAGAGTTCGAGTATGTCTATACGCCTGCGGGCAAGTTTCAGAATATCCACGTCGACATCCCGCCGAAATTCATGTCGTTCGTGTTCTATATTCCGGAGCGGGAAGCGTCCGAGGAGGAGGAGCTGCACAACGCAACCATCCTCTATGACAGGAATCTGAATCCGAACTACCGGGCGCGATTCCGCGCCAATTCAGTCTGCGTGTTCGTGCCGCACTTTGCGTCCTATCACGGGTTTTCATCGACGATGGAGCGCGATGCGCTGGTGATGTTCTATGTCGATCCGGCTGAGCTCGACACCTGGAACCAGCTTCGCGCCGAGGATGGAGATAGCCCGCCCTTCGCCGGCATACGCGACGCGATCGAGGCGAAACTTCTTCGTCATCCGCTTATTGAGTTCGGCGCCGATCCGGAACGCGTCGCCGCGGAGAAGGCGACGTGTCTCGTCAACGCGCCGCAGGGGCGGGTAATGCGCCGCTAGGCGCGCTCGGCCGCGCCGCTTGGATCAGTTGGGCGGCCCGTGTAGTTTGCGCCATGCTTCGGACGTGTCGCCTTCGCCGTCCACGAAGCGCGCCAAGGTCTCGACCAGCAGCTTGGTGCCTTCTTCGCGGCCGCCATTATCGTCATAGCCATCGAGAAACGCGCCGTGCTCGGTCAGCGTCATCAACGTGCCGCTTCCTGACGCTTTGAACTCGATAGTGGCGAGGGAGACGGAAATCTTCTTTTCGTCGAGGTGCATTTCGTACGTGTAGACGATGCGTTGGTCGGGGATGATGTCCCAATACTGATTGTGGAAGTGCGAGGTGACGCCGCTCTCCTTCCACCTGCCGCTCAAGCGATCCTGACCGCCGACGCGAAAATCCATCTCGCGCACCAGTTCGGTGCAAAGCTCCGCGGGCGCGCCGAACCATTGCGCTTTCGCGCCGGGGTCGGACCACGCCGCGAATACGCGCGCAGGCGAGGCTCGCAAGCGCCGCTCAATGGTGAAGCTGCCATGGACGACGGAGCGTTCGATCATCACTGACCTCCCGATTTCGGTTTGAGCGGAAGCATGTGGAAATAGGGCTCTGCTTCCTTGAATACGCGGGCGATGCTGGGGCGAATTCTGAGGCGTTCGAGATAAGCGAGGAGACTCGCGTGCTCAGCGCCGATCGGCTCGGCAATGTTGGCGTAGTAGAGCGCCGGGAACGCCGCGCAATCGGCCATCGTGAATTCATCGCCGACAACCCAAGTCGAAACCTGCTTATCCAGCAGCGCGTAAGCCGTGCGCAATGTTTCGCGCGCGCTTTCGACGCCCATCGGGTCCTTGGCGCCTTGGGGGCGCAACGCGTCGATCGTGAACTTCTGCATTGGCAGGTGCACATGCATATCGATGACGCGGTCCCAGAGGCGCACCTCGCGCGCGCGCTCCGGATCGCTCGGGATCAGCTTGGCGGCCGGGTAGTGCTGCGCCAAATACTCGATGATGATTGTGCTCTCGGGCGTCACTTGATCGCCGTTCTGCAGCACCGGAAATTTGCGCACGGGCCAAATTGCTTTGAATGCAGCCGCATCCTCGGGGTCGCCGAGATTGACGAGGCGCGGCGTGAACTCGGCCTTGCATTCATAGAGCGCAATCAGCGCCTTCCAGCAGAAGGACGAGAGCGGGTGGTAGTAAAGCGTCAGCGCCATCTCATTTCTCTTCCTGCTTTTTCAGGTACGCATCGAGCCGATCGAAGCGCCCTTCCCATTGTGTGCGGCGCGCGGAGATCCACTTCTCCAGGAGCTGCAGCGCCTTAGGTTCGATCCGGCAGGTGCGCACGCGGCCGATCTTTTCAGAGCGGACGAGCCCGCTTTCCTCCAGAACCTGCAAATGCTGCATCACCGCCGGCAACGACATGTCGAGCGGCTTGGCGAGCGCGCTGACCGACATTGGCCCGCGCGACAGGCGTTCCACCACCGCGCGCCGCGTCGGATCGGCAAGCGCCTGGAAGACGTGATCGAGCGTCGTCATCAGTTAAGTGTCAACTTAACTATCATCACCGGGCGACCGGCGCAAGCGGCAATTCGATTGGCCGGAGCGTCAGCGGACGAACTTGGATAGCAATAGAACGTAATTGGCCTGATAGCCGACATCGGGTTCGGTCACGGACCAGGAATCGAGCGGCCAGCTGGTGTTGAAATCAGCGAATGACTTTTGGGCGGGTTGTCCGAACGGCGGAGACGGAGGCGCTGAGCCGCAGCGCGAATTGAGCCCGGGGCAGGCGCTCTCCCAATTGTAGTCGGGATTGGGGCCGCCGACGAGGTAACCGGGCGGCGGGCCGTAAGTGGAATGCGCGACGCTGTCCCAGAGCGGGCTGCCGTCGACAAACCACGTATGGAAGAATTGATCGACGGAATTTTCCGCGCCGAACGCGCTCATATTGGAAAGGTAGACTTTGCCGAGCGGATTCACGCCGTGCAGGTAGTGAATGTATCCGGCGGCCGCGCTCATGACGTCGCTCTGCGCATGCCCGCCTGGGAGAGCGTAGAGATCGAAGTCGATGAACATTTCGCCTTCGAGCGATTTCACGGCATTGCTTCCCCACGTGTAGTTGGGAATCCACGCCATGTACGGATCACGGTTGGAATTGCGCGAGTCCCAGCCATTGTTCGCAGCGCTGAACGTGTTCGAAAACGCGGCCTTGATCGCGCTCGCGACCGATGCGGTCGCGCCCGGCTGAGACGTGTAGTAGAGCAGCATGCGCTGTGCGTATTGGTCGAACGGCGCGACATAGTTCCATGCGATCAGATGCATCTCGCTATAATGCGCGTCGACATAAGACCGGTAGGCGGCGTCGCCGGTGAGCGCGAAGAGATAGACCGCCGCACTGAGATGTTTCACGGCGCGTCCGTAATCGTCTGTCTCTTGTTGGCCGGAGCCGAGACCTGAAGTCCCGGACGCAGCGTCATTGTTCTTAAACTGGACATTGGGGTGGGCGGTCGCCCACGTCCATGCGTTCTGCGCCCGCGCGGCGAGATCTGCTGCGTAGGCGGCGTCGACAGCGGCATAGGCCTTGGCGCCCAGCGCAAACGCGGCGGCGGCGGAAAAAGTGGCGTTGGTGGTCGCCGGCCCATAGAGCGATTGCGCCGTCACTGCCGACGGCGGGCTGGCTGAGCCCTCGCCGACGATGGAAAGAACCGAACCGTCGGCGCTCTGCATCCGCACCAGCCAGTCCATCTCCCATTTGATCTCATCGAGAATATCGGGAACGCCGTTGCCGGATTCGGGGATGTTGTAGTCGTCGGTCCAGATGGAAGGGCGTTCGATATAAGCGTGTAGAAGCGCCACAACGTCATCGGCGCCCCAGGCCGTGTATTTGTTGTAATCGCCGGCGTCGAACCAGCCGCCGTGCAAGTCACGCTCCGTGCTTGCATTGCCGGGCGCGCTGTAGAGTCGTGCGTGCGTGTCTTGCAGCGGCCCCATGAAGGCCGCGCCATCGGCCCAGCCCGCGCCGGCGTGCGCGGCGTCCTTGGCGATGCCGGCGCGCTGATAAAAGAACATGCGCATCGCCTGCATCATGATCGGCCGATAGACGCCGTCGCCAATCTCGAAACGGGGCGAGCGCACGCCCTGTGTCAGATCGCGGATTTCGTAGACGCCTGGCGCCGTCACGCTGCTGAAATCGAACCGCCACGCGTGATCGCCGGACGACGCGTCGACGGCGCCGCCGTTCCATGGGCTTGGCGCGCCGCTGAAGACAACAATGTTGGTCGCCGTATTCACCACCTGATAGGCGCCGCCCGGCGTGAAGTGATAGGCGGCGTCGAAGCCGACGACCGGATCGCGAATGACCGCAATTTTCTCCTGGTCCGGCAGATAGCCAAATTGGTCGACCACGATGAACGGACCGACGCTGCGCGAGGCGGGCGGTGTCGGAGCGGGCGGAATATCGTTGGCGGTGGCCGAGGCGCCGGCGCCGCCGCAACCGCTCATCAGCATGAAGGCGGCCATCGCCGCCAGAACTCCGCCCCGACCAAGTCCCACCAGCGCGCTCCCCATCTCCAGCGCCTGCAATGGCGCATTTGTCTGATAAAAGCCTAGGCGCCGGTTTCCGTTCGGGCAAGCGGGGCTTGACGGGCGCCGTCCGCGCCCATATTAAACCGTTTAGTTATTTAACCTATTAGGAAATAATGGTTCCCGCAGCCGATCTCCTCAGTGCGAAATTCGCCGCGCTCGCCGATCCCACGCGCAGGGCGATCCTGGCGCGCTTGGCGCAGGGCGAGACGACGGTGCTCGAACTCGCCGCGCCGTTCGACATGAGTCTGCCGGCGGTCTCGAAGCACCTCAAAGTGCTTGAGCACGCCGGCCTCATCACGCGCGGGCGCGAAGCGCAATGGCGGCCATGCCGATTGGCGCCGGATGCGCTGCGAAGCGTTGATGATTGGCTGGAGACCTATCGCAGGCTCTGGGAAGAGCGGCTCGATCGCCTCGAAGATTACCTCGAGCACATGCGGGCCGACGAAGCCGAGCCAAAGCGCGGCCGCGGCAAGCGGCGCAAATCCAAGGGAGATCAGAAATGAAGATCAATGCGTATCTCAACTTTGGTGATCGTCGTTGTCGCGAGGCGTTCGAATTTTATGCGCGTGTTCTCGGCGGCGAAATCACCATGATGCAGTCGCACGGCGAGTCGCCGATGGCGGATCAGATGCCGGACTGGAAGGATGCGATCATCCATGCCCGGCTTGAACTCGACGGTCAGATGCTGATGGGATCGGACGCGCCGCCGCAATTCTACACCAAGCCTGCCGGGCTCTGGGTGAACCTGCAGTTCGACGAGGCCGCCGATGGCGAGCGTGTGTTTAACGCATTTGCGGACGGCGGCGAGGTTCGCATGCCCTTCGCGCAGACCTTCTGGGCGCATCGCTTCGGCATGGTCGTCGACCGCTTCGGCACGCCATGGATGATCAATTGCGAGCAAGCGGACTGAGGAGCGAAGCGATGAATACGATCCAATTGCATCGCCGCGAGATTGTGCTGGCGCGCACGCTCCGCGCGCCGCGCGATCTGGTGTGGAAGGCGTGGACCGATCCCAAGCATCTCGCGAAATGGTGGGGACCGCACGGCTTCACCACGCCAGTCTGCGAGATCGATCTGCGGCCCGGTGGCGTGCTGCGCATCGTCATGCGCCCTGATGAAGCGATGCGCGCGGCCATGGGACTGCCGCCCGGCGCCGAATTCCCGATGAGCGGCGTTTTCGAGGACGTGACGCCGCCGGCGAGGCTCGCCTTTACCAACAACGCTTTCGATATCGAAGGGCGTCAGCAATTGAAGGGCTTCACCACGGTCGCGCTGGACGATGTCGGCGGCGGGACGCGCCTCACGGTGACGGCGGCTGCGGAAGGCGAGGGGCCGCTCGCCGCGCAGATGCTGGCGGGCATGGAAGAGGGATGGTCGCAAAGCCTCGAACGCTTCGAGGTCTATGTCGGGGGTGCGTTCAAATGATGCGTGCACTCGCCATGACCGGCCTTCTCGCGCTGGCTGCGTGTTCGCAGCCGGCCCAGCACCAAGCGGAGCAAACGCCGCTGCCGCCGCCCGTGCAAACCGACGCCCCGGCCGGCGCCTACACGCTCGATCCCGCGCATGGGAGCCTCATCTTCCGCGTCGAGCATATGGGCTTCTCGCGATTCACCGCGCGCTTTGCGCACTGGGACGCCGAGCTCAACCTCGATCCTGCGCATCCTGAGGCGGCGAGCGTCACCGCGACGATCGATCCCGCGTCGATCCAAAGCGACAACCCGCCCGCCGGCTTCATTGAGATGCTTGCCGGCCCCGAATGGCTCGACACGCGGGATTTCCCACGGATGACCTTTCGTTCGACGCGCGTCGAACGCACCGGCGCTGACACAGCGAGGGTGGTGGGTGATCTCAGCTTTCACGGTCAAACCCACCCGGTGACGCTCAACGTGAAGTTCAACGGCGGCTATCCGGGCATGGCGCTCGATCCGCATGCGCGGATCGGTTTTTCCGCCAATGGCGTGCTCAGTCGTTCGCAGTTCGGCCTGGCCGTCGGCTTGCCGCCGGCCGGCACGAAATTCGGCGTCGGCGACCAGGTCGCGTTCGAGATCGAGGCGGAGCTGAGCGGACCGGCTTGGCGCCCGCCCAGCGCCTCGTGAGCGCGTCCTGAGCGCAGGTAAGCTTAACGGCTCGCGCCCCACGCTATCGTTGCGCACGACGCAGGGCGTCTTGGGTGAAAGCGACGTTCCAGGCGCAGTGGAAATGCGATGCTTCGGCATGGTTGCGGTTGAGCATGCAGACGTGCGCGCGGCGACGGGTCCGAAGGATTCGCCGGCGAGCCCGCTCGGCTATATGCCGCAGATCGATACGCTCCGCGCCATCGCCGTCGGCTCGGTGATGCTCGAGCACTATCTGCCGTACCAATTCCACAAGCTCGGGCTGATCGACGGCGTGCTCCTGTTCTTCGCCATCAGCGGCTATCTGATCACGGGCATCCTGCTGTCGTATCGCGAAGAGGCGGCGCGCGGCGGCGATGGGCTGCGACACGCGCTTGGCGTCTTCTACGCGCGGCGGACCCTGCGCATTTTTCCCGCCTATTACCTGTTGCTGTTCATCCTGTTGGCGATGGGGCTCGGTTCGGTCGAAAGGAATTTCGGCTGGCACTTCCTGTACGCGACCAACATCTGGACCGCGCTCAATCAGCGCTGGGACGCCGTGGTCGGCCATTTCTGGTCGCTTTCGGTGGAGGAGCAATTCTATCTCTGTTGGCCGCTGATCGCACTCACCGCGCCACGCAAGGCGCTGCCTTGGATCATGGCCGTCGGCGTCGCGCTCGGCGTCGCTTTTCGTTTAGCGGCGCTCGAATTCAACTGGGGCCTCGCCATCATCACGTTGCCCATGGCCAATTTCGATGCGCTCTTGGGCGGGGGGCTGCTGGCCTGGATGCAATGGGCGAACCGGGGCGACTGGCTCGCCGTGCTCCGCAAATACGGACTGTGGTCGCTGCTGCTCGTGCCGGCTTTCTTCTTCGCGCCGGCGCCGGTGAAGGCCGTGCTGATGCCCGCGGCCATGGCGCTGGCTTCGGTTTACGTGATCGACCAGTGCAGCATGGGCTATCGCGGCTGGCTGGGCTGGCTGTTTTCGCGTCCGCTGGTGCTCTATCTCGGCAAGATCAGCTATGGCCTTTATCTCTACCACTATGTCGTGCGGCAGTTCGTGCCGGACGAATGGTTCAACGTGATGGGGCCCTACAAGGAATACGGCCGCGCCATCGTCTTCGGCTTCATGTCGATCGGCTGCGCCATGCTGTCCTGGCATCTGTTCGAGCAGCCGATCAATCGCCTGAAAAGCCGCTTCAAGATCGGGCGAAAATCGCCGGCCGCAGCCGCGGCGGCGTAATTACTCGAACAGCACGCTGACGCTTTGCTCGTTGGCGATCCGCCAGATCGCGTCGCCCATCAGATCGGCGACCGAGATCGCCCGCACCTTCGAGGCTTTGCCCTTGCGCGTGGCGGGGTCGATCGTGTCGGTGACGACGAGCTCGGTCAGCATGGAATCCTGCACGCGCTTGGTGGCGCCGTTCGAGAGTACGCCGTGCGTCACGTAAGCGGCGACGGAGGCGGCCTTCTCTTCCATCAGCGCTTCCGCCGCGTTGCAGAGCGTGCCGGCGCTATCGACGATATCGTCGATCAGAATGCAGTGGCGCCCGGCCACGTCGCCGATAATGTTCATCACTTCGGAGACGCCGGCCTTCTCGCGGCGCTTGTCGACAATGGCGAGGTCGGCGCCCAGGCGGTTCGCCAGCGCGCGGGCGCGCACCACGCCGCCGACGTCCGGGGAGATGATCATGAGGTCCGACACGTCGCCGTAGCGCTCGCGCAGATCGCGCTCCAACACCGGCGTGGAAAAGAGATTGTCGGTGGGGATGTCGAAGAAGCCCTGGATCTGCCCTGCGTGCAGTTCCAGCGTCAGGACCCGATTGGCGCCCGCGGTGACGATGAGGTTGGCCACGAGCTTGGCCGAGATCGGCGTGCGGCCGCCGACTTTGCGGTCCTGCCGCGCATAGCCGAAATAAGGCAGCACCGCCGTGATGCGCCGCGCCGACGCCCGCCGGAGCGCGTCGATGGCGATCAACAGCTCCATCAGATGGTCGTTGGCGGGATAGGAGGTCGATTGGATGAAGAACACATCCTCGCCGCGCACGTTCTCTTGGATCGCGACGAAGATCTCGTTGTCCTTGAAGCGCTTCACCTCGCACTCGGCCAAAGGCGAATCGAGATGGTCCGCGATCGCCTGCGCGAGCGTTCGGTTGGCGTTGCCGCTCAAAAGCTTCACGGACCTCAAGCCCCCAATGTCCATCCGCGTTCGGAGCGTTCTCTAGCCGGCCTCTGGTTCCAAGCCTAGAGCGCAACAGCGGTGCTGAGTGCATTTTCCTGTCGTCTGCGTTGCGCTTAGGCCACAGGCGAGGCGGGATCAATCGTCGCACCTGATCGTTTCATGATGCGAGGAGAGACGCATGCAGTTCGATTTTGGCGGCGTAGCTTGGCTCATCGCGGTTGCTGGCGGCGCCGCGGCGCTGGCCGTCGCACTGATCGTCGGCGGCGCCATGTGGCTGGCCCGGGATCGCTCGCAGGACGCCCAAGCGGAACGCAGCACGCGCCGCGAATATGACGAAGAAGATGAGGCGCCGCAGCCCAAGAGCCACGACGAACCGGTCAGTTAATTCACGGCAAGCATGATCGCCGCGCAATTGCGCCCGTAATCGTCTTCGCGCGCATGCACGCTGCGGCGGTGGCTGAAGCAAGCCCCCGTGTGCGTGTATGTATCCACCGCGGAAATCCAAACCTGCGAAACGTGCATCGCATCGAGGCGCGCTGCGCAATAATGCGGCAGGTCGAACTGCAAACGATCGCCGCGGCCCGGAGCGAAGAAGCGCGCGTTCGCGGCGTCCGCGGCGCGGAACGTTTCCGCGAACTCGGGACCGACCTCGTAACTCTCCTGATGAATGCACGGGCCGATCGCCGCGACGATCCGCTTTGGGTCGGCGCCGTGCGTTGTCATCAGCGCCACCGTGTTCTCCAGCACGCCGCCGAACGCGCCTTTCCACCCGGCATGCGCTGCGCCCACGACGCGCGCTTGCGCATCCGCGAGCAGCACCGGCGCGCAATCGGCGGTGAGGATGGAAAGCGCGAGGCCCGGCTTGGTTGTGACAAGAGCGTCGGCTTCGGGCCGCGGACCGCTCCAGGGCGAATCGAGGAACACGGCGGTCGGCGAATGCACTTGATGGACGCCGACCAACGCATCAGCGCCGAGTGCGGCGCGGATACGCCGACGATTTTCCGCCACCGCTTCGGCGTCATCGCGCGAGCCGGGTCCGGCGTTGAGGCTCGCATAAATCCCGGTCGAGACGCCGCCCTGGCGCCCAAAGAAGGCATGCCGCACGGCCGACGCGCCCGACAGCGCCGGCGAAAGCTCGGCGGGTGGCGCATCGGCGCTCAAAAGCCCGCCGGCGGCGGCAGGTTGGGGCTGGACAGACATAAGGCTTTGAACAGCACGCCCATCTCGTTGTCGCCGGTCAAGCGCATCAGCTCGCGACGGATCCGCTCGGCGCGTTCCGGGTGCGCAGACGCAAGCGCTTGCGCACGCTCGGCGATGCCGAGCGCGGCGAGGAAAACACCCTGATCGACGGGGCCGTGGACCTGAAGGCCGGAAGCGCGCGCCAAGATTTTCAGCGCGGTGAAATCGACGCGCGCCGTGAGGTCGGCTTCGCCGGGCGCTTGGAGCGGGCTTTCTTTCTGGTGCGCGCGCACCGCCTGCAGCGTGTCGCCCGAGCCGTCGCCGGCATAGTCGATGATCAGCACGCGCCCAGGCGCCGCCTCGAGGCGCTGCGCGAGCGCATCGACCCATGCCTCCAGCCCGGTCGCGATCTCTGCGACGGCGCCGACGGGCGCATCGTGCAGAGCAGGCGGGATGATCGGCTCGCGCAACACCTGCGGGAAGAGGCCGAAGGCGAGATCATCATTCTCGACGCCGACGAGGCGCTCGCGCCAGCCTTCCTCCGTACGCAGGAATTGGCGGATCGGCAGGCAGTCGAAGAATTCGTTGGCGATGATGAAGCCGGCGGCCTCCGGGGCGGCGTCGATGCGCTCGTGCCAGCGTGGCTTTGCGTCGAAGCGCGCCAGCGCCTGCGCCTGGCGTCCGCGCAGCGCGCTGCTGACTTCGACCAAATGAATTTGCGCCGCGTCCCGAAACGCGGGCTGGATGCGCGCCGCGCGCCACGCGTCGGCGATCAAGGCGCCATTGCCCGGCCCAAGCTCCAGGATCTGGAAGGGTTCGGGGCGCCCCAGCACATCCCATTCGTGCACGCACCAGAGGCCGATCAATTCGCCGAACATTTGCGAGCTTTCCGGCGCGGTGATGAAATCGCCTTGGCCGCTGATGCGCGGTTCGCGCGCGTAATAGCCATGGCGCGGATCATAGAGGCACGCCGCCATGAAATGCGCGACGCTCAGCGGCCCGGTCTGCCGAATCTGTTCGATAAGCCGCTGTTTCAGCGCGCTCACGCCGGCGCCGGTTTGGGCTGCGCGAAGGCGCGGCGGATGAGCCAGAGGCCCAGGAGGATCATGGGCGTTGAAAGCAGCATGCCCATGGTGACGTAGCCGCGCAGAAAGTCCGGCATCTGCGCGTCGGGTTCGCGCACGAATTCGAGCGAGGCGCGGAAGAGTCCATAGCACACCAGGAACACGCCGGTGTTGAGCCCTGGCCGGCGCAGGCTGTCGAAGCGCAGCGTCAGCGTGTTGATGATGGTGAAGAGCAGGAGCCCTTCAAGCGTCGCTTCATAGAGCTGGCTCGGATGGCGCGGCTCCATGCCGGCCGGACACATCCCTCCATTGGCGGCGGCGATGCGCTCATTGCAAAAAATCATGCCCCAGGGGGCGTCGGTATGGCGGCCCCAGAGCTCGCCATTGATGAAATTGGCGATGCGGCCGAAGAACAAGCCGATCGGCGTCGCCGCGGCGGCCAGATCGCCGAGCCCGAGCAGCGGAATTTTCTGTTGCCGGCAAAACAGGAACGCCGCGAGCGACACGCCGATCAGGCCGCCATGAAAACTCATGCCGCCGTCCCAGATGCGCACGACAGTGAAGACGTCGTCGGCGATGCGCTGGCGCGAAGCGGGATCGGGCAGCATGTAAAAGAGCACGTAGCCGATGCGTCCGCCCAGGATGACGCCGAGCGTCGCCCAGAACAGAAAATCGTCCGCCTGCGGTATGGTGAGCGGGGCCTGGCCCGGTTTCCACAGCCGGTCCTTGCGGATGAGGTAAACCATCCAGCGCCAGCCCAGCAGCAGCCCAGCGATATAGGCCAGCGCATACCAGCGCAGCGGAAACGGCCCTAGATGCGTTCCCCCAATGGAGAAGCCCGGCAGCGTCAGGGCTGCTGGGTTGAGGTTGGGGAATTGAATGGCGTCGAGGATCACCAGAGCCCACCCTTTCCGGCTGACAGGCCGCATTGCGCGCCTGGGCGGCCGTTTCTAAACAGGAGCCGAGGTTCACATGCAAACGCAAAGCTCCGTGTTCGACGATCTGGCCCGTTTGATGACCGGGGCCATGGGCATGGCGCAGGGGGTCAGCGAGGAGGCAAAGAGCTTCATGCGGGCCCAGGCGGATCGTTTTGTCGCCGAGATGGACCTCGTGCCGCGCGACGAGTTCGAAGCAGTGAAACAGATGGCCGCCGACGCCCGCGCCGAGGCCGAAGCGCTGGCGCGCCGCGTCGAGGAATTGGAAGCCGCTCTGCGGAGCAAATAGCGCGCGCTTCGCGGGCGTTAACGCCGGCCCTGTGCGCAACATCGCCAGCAACGTTGTGATAACCAACGAAGCTCCATAGCTTGAGCATCGGGGTGTGATTCGTTCGCGTAAACCAATGCGCGACCCGGGGAAGAGATCAGCATGACGGCGCGCCGCTTGGGCGTTCGCCGCCATGAGCCGAAGGGGGCGCACATGGATCTCACGCTCGACGATGAACTCGCAGAACCGGTCGATCCGATGGATACGGTGGAAGCCGTGCTCGGTTCCGATGATCGCTTCGCATGCGAGCGCGCCGAGGACGGCGATGTGCATTTCAGCTTCAATTCCTCGCGCGGCGAGACCGCTGGCTACTTCAGTTATCGCGAGGAATTGCCGGCGCTTCTGTTCACTTTGGGCTTCGACTTGCAGGCGCCCAAATCGCGCCGCGCCGAAGCCATCAAGCTTGCCGCCCGCATCAACGAAAATCTCTGGCTAGGACATTTCGACGTCTGGTCGGATGACGGCACAATTATTTTCCGCCACGCCATGCCTATGATTGGACGGGAAGAAATCTCGATCGGCGAGGTGCAGGCGATGCTTGCGGCCGCGCTCGACGCCGCCGATCGCTTCCAACCGGCGTTCCATTTCCTTATCCTGACGGGAATGAAGGCCGAGGACGCCGCGCAGGCGGCGTTGTTTGAAACAGCCGGAGAAGCGTGAGCGGACTAGATTCTCCATCGATCGCCTTGGTTGGCGCCGGCGCCATGGGCGGCGCCATGGTCCGGGGTTGGATCGAAGCGGTGCGCAAGGGCGGCGGGCTCACGCTCACCGTGCTCGAACCGCATTTCGATCCGGATTTGGAGAAGGAGCTCGATGCGGTCGGCGCCGTCCTGAACCCGCCGGATTCCGGCCCCGTCGACGTCGTCGTGCTGGCGGTGAAGCCGCAAAGCTTCAAGGAAGCGGCGATCGAGGCGCGCCGCTTTGTCGGCCCCAACACGCTCATCCTCTCGGTGATGGCCGGGGTGACGATGGAAGCGCTGGTGCGCGAGTTGGGCGCACAGCGCGTCATCCGCGCCATGCCCAATACGCCGGGCCGCATCGGCCAGGGCGTCACCGCGTATGT
>DASZSK010000155.1:0-1976 GCA_035548735.1 Caulobacterales bacterium | reverse complement strand
GAAGCAAGAAACGGCTTCACCACGACCCAGGCCGAAAGAAACGCGAACAGGAAACCAACGCCGATCTCGGCGGCGCGATCCGATGTGAGGCTGTCTTTCACTTCAAGAAAGTCGTGCAGGAACGCCGCGAGCATCGTCGGCATCGCCAGGAAGAACGAGAACTCCGCCGCCGCGCGCCGATCGAGCCCGAGCAGCAGGCCGCCAAAAATCGTCGCGCCCGAACGCGATACGCCGGGAACGAGCGCGAGCGTTTGGAAGACGCCAACGCCGACGGCGCGCGGGATCGGTGTAAAGCTCGCGTCCTTCACCACGGGCGCCGGGCGGAAGCGCTCGATCAGGATCATGGCGACGCCGCCGAGGATCAGCGCGATAGCGATGATGTTGAGGCTTTCATAGAGCACCTCCTTCACGAACTTCGCAAAGAAGATTCCGGCGATCACCGCAGGGATGAAGGCGAGGATCAGCATGATGGCGAAGCGCCGCGCCTCCGGCTTCGTCGGCAGTCCGGTCACCACCTCCCAGATGCGCTGCCGGTAGAGCCACATCACCGCGAGGATTGAGCCGAGCTGGATCATCACCGTGAACACGCCGCCCGGGTCCTCGAAGCCCAGCAGGCGCTCGCCGATCAGCAGGTGTGCGGTGGAGGAGACCGGCAGGAATTCGGTCAGCCCTTGCAGGATGCCCAGGAGGGCGGCTTGGAGAAGATGCATGGGGTTCACGTGGCGTCGTCCCTCGAATACTGGCGCTCACTCAAAGGCCACAGAACGCAGAGTCGATCAAAATCTGATCTCGCCCTGCGCCACTTTCGCTCAAATACGGCATATAAGACAGTAAGACTGTCTTAACGGGGCGATTTTGGCTTGTAAGCCGCTGCGAACGACCATATAGAGCACGCCATTCCGCCAAATCCGGCTCCGGGGAGCGTTCATGGCCGAACGCATGCTCAAGTTCGTCACTGTCGACCAGGAAGGCCCGGAAAAGCGGCCGGCCAAGGCGCGCAAAGGCGATTTTCATGAGGTCTACCGCGAATTCATCGCGGAAAAGGCGTCCGAACAGGCGGCCCGCTGCTCGCAATGCGGCGTGCCATTCTGTCAGTCTCACTGTCCTTTACAGAACAATATTCCGGACTGGCTGCGGTTGACGGCCGAGGGGCGGCTGGAGGAGGCCTACCAGGTTTCCGCGGCGACGAATTCGATGCCGGAAGTCTGCGGCCGCATCTGCCCGCAGGACCGGCTGTGCGAGGGCAATTGCGTCATCGAGCAGTCCGGCCACGGCACGGTGACAATCGGCTCGGTGGAGAAATATCTGACCGACACCGCCTGGGAAAAGGGCTGGGTGGCGCCGATCGCGCCGCCACGTGAACGTGAGCAAAGCGTCGGGATCATCGGCGCCGGCCCGGCCGGTCTCGCCGCCGCCGAGAGCCTCAGGCTCCGCGGCTATCAGGTCACGGTCTATGACCGTCACGACCGCGCCGGCGGCCTGCTCATCTACGGCATTCCGAACTTCAAGCTGGAAAAGGAGATCGTCGCGCGCCGCGTGCAACGGCTCGAAGAAGGCGGCGTGACGTTCGTCTTGAACTGCAATGTCGGCGAAACCGTCTCGTTCGACGAATTGCAAACGCGCCATGACGCGCTGCTGATCGCCACGGGCTGTTATCAAGCGCGTCCGCTCAACGCGCCGAACGGCGGCGACAAGCACACCGTCAAAGCGCTCGATTATCTGATCGCGTCGAATCGCGTGGGTCTTGGCGATGATGTGGCGGAATTCAACGAAGGCAGTTTGAACGCGGCGGGGCGGCGCGTCGTCGTCATCGGCGGCGGCGACACGGCGATGGATTGCGTGCGCACCGCCACACGCCAAGGCGCCAAGAGCGTCACCTGCCTTTATCGGCGCGACCGCGCCAACATGCCAGGCTCGCAACGCGAAGTCGCCAATGCTGAAGAAGAAGGCGTGCTGTTCGATTGGCTCGCCGCGCC
>DASZSK010000154.1:0-64294 GCA_035548735.1 Caulobacterales bacterium | reverse complement strand
AGGCGATAGCGCGCCGTGAACAGACGCCGCAGCGACTGATCGATCACCGCTTCCTGCAACTGGCCGGAATGCACCGCGTTGATGATCGCCTGCGTCTCGACATTCCAATTGGCGCGATAATCGCCGCAGATCACGTCCATGCCGGCGCTGAACGCGGCGACCGCGCCCTGCTCCGGCGTCGGCACGTAATGCAGGCTGTCGGCGCGATAGATGTTCGCAGCCGCCCCGCAATCGGAGACGACATAGCCCTGGAAGCCCCAGGCCTGGCGCAGATGCCTCTTCAGAAGATCGTCATTCGCGCAAGCCGGCACGCCGTCGAGAGCGTTGTACGCGCACATGACGGAACCGACGTGACCATCCATGACCGTGGCGCGGAAAGCCGGAAGATAGGTGTCCTCCAGATCGTGCGGCGTCGGATGCATGTCCTGCTGGTGGCGCGTCGCTTCCGGCCCCGAGTGAACCGCGAAATGCTTCGAGGTGGCGATGACACGCGGATGCGCGGGATCATCGCCCTGCAGGCCGCGGATGAAGGCAATGCCGATCTGCGACGTGAGGTACGGATCTTCGCCGTACGTCTCCTGACCCCGACCCCAGCGCGGGTCGCGGAAAATATTGATGTTGGGCGACCACACCGTAAGGCCGCGATACCAGTCGGCGCCGCCATCGGGATGCACGCGCTCGACGTATTTGGCGCGGAACTCCGTGCTGATCACATCAGCCGATTGCTGCATCAGCGGCGCGTCCCAGGACGCAGCCATGCCGATCGCTTGCGGAAACACGGTCGCGGTGCCGGCGCGCGCGACGCCATGCAGGCCCTCGTTCCACCAATTATATTCGGGGACCCCGAGCCGCGGGATGGCGGGTGCGGTGTGTCCGAGCTGTGCGGCTTTTTCCTCGAGCGTCATGTGCGACACGAGATCGGCCGCCCGCCGGTCCGGGCTCAGCGAGGCGTTCGTGTAGGCCGGGGGGGCGCTTGCCGTCTGCGCCGCAGCGCCGCTCAACCCGGCTAGCCCCAACATCGCGGCGACGATCAGCACGATACGATACATGCGGCTTTCCTCCCGGACTTTTTTGCCCGGAGTAGCCGCATGTTAACGCTAACACAAGGGGGCTTACTTCCCGGCGGCGGGGGCGCCCTCGTCCAATTCCTCTTCTTGCAGGCGAATGAGGTACTGGAGCACGGCCTGCGCGCTCGCGGTCAGCGTTCGGCTTTCGCGCGCGTCGAGATCACCGTCGCCGCGCACCCATAATACAGCCCCCGTCAGGTCCGCGAGCGTTGGACGCCATGACAAGACCTCGGCGACCACGTGATCCTCCACGTCGCCCAAGGCGCGACGCACGTCTTCAGAGGTGGCGGCGCGATCGGGGGCCATTGCCGGTGAGGTTTGCATATCTGTCTCCTTCAGGGACTGTGCGTTATCGCCGACGCGCTGGAACGCGGCGCGCGCAAGTGCTGGACAAACGGCGCCAGCGCGAAGACGGCGAGGCACGCGGCGTAGATGTACCCCGGCGGCGTGCCGAAATACGCAAATTGGTCGGTAAGGGTCATGCCGCGCAGACCGAAACCCACGGCGAGATCGGCCACTTGCTGCAGCACCAGAGCGGCAAACCCCATGACGAGATAGGCGCGCCAATCTCCATCGAATCGCGTCCATGTCGGCGCCCATTTCGCAGCGAACACCATGGCGGCAATCAGCAGCGGCGCTTCGCATAGAACGGCGATGGTCTTACCCAACCACGGCTCGAGCCACAGCACGCGGGCCGGACCGAGCACCAAACCCACCGCGAAAACGATCGCGAAATAGAGCGCGGCTGCTCTGGTCAATCTGGCGGCGAAGGACACGCTTTGCTCCGGCGATGGCTCGCATTTGCGCTTTGCATGTTGCCGAAGGCGGGCCGTGCGGTCTTGATCTAGCTCAAGCCGCCCGGTGCGGATTGTGGAAGAAGGCGCATCCCCATGACGACCCGCAATCTCGACGCCCTCTTCACGCCAAAGACCATCGCGCTCATTGGCGCAAGCAATCGCGCCGGCTCCGTCGGCGCCGTCATCGCCCGCAATCTGCTCGCAGCGGAATTTTCCGGCGAAATCATGCTGGTGAACCCGCATGAAGCAGAGGTTCAGGGCGTTCGCGCATTCGCCTCGGTCGACGACCTGCCGAATGCACCCGAACTCGCGGTCATCGCCACGCCGCCAGCGACGATCCCTGACCTCATCGAGCAACTCGGCCAACGCGGTTGTCGCGCCGCGATCGTCATCACGGCAGGGCTGAGCGCCGAGCAACGGCAAGCGATGTTCGACGCCGCGTGCCCGCGCCTTCTGCGCATCGTCGGGCCAAACTGCCTGGGCCTCCTTTCTCCGGGCGCACGCATCAATGCGAGCTTTTCCCACCTCGCGCCGCTCAAAGGCGACATTGCCTTCCTGACGCAATCGGGCGCGATCGCCACATCGATCATCGATTGGGCCAACGGGCGCGGCGTCGGCTTCTCGCACATCGTCTCGCTCGGCGACATGAGCGATGTCGACTTCGGGGATCTGCTTGATTTTCTCGCCTTCGACAGAGCGACGAAAGCGATCCTGCTCTACGTCGAAAGCGTCACGCAGGCGCGCAAATTCATGTCGGCGGCGCGCATCGCCGCCCGCGCCAAGCCCGTCATCGTGGTGAAAGCAGGCCGCAGCGCTTCCGGCGCGCGCGCGGCGACGTCACATACCGGCGCACTGGCGGGCGCGGATATCGTTTACGACGCCGCATTCCGCCGCGCCGGCATGCTGCGCGTCGCGGAACTGCGCGATCTGTTCGACGCCGCCGAGACCTTGGCGAGCGGGTTGCGCGTCGACGGCGAACGCCTCGCCATCCTCACCAATGGCGGCGGTCTCGGCGTGATGGGCGCCGATGCGCTCGACGCAGCCGGCGGCAAGCTGGCGACGTTGAGCGCCGAAACAGCCTCCACGCTCGACGCCAAGCTCCCGCGCGCGTGGTCGCACGGCAACCCGGTCGACATCATCGGCGACGCAGACGGCGCACGCTACGAGGCGGCGCTCGGCGCACTCGCCGACGAGAAGAACGCCGACGCGATACTGGTGATGAACTGCCCGACCGGCGTCGCCGACACGATGGACGCCGCAGAGGCGATGATCCGCGTCCATGCGCGCCGGACCGGCCTCCCCATGCTCGGCTGCTGGATGGGCGAAGCGACCGCGGAAAGCCGACGCGCGCGTCTGAGCGAAGCCGGAATTCCCAACTACGAAACGCCGGAAGAGGCCGTGCGCGCCTTCATGCAACTCGCGGAATACGCGCGCAATCAAGAGGCGCTGCTCGAAACCCCGCCGGCGAGCGCCGTAGTACCGCAAACCGCACGCGAGGAAGCACGCGCAATCATCGCCGGCGTCATCGGCGAAGGACGCTCGCTGCTGACCGAGTTCGAAGCCAAGCGCGTTCTCGCCCTCTATGGCGTGCCCGTGGTCGAAACCGTCATTGTGAAAACGCCGGATGAAGCCGCCGACAGAGCGACCCGCATGCACGAGCCGTTCGCGCTCAAAATCCTGTCGCCTGACATCACCCACAAGACCGATGTCGGCGGCGTCGCGCTCAATCTCGAAAGCGCGGAGGCCGTGCGAACCGCGGCGGAGCACATGCTGACGACTGTCTCTAAGGCCGTTCCGGCCGCACATATCGACGGTTTCACGCTCCAGCCCATGATCGTGCGTCCCAAAGCGCAGGAGCTTATCATCGGCGTCAGCGAGGACCGAACCTTCGGCCCGACCATCTTGTTCGGTCAGGGCGGCATCGCCGTCGAGGTTCTGGCCGACCGCGTCGTCGGCCTGCCGCCGCTCAACACGCCTCTCGCGCGCGGCATGGTTGCGCGCACACGCGTCGCCAAATTGCTTGCCGGCTATCGCGATCGCCCGCCGGCGGACATCGGCGCCATCGCCGACGCTCTTGTGGCTGTCTCCAATCTGGTGATCGATTTTCCGGAGATCGCTGAACTCGATATCAATCCGTTGCTCGCGGACGCGGACGGCGCCCTTGCGCTGGACGCCCGTATCGTCGTGGCCGCCGCCACAACAAGCGGAGACGCGCGCTTGGCGATCCGACCCTATCCGGCCGGCCTTGCTCACGACCTCGCCCTGCCCGGCTGCGCAGCGCTCAACGTGCGCCCGATCCGCCCCGACGACGCGGCCGCGCTCACAATCATGGCGCAGCGCACCAAGCCGGAAGATTTGCGTCTGCGCTTTCATGGCGTCACCCGCGAACTGGCGCCAGGCGCGGCGGCGCGGCTGACGCAGATCGACTATGATCGCGAGATGGCGTTCATCGCCATCGAACCGGACGGGTCGGCCGTGGGCGTCGCACGGCTGGTGTTCGATCCAGATTTCTCCGCCGCCGAGTTCGCCATAATTGTCCGTTCGGACCTTCAAGGTCACGGTTTGGGCCGCGCGCTACTGAGCGATCTCATCAGCTACGCCGCCAGACGCGGCGCGCTGGTTCTCTGGGGCGACGTTCTCGCCGAAAACGCGACGATGCTCGCCATGGCGCGCGAAATGGGCGCATCCCGCATGGCGACCGAGGACGGCGAAGTGCGCGTGCAGTTCGATCTCAGCCGCCCGCAGGCGAATTGATCAAGATCAGGATCGGGCTCGATTTTCTCCGCTTTTCTGGCGACGATGAAAAGCCTACTTGCCGCTGGCCTCCTGCTCCTCTTCGCGCCCAGCGCATTCGCGCAGAGCTGGAGCCGCACCCAGGTCGATGATCTGGAGAACGCCGCGCTCGCCGCGCCGCATGAGGGCCTGCCCGTGCCGCAAGCGAAGCTCGACCGCCTGCTGGCGATGCGGCAGGTCGCCTATATCGACCCGATCTACCAGACCGCCGTCGACGACGCCGCCGAAGACCTGTTTCGCGATCTGAGCCACGCATACGCGCAAGGCGTTGTCGATCCGGCGACCATGCCCGATCAAGATTGGCACATCGCGCGGCCCGCGCCGCCCGACGATGCAGCGCTCGACCAGGCCATCGCCTCAGGCATGGCGCCCGCCGTCCTGCTGGAATCGCTCCTGCCTTACTCGTCGGACTACATGGCCCTGCGCACGGAGCTCGCGCGGCTCGATGCTTCACCTCAGGAAGTCGGCGCTGGCGCGCATCGCCAACAGGTGATCGCCAACATGGAGCGGTGGCGCTGGCTGCCGCGCTCATGGCCCGAACGGCGCGTGGACGTGCGCTTGGCGGAGTTCCAGCTCACTTTCTATCCCGGTTCCGGCCTTACAGCGCAAACCCACAACATCATTGTCGGCAAGCGCAGCACGCCGAGCCCGGCATTCGACGCGATCATTCCCTCCCTCACCATCAATCCCGACTGGGATCCGCCCCTCAGCATCGCGCTCAATGAATTGCTGCCGCGCTTCCGTCGCAACCCGGGAGCAGCCGCGCGCGAAGGCTTCGTCGCCATCGATAGCGCCGGACGCGTTGTGAGCGGCGTCGATTGGCATGCACGGCCGTTCCCGTACAGCATCCGCCAGCAGCCCGGCGCGCAGAATGCGCTCGGCGCGCTGCGCTTCAACGTACTCGACCCCTACGCCATCTATCTGCACGATACGCCAAGCAAATCGCTGTTCGATCGGACCAACCGGGCGCTAAGCCACGGCTGCATCCGTGTGCAGAATCCGCTTGCCTTGGCCGCCGCGATGCTCGGCGGCGATTGGACCGAGGCAGGCATTCAGGAAAAGATCGATCAAGGCGTAAGCTTCGATATTCCGGTGACCCCCGAGACTCCGATCTATGTTCTGTATTTCACAACGGCGCTCAATCCGGATGGAACGGTGCGTTACCTGGACGACATCTATCACCGTGACGACGCCATCGCCGCCGGGCTGACGCCGCGCGCCTCAAGCGACACCATCGCCAGCGCCCTCATGGCCAGACTGCAATAGAGACGACGCTTTTTACGAGGCGGGCTTCACGTCGAACGTCAACGACGTGCTGTAGCTGCGCACCTCGTTGCTGGCGGCATCGCGCACGCGATAGCGCACCACGGCGAGATAGGTCCCCGGCGCGGTGAAGCGCAGAGTGGCGCGCCCGTTCGCATCGGTGACGAAGCTGTGGCTCTCATCGTCCTCCGACTGGCCGCGCGCATACAGTACAAACGGCATGTTCGGGAACGGTTGACCGTTGAACAGCAATTCCAACTCAAGGCCGCTGGCGACGGTAGCTTCATCGGGATGGGTGATAGGATGGATCGCCAGCGTGCCAACAACCGGCTCGAGCGCCGCACGCGTCGGTTCGCCCTTCGTGATGTAGGCCTCGGCGACCGTCACCATCCGCATTGTCGTCACTTGCGCATGACGCGGCGCGGTCTCGCCGGCGCCGAGCGCGCGCCAATGCCCGTGCTGATAGATCATGCTGTCGGGGGCGCCGACGATTTCGCCCGTCGTCAGCCGGTACGTGCCTTGCGCGGGCAACGCCATTTCTAAGGTCGTTTCTCCAGGCGTGACGTGAACGGTGGTGAACCGCGACGAGCCGCCGTCCGGTGCGACAATGTGCATATCGGGGCCGTTGATGCCGAGGATCGGAGAGAACAATTCCGTTCCATAGGCTGTCTGGATCGACGTCCAATTCCCACTCGGATCGAAGATCGAGGGCTTCATGTAAGGCGTGTGCGCGAAGCTTTGTCCGCACAGGGCGCCTGCGAGCACCGCCGCCAACGCCGTTGTCTTCAACCACTGCATAGTCCGTCTCCTCCAGGACACGAGCTATGGCTAAAGCGGCGAGCGCGCGCTGTATTGAGGTTCGTCAAATCAGAGTGTGCTTGGGACGCTAGCCGATCCAGCGGATTTCAGCCGGCCTCCGCGGCACGGGCGCCGCGACCGTCTTGGGGTGACCGACAATGATCGGCGCAACTGGCGTGTGGTCGGCGGGAAGATTGAGTGCGGTGCGGCCGGCGGCCGTGCCAAGCCAGCTTTGCGCGAAGCCGATCCAGCACGTCCCGAGCCCCGCCTCGCACGCGGCGAGCATCAGGTTCTGCGCGGCCATCGCGCAATTCTCCGCGCCCCATCGCCCATCCCCCGCATTCGAAATCACCACGAGCGCCGGCGCATGGTAGAAAATGTGGAAGTTCGGATCCCCAAGCATGGTTCGAAGATGGTCCGGCGCCGCCGGTTGGGCTTCCAGCATGTGAGCCTTGGCGGCGGTCGAGATGCGCGTCAGCAGATCCTGGTCCTGAACAACGCAGAAGCGCCAAGACTGCTCGTTCATGGCGCTGGGCGCCTGGATCGCCGCATCGATCAGCACCTCCAGCGTGTCGCGCGGCACTGGCGTCGAGCGGTACTCGCGAACCGATCGGCGCGCGTAGATGACTTCTTCCAGTTCCATGGCGGCGGCTCTTTTTCGAGGTCGACGCAGAATGCCCCTTCGCGCCGCTCGCCGATTGAGGCCGATCAACCTTTCTCCGGTTTCACGCGCTCGGCGACAATCTCCCGCGCCGGCTTATCCTCTCGCAAGCCCTTGAATGCACCCTGTCGAACCAAGCCCTCCTTGGTCCAAGTCCTGAACTCGATTTCGGCGACAAGGATTGGCTTCACCCAAACCACGCCCTTCAACGCCCGCGTCGATAACGCGGCCGCGAATGGCGACGCGCTTCGTGTTAAAGGCTCTAGCCTCTCGAACAGCGTACGGGCGCCGTCGTGCGTAAAGCCGGCGCCGACGCGCCCTGCATAGCGCAGCTTGCCGCGCTCGCGCACGGCGAGCGCCAGTGCGCCTACAGCGTTCTTGAGCACCGTGGATGGCGTAAACCCGGCGATGATGAATTCCTGGCGGTCGACGCATTTCGCCTTGATCCAGGCGCCGCCGCGATCGGACGTGTAAAGTGAAGACTTGCGTTTGGAAACGACGCCTTCGAGCCCATCTTTGCAGGCCTGCCTCAACAGCTTGGCGCCGTCGCCTTCCCGGTGCGCGCTATAGCGCAGCGGACGCGGCGGCGAGGATCCAAGCAGGCGCTTCAGCCGCGCCTTACGCTCAACCAGCGGCGCATGACGCAAGTCTTCGCCGTTCAGGAAGATGAGGTCGAACACGCAATAGGCGACGTTGGCGTCGTCGCTGCGGCTTAAATCCTCGGCAAGCGCAGCGAAGTCAGAAACACCCGCTTTGTTTTCGGCGATCAATTCCCCATCGAGGATGGCGTTGGCGCAATCGAGCCGCGACAGCGCCCGCACGACGCGCGCCCCGAGCCTGGCTGTCCAGTCGATGCCGGCGCGCGTCTTCAGCGTCACCGCGCGGTCCGCGAGGCGCGCCTGGATGCGATAGCCGTCGAACTTGACTTCATGCACCCAACCATCGCCCGTCGGCGGCGCGGCCGCGAGCTTCGCCAGCATTGGCGCGACGAAATCAGGCGGCTCGGACCGGACGCGCGCGTTAGAGCGCGCACGCTTGCTCGCTTTGGCCATTTGACAGCCTTAGCATGGAGCGGCGTCAGCGCTGATAGACGTATGTACCAGGCGCGTCTTCTAGAATTTCGCGACCCGGAGCGCCCATCGGCGGAGGCGCGACGAGTTCCCCCGAACGCGCGTCGAGCCATGCCAGCCATTCGCTCCACCACGAACCCCGACGTTCCACGGCTTGCGTCAGCCATTGGTCCGGATCGCGGTGCCGGGCGCCCGGCTCCCGGGTTGCGACGCGGTACTTGCGCCAATCATCCTTGGGATCGGCGACGACGCCCGCATTGTGCCCCCCGTTGGTGAGGACAAATGTCAATTCGCCTTCGGTGAGGCTGTGGAACTTATAGACAGAACGCCACGGCGCCACGTGGTCCGTTTCCGTGCCGACGACAAAGAGCGGCGCACGGATGTCTTCAAGAGCGATGGCGCTTTCGTCCACGACGTAGCGGCCCTCGGCCAAATCATTGTGCAGGAACAGCTGCTCCAGATATTCCGAGTGCATCTTCGCCGGCATGCGCGTGCCGTCGGCGTTCCACGCCGACAGATCGCTCATCGGCGCCCGTTCGCCCATCAGATATTCGTTGACCATCCTGGACCAGATAAGGTCGTTGGAGCGCAGGATCTGAAAGGCGCCCGCCATCTGGCGGCTGTCGAGGAAGCCCTGCTCCCACATGAGATCTTCGAGGAAGGCGATCTCTTTCTCGTTGATGAACAGCATCAGTTCGCCAGCTTCGTCAAAATCGACTTGGGTGGCGAGAAAGCTCAGCGACTTGAACCGCTCATCCTCGTCGCGCGCCATCGCAGCGGCGGTGATGGCCAGCAGCGTCCCGCCGATGCAGTAGCCAACGCCATGCACTTTCTCATTCGGGGCGATCTTGCCGATCACGTCCAAAGCGGCAAGCGGCCCCAGCCGTCGATAATCATCCATCGACAAATCGCGATCGTCCTCCTCCGGATTCTTCCAGGAGATCATGAACACGGTGTGGCCGCGATCCACGAGATACTTCACCAGAGAATTGCCCGGCGACAAATCGAGTACGTAGTACTTCATGATCCAGGCCGGCACGATCAGCACCGGCTCGCGCCGTACTTTGTCGGTCGTCGGCGCATATTGTACGAGTTCGATCAGGCGGTTGCGATAGACCACGCTCCCCGGCGTGATCGCCACCTGCTCGCCGACTTTGAACTGTTCCGCGCCAACAGGTCCGCGCCCGGCCATCAATGCCTGGACGTCCTCCGCGAACAGCGCCGCGCCGCTGAGCAGATTTTGCCCGCCTTCACGCATCGTCTTGGCCAGCACGACGGGATTGGTGCAGAGAAAGTTCGACGGCGAAAACACGTCGAGCCATTGCCGCGCGGCGAACTCCACGGCGCGCTCGCTTTGCGGGGTGACGCCGTTGGCGCCGGTCGTGGCGTTGTGCCACCATTGCTGCGTCAGCAGGAAGCTCTGATAGATGAGGCTGAACGGCGTCTCCTTCCACGCCGGATCGTGGAATCGATGATCCTGCGGCAGCGGCTCGATGCAGCATTCCTCGGCCGCTTCCGGATGCAGCAAGCGCATCTGCGCATGCGTCATGAGGCGCAGCCACTTGCGCTGCGCCTTATGCACGAGCTGCGCCTGCTTTCCGGGAGAGAAGGCGAGGCCACCCAGCCAATCCAGGTACGCGCTCATCATCGCGCGCGGCGAAAGACCCAAGGTGAAGCGCGCCATATTGGCGTGCATGGCGCGGTCCAGGACCGAGAAGAGCGCGGTATACCCAACCGGATCGGGTTCGAAATCCGGGCTCGGCGCGGTTGGCGGCGGCGCGGGCTTCCTGACGGAGGCTTGGAGGTTCGTAACGTCGTCCGCCATCAGCTTTGCTTCGCCTCCAGACGATCTTCAGGCGGGATCGATGCGCGCATGCGCTCACCCAGCCAACGCGCGCGATAGGGATCGCTGACGGCTGCGCCCATCGCCGCGCCCATGATGGGGATCAGCGCATAGGTGAGTCCAATGTCTTCGAAATAGGCGCCGAAGTTCACGTGCATCATCGGCACGAGCACAATCCAGTCGAGCAGTAGGTTGAGCGCCATCCAGCACAAGCCGACGAGAAAGCCCGACAACGCGTCAGCCGCCATACGCCGGAACGCGAAAAACAACAGCCACGCGCCCGAGGCGCCGCCGATCACCACCATGCTTGACTTAAACAGAGCGTGTGAGACCAACAGCACGCCGCCGGGGCCATAGAAGAGGATAGAGACCGCGAACGGAATGGCCCAGGAGGCGAGTCCCAGCAGCATGACGCGTACGCTTGGCTCAAACTGCATGGCCGGCTCCTTCATCCGCGACTAGACAATCCGCCGGTCCTCCGCGCCTTGACCTTCCTCAATTTTCGGTCTGCGCCCGAGCCTGCGCGGCGTGAACGCGGGCGCCGTCCTTTAACGCCTCCCCAGGAAACAGCACCACCTCATCGCCGACATTGAGTCCGGAACGCACCGTGCGGTAGCGCTCGCCCCCATCGCCGGTGGCGATCGGCGTCAACCGCGCGCGCCCGCCAACGATGCGGAACACCGACCAGCCATCGCCATTTCGGACCAGCGCGTCCGTTGGAACGCGCACCGCGTTCGCCGTTTCCGACGTCACGACACGCACATCAACGCGGAAACCGTGTCCCAGGACCGGCGCGCTTTCTGGATGCTGCAGGCGCACGATCACGTTCACGCGCTGCTCTTCAACACCGAGTGCAGAGACTTTGGTGTGCGCATAGGGCTCAATTCGCTCTACGCGAGCAGGAATCGGCGCGTCGCCGCCCCAGTTCTCGATCCAGGCTTCAGCGCCCGCGCGCATCGCCGTGGCGTCCTGAGAAAGGAACTCCGCCACAACATCGAGGTCGCGCGGATCGCCGATCTCGATCAACGGAGAGCCCGGCGCCACCACCGTCTCGCTCTGCTGCAAGAGTTGCAGAACGCGCCCCGCCACGGGGCTGCGCACTTCGGTCAATCCGCGCGCGCGGCTTCCACCCGAACTGGCAGCGACCCGCGCCCGCTCCAAATCGGCCCGGCTCGCCGCCGCTTGAGCGCGGGCGGCGCGCAAGGCCGCGTTCGCGCTGTCGAGCGCTGCGGCGGAAGCGAAGCCCTGACGCGCCAGGGCGGCCACCCGCTGCTGATCGCGCTGGGCCAAATCCAGCGACGATTGCGCCGCATTAAGCGCCGCTTCAGCGGAGCGGACATTGGCCTGCGCCTCGGCGGCGACGCGGGCGTCCAGCAAAGCAGGATCGGCTGGCGCAATCACCGCCACCACCGCGCCGCGCGCAACCGCATCGCCCGGCTCCAGCGCGATGCGCTGCAACTCGCCGCCTACAGGCGCGGCGACATCGAACACGTCATGAATACGCGTCTTGCCCTGATCGATGATCTCATGGCGCACGACGCCGCGATCGATCACCGCCGCCTCGACCATCTCCGCGCGCGGCCAAACCATCCAAACAACGAAGAGCCCCAACAACAGCGCGGCGCCAATCCAGATCCATTGCGCGAGCGACCACGACCTCGCCAGTGCCGGCAGATGCAAAACGCTCCGCACGAGATTGGCGGCGCGCTGGCTCATCGGCAAACGCGGCGGCGTGGACGGCGGAGGCACGGTCGGTAGGCTCATCAGATCAATCCCGCGCTTTCAAAACCGCAACCATGTCCAGACGATCGACGCTTCGGCGGACGATCAATGCCGCCACGAGCACGCAGGCCAAACCAAACGCCACGGCATAGGCGTAACCTGGCGGATTGAAGACGTAGGGAAACGCATACATGTCCGTCTCGAACAGGCGCATCAGCCACATCCCCATGCCCGTGCCGAGCACGCACCCCAACGGCGCGGCGAACAGCGCGAGCGCCGCAAGCTCGCCGATCAGCACGTAGGATACTTCGGATCGCGTGAAGCCGAGCACGCGCAGCGTCGCAAGGTCGCGCTCCTGCTCCGCCAGCGTAATGCGCGCCGCCGAAAAGGCGACGCCGCCGGCCATGATCGCGGCGAACAGCCCATAGATCACGTTCATCCGCCCAACGCTCTGGTCGATCGACTGACGCATCGACCGCTCGGCCAGGCGCACGAAGCTTGCGCCGACCAGCAGCGGCGTCTCTTTGATCTGCCGGTTGAACGCGTCATAGCGCGCCTGGTCCAGCACGAGATGCGCGCCGTTGATCTGATCCGGTTCGCGCACAAGCCGCGACAGCCCGTCGAGCGACATATAGGCGGAAGAGCCCACCATCGGTTCGGCGATGCCGGCCACACGCACCTGCGTGACGATGCGTTCGCCGCGCGTCTCTTCAATGCGGACTTCGTCGCCGGGTTTGGCGTCGAGCTTGTGCGCCAAAGCCCGCGCCAACAGCACACCCTCCGCCGGCGGCTCGACGACCCCGCCTTCGCGCCCGATCAGGCGGCTCAAGCGTGCATTGTACGGCGTGCCGAACACAGCCTCCTGAACGCGATGGCGTCCATGTTCGAACACCACCTCCTCGATCCTGAACGGCTCAGCGTAAAGGACGCCTGGCAAGCGCTCGATGTCGTGCAAAACGCCGACGCCGCGCGGCTGCGCCAGGGTGAGCGTCACCGTTTGACGGTTCGCGAGCGAGAAGTGCGCATGAAGAATGTGATCCATGACGGCTGGAAACGTGCGCGAGACGATCAGCAGCGCGATCGCCAAGGCTACGCCCAGCGACGTCGTGGCTGCACGGCGGGGAAAGCGAACGATCCGACGCAGGATGATGCGGCTCTTGGCGTCCAGCCGATCGCTCAAAGCGGCGATGGCGCCGCCGATCTGATGGAACGCGGCCGGTCGCGGCGGCGCCAGCGCCGCAGCGGGCGCCAGACGCGCGGAATTCCAGACGGATGTCATCGCGCCGGCCGAAGCGGCCGCCAACCCGGCCAGCCACGCCCCGGCGAACGTCGCTACCGATGCGCTGAATTCGAGCTGCGGGAAATGGTAGTAACGACGATAGAGTCCAGCGACGGCGTGCCCGAACGCGACGCCGCCCACCGATCCCAACAAGGCGCCGAGGACTGCGAAGATCAGCGCGCTCTTGGCGTAATGCCAGGCGACGGCGAAATCGGTGTAGCCCAACGCCTTCATCAAGCCGATGTTGGAGCGCTCCGTGGCGATCACGCGGGTCATAGCTATGTTCACAAGGAACGCAGCGACAACCAGGAAGAAGGTCGGCAGAAACGCCGCCATGGTCGCAAGCTGATTAAGTTCTTCCGACAGATAGCGATCAGAGATCATTCGCTCGCGCCCATAGGCGCCGGTGGAACCGTAGGGCTCAAGGACAGTGTCGATCGCACGCCGCGTCTCGACCGCATTGGCCCCAGGGGTCAGGCGGAATACCGCCTCGTTGAACGCGCCATAAAGATCATAGGCGCGGGCCAAACCTTCGCGGTTCATCCAGATCACGCCGAAGCGCTCCGGTTGCGGGAAGAGCTCGCCCGGCGCGGCGACGAACACAAACTCTGGCGAATTGGCGAAACCCACGACGCGTAGCGCCTGACGCCGTCCATTCAGCGTCGCGTTCAGCGCATCGCCCAAGCGCAAGTGGAGCGCATCGGCGAACGCCTGGCTCACGAGCGCCTCATCGAGGCGCGCCGGATCGGGCCAGCGACCGGCCGCAAGCGTCAACCCATTGACGCGCGGACGCCCTTGCGTCGGCAGGGACACGAGCCTTGCGGACGCCGGCTCTTCGATCTGAGGCAGGTCAAGCAGCGCGTACCCGGCGATCCTCGTCTCCACCGTCGCGACGCCGGGTGCGCGCGTCAGCGCCTCCGCCAATCCGTCCGGCGCGCGCACGACCGACACCGCCATGTCGGCCATGTTCTGCTCCGCATAGTATTGCGCGCGCGTGCGTTCGAGCGAACCGCGCATGCCGACAGCCATCACGAACATCGCCAGACCGCACCCCAGCACCAGCACGACGCCCGCCGCATGCAACCGCATGCGCCAGATGTCGCGAAAGAGCTTCTTGTCGAGCGCGCGCATCACCACACCAACTCGGCCGGCGCCGCCCGTTTTGCATTGGCCTCGACTGCTCGGATTTGGCCGTCGCCGAAGCGCACGACACGCTCGCCCATACGCGCCACGTCCGCATTGTGGGTGACGATCAGGGTCGTGGAGCGATAGCGCCGGTTGACCTCCTCCAACGCCTCCAGCACGCGCACGCCGGTGTGCACGTCGAGCGCGCCCGTGGGCTCATCGCACAAAAGGACGGCAGGGCGCTTGGCGATTGCCCGCGCTACGGCGACGCGCTGCTGCTCGCCGCCCGAGAGTTGCGCCGGGAAGTGATCAAGCCGGTCGCCGAGACCCACGAGCGTCAGCGCCTCTTCCGCACTAAGCGGATGCTCCGCGATTTCGCGCACGAGATCGACGTTCTCACGCGCCGTGAGGCTCGGAATCAGATTGTAGAACTGGAAGACAAAACCCACGTCCCGGCGCCGGTACGTGGTCAGCTCCCGCTCGCTCAGGGCCGTCAAATTCAAGTCACGAAAGCGCACTTGGCCCGACGTCGGGCGATCGAGACCGCCCAGGATGTTGAGCAGCGTGGATTTGCCAGAGCCGGAAGGCCCGAGCAGCACCATCAGTTCGCCCTCAATGATCTCCAGGTCCACGTCGCTCAGCGCGCGCACGGCCGTCGGGCCTTGGCCATAGACCTTGGTCAGGCCCTGTAGAGTGAAAGCCGTGCTCATGGTTGCGCCGCGTCAGGCATGGATAGGTGGATTGGTTGACGGCTGAATTGAGCGATATCAAGTCTCGCCGCAACCGGCGCCTTAAGAATTGCGCCATGGAGGTCGCCATGGATGCGCGGCGCATTTCTCAGGACGGCATGAGCGGACTGCCGATCATGCCCTTTCCGGCGTTTAATCCGTGGAATTGGGGCGCGCTCACGCCTGCACGGATCATGGCCTCGAACATTGTCGCTTTTCGTTGCGCGCTCGATCTGTGGCGCAGCGGCGCCGATGCGATGAACGCAGCGATGCGCCAGCAGCAGGACGCCATGCTGAAGGCGATCGAAGCGCAGCTTCTGGCGGCGCCCAACGCACCGCCCGCCGCATCGCCGATGCTCTCTATCGCCGACGCCTACGTGAAGATGGGCGACGCTCTGCTCGGCGCGCAGCAGGAACTGATGGCAAAAGCGGCGAAGCCGATTGCAAGGCAGAGGTAATTTTCAACCTTTGATCCGCCTCAACAGCCGAGCTTCTCCATGCGCCATCAAGGGACGGCGTCAGAACTCTGGAGAAGTCTCTCATGAAACGCCTCATAACGAACGCAGTCGCCGCCTTGATGCTGTCGACGACCTTGGCCGCCGCTCCGGCGATGGCGCAGGGACCGGGTCCTGGCCCCGATCATCGCCAGCCGCCGCCAGGCCACGAGCTGCGCGCACCGCCGCCGCCCAACACGCAATGGAATCGTGGTCACGAGCCGCCGCCTTATTGGGGGGAACGCAATTGGGAATATCGTCAGCGCTATCTGCGCCGCCACGATCACGACGAGAACGATCACGATTCCACCGCGGGCCTGATCGCGGGCGTCATCCTCGGTTTCGTGCTCGGCGCGGCGGTCACGGATTCGCAGGAGCGCCAAGCTTACGCGCAATCGCATCGCGACGATCGCACCTGGAACGACAGTTGCGCGCGCCGCTATCGTTCCTTCGACCCTTATTCCGGCACCTATCTCGGCACTGACGGCCTGCGCCACTATTGCCGCTAGGCGACATCACCCTGTCGCCCGCTCAGGCCGCGCTTTCGGCGCTGTAGCGGGCGATGAGGCCGCTGTGCAGCGCATAGCGATAGACGCTGGCGAAGGTCGCGCAGGCGGCCACCAGATAAAGCAAAGCGAGCCCCAACCCGGCGCCGATCAGCGTCGGCGAAACGCCGTGTCCGGCGATGACCCCGCGCATGCCCTCAAAGACATAGGACGGCGCGAGCAGGTGCGCGATCGCCTGCATCCAACCGGGCAGCGTCGCCAGCGGATAGAACACGCCAGCAAACGGTGAGATGAGCGAGGGGATCGGCCAGATCAGCCATTCGGAAGCCGGCCCGAAACGGAGCACGATCGCTGCGCCGAAAATCCCCAGCGCAATGCCGAAAATGAACAGCGTCAGCACGAATGGAATGAGCGCGAGCCCATAGACGAAGAACGAAAGACCAAACACGGCCGTCGCTAGAAGCAGCATGCCGGCCAAACCCAGCATGCTGGTGCATACGCCGGTGATGACGAGGCCGGACAGATATTCGGATATCCGCAGCGGCGTCGCAAACAGGTTGAGAAAATTGCGCGACCACACATCCTCGAAGAACGCCGTCGTCACGCCTTGCATCACCCGCGCCAGAAAATCCCACAGCAACACGGCGCCGAGCAAAGCCGGCACGAAATTGAAGCCGCCGCCCACGACGTCGTTCAGATAGCGGGTGATGAACCCCCAAAGCACGATGTCGATCGCCACCCAGGCGATCATCGGCAAGAGCCGCACCGGGCTGCCGCGCAGCAGATAGAATTGCCGCAGCACGATGGCGGCGACACGCGACGTCCGCATCACGCCCCCTCCGGCTGGTGCAGCGTCTCATGGACGACCGCCACGAACAAATCCTCCAGCGTCTTGGCGCCATGCTCGCGGATCAACGCGTCCGGCGCGCCTTCCAACAGCACGCGCCCATGCGACAGAAACAGCACGCGATCACACACGTCGGACACCTCGTACATATTATGGCTGGTCCACAGGACGCCGCATTGCTCGCGTTTGGCGAACGTCTCGATACGGGTGCGGATATCGCGGGCCGTGGCCGGGTCGATGGAAGCTGTGGGCTCGTCGAGCAGCAGCAGGCGCGGGCGGTTCAGCATCGCTTTGGCTAACGCGACGCGCGTCTGCTCGCCCGAAGACAGCAAGCCGCATTTCTTATCGCGGTGCGCGGTCAGGTCGTATTCTTCGATCAGCGCATCGATGCGCGGGCCGAGGTTGGCGACGCCGTAGATCATCCCAAACACACGCAAGTTTTGCGCAACGGTGAGGTTGCCCGGCAGCGGCGCGTACGCGGCGGCGAAATTCACGTCGGAGAGCGCCTCGCTGCGTCGACGCTCGATGTCGCGGCCACATACGCGCACCGCGCCTTCCGACGGCTCCAGCACGCCGAGGATCATATTGATGGTGGTCGATTTGCCGGCGCCGTTCGGCCCGACCAGGCCCACGATCTCGCCGCGGCCAACTTCGAAGGATACGCCATCCACGGCCAACAGAGCGCCAAAGCGCTTCCGCAGACCGCTCACCGAAAGAACAGATTCGCTAGTCATTGCGCCGCAACCTGCGTGCGCTGGCGATCGCTGGCAACCGCCCGCCGGTCATCGTTTGGCCGATGCGCGTCGGTAGAAGACCACTTTGGCCGCTTCCGTCGAGGCGGCATAGGCGAGCACGATCACGCAGCCAATCGTGAGCAGCGACAAGGATGGCGCCTGCAATTCAAGCAATGCCTTCAATGGCGATAGGTACGGCGCAGCCAGCGTTACGGCCACGACCAGAAGCGAGAGCCACGCCACCCACCGCCCCGGGGCGCTGGTCCAGGCCGGCAGCCGCGTTCGCAAGATGAGCAAGGCGGCGATCTCTGTCAGCACGGAAACAACAAACCAGACCGTCTGGAACAATTCAGCATCTGCATGCACCACACGCACCAGTACGAAGAATGTCGCCAAGTCGAACACGGAGCTGAGCAATCCGAACACAAGCATGAAGGACTGAATGTCGCGCACCCGCCAACGCTGCGGCGCATCCGTCTGCGCTTGATCGACATTGTCCCCAGCCACCGCCATCAACGGCAGATCGCTTAGAAAGTTGGTCACCAGCACCTGCGTCGCGGTCAGCGGCAGGAATGGCAGGAGCGGCGTCGCCAGCGCCATGCTCACCATATTGCCGAAACTGGAACCCGTCGTAATGCAGATATATTTCAGCGTATTCGCGAACGCCTTGCGTCCGCTCTCCAGCCCGCGCTTCAACACGCCCAGATCCTGTTTGAGCAGGATCACGTCCGCCGCGGCCCGCGCGACATCGACGGCCTGATCGACCGAGACGCCGACATCCGCGGCGTGCAGCGCTGGCGCGTCATTGATGCCGTCCCCAAGATAGCCGACAGCGTGCCCCGCCTGTTGCAGCGCCTTGACGATGCGCTCCTTATGCTGCGGCTCGACCTCGGCGAAGACATCCGTTTTGTTGGCGATGGGCGCAAGCGCGACGCCTTTCAGCGCGTCCACATCTTCGCCGGTCAACAGCGCCTTCGGATCGAGCCCCATCGCCTCGGCGACGTGGGCGGCGACATGGCGATTGTCGCCGGTGATGATCTTGATCTTGAGGCCCTTGGCGCGGAGCGCCGCTATGGTGTCACGCGCATCCGGTTTGGGCGGGTCGGCGAACGTCAGGAAGCCGATGAAGCACATCGCGCTTTCGTCATCGCGCGTGTAATCGGCTTTGCGCGCCGCTATCCGCGTCGCCACGCCGAGGACCCGCAATCCGCGCTCGCCGAAGGCCCGATAGGCGCCATTCAACTTGGCGCGCACCGCCTCATCCAGCGGCGCGGCGGCTCCGTCGATCTTCGCTTCGGTGCAGACATCGATCACATTGTCGAACGCGCCCTTGGCGACGATCAGCCGATCGCCGCCCGGCGCTGCGGCTTTTTCCACCACGATGGTGAGCCGCTTCCGCTCAAAATCGTAGGGAATTTCATCGACCTTGGCCCAGTCATCGGCCACCAGCCCCTTCGCCTGCCCGGCGGCCACCAAGGCGGCGTCCAGTGGATTCTCGATCCCCGTTTCGAACGCCGCGTTTAGATAGGCAAGCTGCATCACGTCCGGCGACAGCGCGCCGTCGACGTCGAGCGCGCCTTCCAGCGCGGCGACGCCGCGCGTCAGCGTACCGGTCTTGTCGGTGCACAGCACGTCGATTTCGCCAAGGTTCTCGATGGCTTCGAGCCGGCGCACGAGGACGCCCTCCTTGGCCATTTCGCGGGCCCCCGCCGAGAGCGTGACGCTGACGATCGCCGGCAAGAGTTCCGGCGACAGACCGACTGCCAGCGCCACCGAAAACAACAACGATTCCAAGAAGGGTCGACCAAGCACCTGATTGATGATCAGCACGAACACCACAAGTACGATCATGACGCGCAGCAGCAGGTAGCCGAAGCGTCTGAGACCCTTGCTGAACTCGGTCTCCGGGTCGCGCATGCGCAGATGCGCCGCGACCCCGCCCAGCACCGTTTGCTTCCCTGTAGCGCAGATCAGGACTTTCGCGGCGCCGCTGCGGACGGATGCGCCGGCGAAGGCGCAGTTGCCGCGCTGAGCCAAGGGTGTTTGCGGCGCGCAGGCGCCTGGCTTCTTCTCGACTGGAAATGTCTCCCCCGTGAGGCTCGCTTCCGTGACCAAGAAGTCGGCGGCCTCCAGGATCACCCCGTCGGCGGGGATGAGATCGCCCGCTGAAAGCAACACGATATCGCCCCGCACCACGCCGGCGAACGGAACGTCCCGCTCCGCGCCGTCGCGAAGCACGCGCGCCGACAACGCCAAGCGCTTACGCAGGGCGTCCACCGCCTTCGAGGCGCGATATTCCTGGGCGAAGCCGAGCACCGTGCTGCCCAGCACGATGGCCAGGATGACGCCGGCTTCTGTCCACTCCCGCAACAACAGCGCAATGCTTGAGCCAATGACCAGGATGAGCACGAGCGGACTGGCGAATTGGCGTAGCAGCAGCTGTAAAGCGTCGGTCTTTTCCTGCTCTTGCAGCGCGTTGGCGCCGTCTCGCGCGAGACGCGCTTCCGCTTCGGCTGATGAAAGCCCCTCCGGGCGCGCCTCGAGCGCACGCATGACCGATGCAGCGTCCTGGCTCCAATAGGGCGAATCCATCCGGACCTTCCTTGCGGGCGCAAGCAATCTAGCCCGATTTGCCGCCGCGCGCGGCCTGAGTTCCCTCGATCTGGCTGCGGTCTTGCGCCTCAGGTCCAGCCTGACCATCTAAGACATCGAGCGTTCGGCCACGAGACACGACCTTGATCAGGGTCAACCCGCGGACGCTTCGCTTGCACCATCTTTCCGCTTCCCAACAGGCTTCTAGATAGGCGCTTGAGATGCCGCCGTTTCGAACACGTCCGATGACATGGGCTGAAGCGCTCGACGCGCTGATGCAGGTCGAAACCCTGCGCCGGCAAGCGTTTGCGCCGTCAGCGCTGACGCGCGGCGCGCCCAAATGGGAACCGCCCGTCGACGTGCTGGAAACCGCCCATGAAGTGCTCATCCTCACCGCCATGCCCGGCGTCGATCCAGATCGGATCGATGTCGCCATCGAAGACGGCGTCCTTCTGATCTCCGGCCGGCGAACGATGCCCGTCGAACTTCGCGACGCCGTGGTGCATCGCCTGGAGCTGCCGCAAGGCTGGTTCGAGCGGCGCATCGCGCTACCCGCCGGCCGCTACGCCGCCGTCACCCGCGCCACCGTCAACAATTGCCTCGTCATCCGTCTCAGCAAAACCGCCTGATAGCCCCATGTCCGACATCGAAACCCCCTCCGCCATCGACAACACGCCCTTTCCCGAGGACGTGGTCGCCATCATTCCCGTCCGCGGCTTTGTGCCGTTTCCCGGCGCGGTGACGCCGCTCACCATCGGGCGTCCGCGCTCCGTGGCGGCCGCGCAGCGCGCGGCGCGCGAAGGCCAACAAGTCGGCCTCGTGTTGCAGCGCGATCCGGACGCCGCCGATCCGTCGGGCGGCGAATTGCATCAGATCGGCGTGCTCGCCAACGTGCTCCGTTATGTCGGCGATCCCAAAGGCGGCGCGCATCACTTGATCGTACAGGGCGAAACGCGCTTTCGCGTCCTGCAAGTCGTGCAGGAGCGCCCGTTCATCGCCGCGCGCATCGAAACGCTGCCGGACAAAGCCGCCGTAACGCCCGAAGTGGAGGCGCGCTTCGAGAATTTGAAGCGCCAGTCGCTCGAGTTGCTGACGCTGCTGCCGCAGGCCCCGGCCGAGATCATCGCCGAGGTCCAAGACGCAACGTCTCCCTCGCAGCTCACCGACTTGGCCGCCGCCTACCTCGACTCGCCGCCCGAGGAAAAACAGAAGATTCTCGAAACGCTCGATCTGGGCGCGCGCATGGACGCGGTGTCCAAGCTCGTCGCGCACCGCATTGAAGTGCTCAAGCTGTCGCTTGAAATTGGCGCGCAAACCAAGGCGGCGCTCGACGAGCGTCAGCGCGAAGTGCTGTTGCGCGAGCAACTCGCCGCGATCCAGCGCCAGCTCGGAGAAGGCGAAGGCTCGAAGCAGGATATCGCCAGCCTCGCAGAAGCGATCGACAAGGCCAAGATGCCTCCCGAGGTCGAAGCTGCGGCGCGCAAGGAGCTGCGCCGGCTCGAACGCACGCCGGAGGCGGCGGCCGAATACAGCATGATCCGCACCTACCTTGATTGGCTGGTCGAACTGCCGTGGTCGATCCCGGAAACGCCGCCGATTGATCTCGCGGAAGCGCGGCGCATCCTCGATGCCGACCATTTCGGTCTGACCAAGATCAAGGAGCGCATTGTTGAGTATCTCGCGGTCCGCAAACTCGCGCCGCAGGGCAAAGCGCCGATCCTCTGCTTCGTCGGCCCGCCCGGCGTCGGTAAGACCTCGCTCGGCCAATCCATCGCCCGAGCGATGGGGCGCAAGTTCGTGCGCGTCAGCTTGGGCGGCGTGCATGACGAGGCCGAAATCCGCGGTCACCGCCGGACCTATGTCGGCGCCATGCCAGGCAACATCATCCAGGGCATCCGCAAAGCGGGTTCGCGCAATTGCGTGATGATGCTGGACGAGATCGACAAGATGGGCGCCGGCATTCACGGCGATCCGGCCGCGGCCATGCTTGAAGTGCTCGATCCTGAGCAGAACGTGAACTTCCGCGACAATTATTTGGGCGTTCCGTTCGACTTGTCGGGCGTGGTCTTCATCGCCACCGCCAATATGCTGGAGACGTTGTCGGCGCCGCTGCGGGACCGTGTCGAGATCATCTCGCTCGCCGGCTACACCGAGGGCGAGAAGTTCGAGATCGCCAAGCGCTATCTCGTGCCGCGCCAATTGACGGCGAATGGGCTGACGGCCGAGCAAGCGCAGTTCGATGACGAGGCGCTGAGAACCATCATCCGCGGCTACACGCGCGAAGCGGGCGTGCGCAATCTCGAACGTGAGATCGGGCGCGCGATCCGTCATCTGGCGGTCGCCGTGGCTGAAAAGGGCGTTGCTTCGACACGCATCACCGCGAAGGACATCGTTGATGTGTTGGGCCAGCCGCGCTTCGAGAACGAAGTCGCCATGCGCGTCAGCGTGCCGGGCGTCGCCACCGGGCTCGCTTGGACGCCGGTCGGCGGCGACATTCTCTTTATCGAAGCGGCGCGCATGCCCGGCCGCGGCGGACTGACGCTCACCGGCCAGCTCGGCGATGTGATGCGCGAAAGCGCGCAGGCGGCGCTGAGCCTGGTGAAGAGTTCGACTGCGAAACTCGGTATCGACGCAACGATGTTGAGCCGAAGCGACATCCATATCCATGTGCCGGCCGGCGCAACGCCAAAAGACGGACCGAGCGCGGGCGTGGCCATGTATATGGCGCTGGTCTCGCTGCTTACCGGACGTACGATCCGCAATGACACGGCGATGACGGGCGAGATCAGCCTGCGCGGCTTGGTTTTGCCGGTCGGCGGCATCAAGGAGAAGGTGACGGCCGCTGCGCGCGCTGGTTTGAAACGCGTGATGCTGCCGGCGCGCAACCGCCGCGACTATGACGACATCCCGGAAGAGACGCGCAACCAGCTCGAATTCGTTTGGCTGGAGCGCGCCGAGGACGCCGTCAACGCAGCGCTCGAGTCCGCGCCCGCACAAGCGGAGCCGGCGCTCGAACACGCGCTCTGAGCCGTGGAAATCAGTTGCGGCCTATTGATGTACGTTCGGCGAAAGAACGAGCAGCTCAAAGTGCTGCTCGTTCATCCCGGCGGCCCATTCTGGCGCAACAAGGATCTCGGCGCATGGACGATTCCTAAGGGGTTGGCCAATCCAAGCGAGGATTTCCTCGCCGCCGCGCAGCGTGAGTTCGAAGAGGAGACGGGCCTTTCGCCCTCGCCGCCCTTCCTGCCCCTCGCTTCGCTCAAGCAAAAGAGCGGCAAACTGATCCATTGTTGGGCTTTTGAAGGCGAACCCGCACCGGCGATGATCGGCGCCTCCACCTTCGAAGTGGAATGGCCGCGCAAATCCGGCCGCACGGCGACCTTCCCAGAGATCGACGACGCCAGACTCTTCCCCATCGACGACGCACTGCGGCGCATTCTTCCAGGTCAAGCCGACTTCGTGCGCGAGCTGGCGGCGAAACTGGGCTAGATGCTCAGACCGCCGCCCACCGTGATCACCTGGCCGCTGACATAATCGCTCTCCGGGCAGCAAAAGAGGTAGACGCCGTTCGCCGCGTCTTCCGGCGTGCCCGCGCGCCCAAGCGGGATCCCCGCGCGAAAACTATCCAGCACGCCCGGCGCGATGCCAGCCTGCACCGTCTGGCCGGCGACTTCGAAGCGCGAAGACGGATCGTCCATCGGCCGCGTAAGCCGCGTCTCGATCAGGCCGAACGCGACGCAGTTCACGCAAACTTTGTAGCGTCCCCATTCCTTGCTCATTGTCTTGGTCATGCCGACGAGCCCGGCCTTGGCGGATGCGTAATTCACTTGCCCCGGATTGCCGCCAAGGCCCGCCACCGAGGAAATCAGCACAACCTTCCGCATGACCTCCTTTCCGTCCACCGCCTCTTTCTTTGCGAACATGCGGATGGGTTCGGCCGCCGCGCGGAGGATGCGGAACGGCGCCGTCAAATGCACGTCGATGATGCGGGCGAAATTCTCATCACTCATCTTCTGGATGACGCTGTCCAACGTGTAGCCGGCGTTGCTGACGAAAATGTCGAGCCCGTTGAATTCGGTCAGAGCGGTGTCGACGAATCGCTGCGCGAAGTCAGCCGCAGTCACGTCGCCAGCGCAGATCGCGGCCTTGCCGCCGCTGTCGCGGATTTCCTGCGCCACTTCGGCGGCCGGCGCTTCGTCGAGATCGTTGACAACGACGCTGGCGCCCTCGCGCGCCAGCTTCAGCGCCAAAGCCCGCCCGATGCCGCGACCCGATCCCGTAATGAGCGCCGCCTTGCCCGCCAGTCTCGTCATGCTCCTTGCCCTTCCTCCAAATCGATCAGCGCTTCGCCCTCGAGCGTCCGCACGCCGCCATCGATCGTCGTGTAAATGCGCAGGCGCGCTTGCCGAACGCCGTCGGTTTCCCTGATCTCCAGCACCTCGCCGCCGCACCGCACCGTCGCGTGCACCGGCGTGATCGCGAGGAAACGCACGTTCCAGCTCCGCACCCGCTCCGCGGGCGCGAGCCGTGTCAGGAACTGCGCCAGATAGGCCATCGAGAGCATGCCGTGCGCGAACACGTCGCCCATGCCAGCGGCTTTGGCGAAATCGCTATCGATGTGCAGCAGCACGTGATCGTGCGACGCGCCCGCGTAGAGCGCGAGCGTCCCACGCGTGATCGGCCCCTGGATATGTTCCGGCAGGGCTTCGCCGGCTTTCCACACTGCGCTCATGGCGCCGCCGCCTCGCCGCGAATAACGACGACAAAACGCATTTCAGCGCAGAGTACGCCGTCCTGGTTCACGGCGGCCGTGTCCTGCACGACGAACTCGAGCGCGCCGTTCTTCTTGGTGTAAATGTCCGTCGTTTTCGTGGTCAACGTGATGACGTCGCCTGCGTAGATCGTTGCATGATGCGTGAACGATTGCTCGCCATGGAGGATGCGACTTTGATCTACGTCCATGTCGGTGAACACGCCCCCGCGCTGGGCAGGCGCCGCTGAGTTAAGGCAAAACAAATAGGTCAGCGGCGCGGGCAGGGCGCGATAACCCGCCGCCTTCGCCGCCTCTTCGTCAGAATAGATCGGGTTCGGCTCGGCCGTCGCCTTGGCGAAGAATTTGAGCTGACCTTTCTCAACCTGGATCGTGCGCGGCTCCGACACCACGCCGATGAAAGCGCGATCGACCATCAGGCGCGCGCATACATGGTGACGACGCAGGCGCCGCCGAGGCCGAGATTGTGCTGGAGCGCGTGCTTCAGTCCGTCAACTTGCCGCGCCCCCGCTTGACCGCGCAGTTGCTGCGTCAGTTCATAACATTGGGCCAAGCCCGTCGCGCCGAGCGGATGGCCTTTGGAAAGGAGGCCGCCTGACGGATTGGTGACGCAGCGCCCGCCATAGGTGTTGTCGCCGTCGAGGATGAATTGCTCGGCGCCGCCCTCGGGGCAAAGGCCGAGCGCTTCGTAGGTGACCAATTCGTTCGGCGTGAAGCAATCATGCAGCTCCGCCGTTTGCACGTCTTCCGGCCCTACGCCCGCCGCCTCGTACACCTGGGCAGCCGCGGCTTTCGCCATATCGTAGCCGATCACCCGCATCATCGAGTCGCCTTCGAAACTCGACGCGGGGTCTGTCGTCAGCGCCTGCGCCTCGATCACCACATCGGCGGTCAAGCCATGCTTTTTGGCGAAAGTTTCGGACACCAGCACCGCCGCCGCCGCGCCGCAGGTCGGCGGACAAGCCTGCAAGCGCGTGATCGGTCCGTAGAGATGCTTGGCCACCATCACCTCTTCGAGCGTGATCGGCGTGCGGAACAGCGCCATCGGATTGTGGGCGGCATGCTGGCGCGCCTTCACCGCGATGCGGCCAAAGGTTTCGTCCTTCGCGCCGTAGCGGCGCTGATAGTCGAGCCCACCGCCGCCGAACTGCTGCGCCGCGAACGGCGCACTCGGATCAATACCTTGAATGCGCTCCTGCGCCGAGAGGTGAAAGTCGAGCGTGCGCTTGCGATCGGCGAAAGCCATGCCGATCGCCCCCGGCGCCATCTGTTCGAAACCGACGGCGAGCACGCAATCGGCGCCGCCAAGCTCAACGAGCTGGCGCGCGAGATAAAGCGCCGTCGATCCCGTCGAACAATTGTTGTTCACATTGACGATGGGGATTCCGGTGCAGCCCACGCGGTACAGCGCCGATTGACCGGCGGTCGAGTCCGCATACACGTAACCGACATAGGCTTGCTGGATCCGACTATAAGCGATACCGGCATCGTTCAACGCGAGACGGATCGCCTTTTCGGCCATCACGTCCCAATCCTCGTTTTGACCGGGTTTCACGAACGGGATCATCCCGACCCCAGCCACTCGCGCCTTGCTCGCCATCCGTCCCGCTTTCTCCACTGCGTGGAGTAAGACGCGCCCTGCGGGGCGCATCCGCCATGACAAGCTGCGCCAATGGCAGTGAAAAGTCGTCGCAGCCTTAGCGGTTACGGCGACGGTCAGTGTCATCGGTGCAGGGGTCGCGCGTGGACACGAACTTACTTAAAACCTTTCGCATCGAGGGCGGACCGCGGGAGCGGGGCCGCGCGCACGGCGAGCTGTTGCGCGAACCCATCCAAACGCTGCTGGAAGCATGGGGCGACAATCTGGAGCGCGGCTACGGCGTCGATCGCCGGCGCTATCTCGATCTCTTCTTCCGATGCGCGCCGTACGAGCGCACGCTTGGGGAACGCGCCCCGAACGTGCTCGCCGAAGTCGACGGGATCGCCGAAGGCGCGGGCGTCGATCGCCGCGCGCTGCTGGCGTTTCAGCACGTGAACGAGGAATTCGAATGGGCGCCCGTCTTCGCGCGCATGGACTGCGTCGGCGAAGCCTGCAGCACGGTCGCTATAGCCGCGGCCAAAGATCGGCCCAGCATCATCGCGCAGAACCTGGACTTGGCGCAGTTTCTCGACGGACATCAGATTCTGTTGCGCGGCCCGTGCGACAATTCCGATGGAGAGATTCTGGCGCTTTCGGTTCCTGGGATGATCTCGCTCAACGGCATGAACAGCTTTGGCTTCGCTGTCTGCGATAACTCGCTGACCCAATTGCGCGCCAATCCCGACGGCGTGCCGCTGTTCGCCCTTTACCGGCTGGTGCTTGAGAGCCGATCCCTGAGACAAGCGCTCGCGCTCATCGAAGCCACGCCGCACGCGGTTGGCTGCAATTGGGTGATGGGTGATCCCGATGGCGTGGCGATGATCGAGCGCTCAGGTTGGGAAAGTCAGCATTACGGGCCCAGCAGGAGCGGTGATATCGCCTTTCATACCAACCATCCCTTGATCTGCCGGGACTGGGCGCCCGCCTTCGCACCGAACTCAACGACACGTCCGCGCCCCGCCCGCAGCACTTATCTGCGGCTCGCCTCACTGCATCAGCGCCTGCAAGGGCTGAGCGCCGAGGCGCTGCGCATCGAAGCCATCAAGAATATTCTCTCTGCGCGCGACGATGCGGACTATCCGGTTTCGCGCGGCGGCGGCGTCAATCTCGAAGACCAGCAGATCGGCTTCACGCTCGCCTGCAACATTTTCGAGCTTCGCCGCGGCGACCCGCGTTGGCACATCGCTTCTGGACCACCGCACTGCACGGCGTTCCGCGAATTCGGCTTTGACTAAAGCGCCCGCAGCACGCCCGATACCGCTTCCAGGAATTGCGCCGCGTTCGCCTCGGAGAACACGAGCGGCGGACGGATCTTCAAGACGTTGGCGCCGGGTCCCGTGGCGCTGATCAGCACGCGGCGCTCGCGCAGGCCGTTGACGATTCGGGTCGCAAGGTCGGCGCTGGCGATATCGGCGCCAATGAACAGCCCTGCGCCGCGCACCTCGCCGAGGGCGGCGCTTCCTTTCGCCAACGACTCCAACTCGCGTCGCATCAGGCCGCCGACGCGTTCGGCATTCTCCATCAGCCCTTCATTCTCGATCACGTCGAGCACCGCCTCGCCGGCCGCGCAGGAAACGGGATTGCCGCCGAACGTGTTGAAATAGCGGCTCATACGCGCAAACGCCTCGAATACTGCGGGGCGCCCCGCTACGGCGGAGAGCGGATGCCCCGCGCCCATCGGCTTGCCCATAGTGACGAGGTCGGGCACGAGCCCATGGCGCTGAAAGCCGAAAAAAGCATCGCCCAAACGGGCGAAACCCGCCTGCACTTCGTCGGCGATGAAAATGCCGCCGGCTTCGCGAATGACCGCTACCGCTTCGGTCAGAAATCCCTTCGGTTCTGCATAGAGCCCATCGCTTGAAAACACCGTATCGAGCAGCAGGGCCGACGGCTTGATCCCGGCCTCGCGCATGTCTTCAATCGCGGCGCGCACGCCGTCCGCGAACACGCGTCCGACCTGCGCATCGGCGCGCGGCGCCGGCACGGTGCGCACATGGGCGCCAAGTTGCACGAACTTTCCGAATGAGGGCGAGACCTCCGCCACCGCCTGTGTCACGCCGTGATACGCTTCCTCGGTGACGATGACGCCTGTGCCGCCCGTATGGGCGCGCGCGACGCGCAGCGCGAGGTCGTTCGCTTCGCTGCCGGTGCAGGCGAACATCACCTGGCTGACGGCGGACGGCAGCTTGGCGACGAGGCGCTCCGCATAGTCCACCACGCTTTCGTTCAGATAGCGGGTATGGGTATTGAGGATGGCGGCCTGCCGCGCGATCGCCGCCACCACATGCGGGTGGCAATGACCCGTCACGGCGACGTTGTTGTACACGTCGAGATAAGCTTCCCCGTCCGGCCCGTAAAGCCAGACGCCTTCGCCGCGCACGATGTGCACGGGGTGCGCGTAGAACAGCCGATAGGACGGCCCCAGCACGCGTTCGCGCCGCGCAATCAAATCGCGCTCGCGCTCTGAAAGCTCGCCGCTGCGCCCTGGCGAATAGGCGTTGATCATGCTCACAGCGAAATCTCCAACGCAGCGCCCGGAGCCGTCATCGCTTCGACGCCGGCCCAGGCGATGGGCGCATTGCGCAAAATGTACGCCCGGTTCTCAGGATAAAGCCCCGCGCGCCAATTGGTGATCAGCGCGCTCATGGCGAGCCGCGTCGCGATCAGGTCCGGCAACACCGCGCGCTCCGCCGCTTCAAGCGGCGCGACAGCGTGAAACGCTCGCACATATTCGCCGGCGTCCGCCAGAGGCCGCAAACCGGCACGAACGTGATAAGCGGCTGTTACCGCGATATCGCAGACCCGCGGGGCATAGACCATATCGCCAAAATCGATGACCCCGCTGACGAGACCCTGTTCGTCCACAACCACATTGTGCGGATTGAGATCGTTATGGATCACCTGGCGCCGCATGTGCTTCAGCGCCGGCTCGGCGCGGTCCGCGAAACGCGAGAGGATCGCGTCCAGCATCGCGCGCTGCGCAGAATCCGCGACGTGCGGCAGCAGCTGCTCCAACCGCGCTGCGCCCTGCATATCCCAGAGCAAATCCGTCTCCGGGGGTGCGCCGTTCATGCTACGCAGCGCCTCGCTCAGATCGCCATGCACCGCACCCAGACTTTCGCGCAGGGCGCGCGTTCGCTCCACCTGATGCATCAGCTTGCCGGCCTGCCAGCTCAGCATCCGCACCAGCGAGCCGCGCTGGCGAAACATGGCTTCACCGTCGAGCGTGCGCATGATGCGCGGCGTCGGAAGGCGCGGGTTCACGGCGGCGACATGCTCCAGAACGTCGTTCTGAAACGCGAGCACAGCCTGGTTTTCGGCCGCGTTCGCCACCTTCAAGACGAACTCGCCGTCGTCCGAGACGATATGGAAGTTCTGATCGCGCTCGCTGGTCAGCAGGCGCGCGGCGCCGGAAACGCCGAAGCGCGCCAGCGCTACGGCCTCCGCGTCGTCGGCGCTCCAGCACGGCGTCGCTGTTTCGAGCAACGTGTCCACGCGATGTTACCCGCAGCGGTCCTTGGCGACGGCGCGCATCACGAAGCTGATGAGCCGCTGGCTCAACTCTTCGATGCTCATGGTTCCATCGGCATGATACCAGCGCGGGATCCAGTTCATCGCGCCGAAAATGAACATCGCCGTCATCTTAGGATCGGGGCAATCCAATGTTCCGTCGCCGACGCCTTCCTGAATGATGTCGCGCAACATTGAGTCGATCTTGCGCCGTCCTTCGATCACGCGGCCGCGATTTTCCGGCTCGAGCGCATTTGTACCAGTCATCACCAGACATGTGCCGAAATCGTCGACCACCATCCTGACGTAGCGGCGCAGAAATTCCTCGAGCCGTTCACGCCCCGTGCACGAGCCGGCCGCCGGCATAGGCGTTTCGCCGTCTGTAATGGCCTCGATGCCGAGCCGGTGGCACTCGAACAGGATCTCATCCTTGCTCTTGAAGTAGTAATAGAGCGTCGGCTTGGAGATGTTCAACTCTTCAGCGATATCCACGAGCGTCGTCTCGTAGAAGCCGCGTTGGCTGTATGTGCGCGCCGCTGTGCGCAGCACGACCTGACGCTTCAGCTCATACTGCTCGTCCCGGTTCTGAATCGCCTCGCCCCAGGCCCGCTTCGGCGTCGACTTCGCCATCTGCTGCTCCAGCTTCCCTCGGGTCGCCCCGTTTCCCTCTAGCCATACCTGAGGAAAAGCGTTTCGACCAGCGGGATTACGACTTGACTCACTGAACGTTTTATTGACCCATGGGTCGAACCCGACGATTTCAAGCTCGGGACGAGGCATGCGACGCATGGCGGACCGGCAGCCCAGGGATAGGATCGAGCGCACCCGCGCCCCGGCGGCTGCGACGGCGGCTTTGCTTTCCAAACTCTACGCCGAGAACGCCGACAGCCTGCGCAGCTACCTGACGGGCGTGCTGCACTCCGCCGCTGATGCCGATGATGTCGCTCAGGAGGCGTTCCTGCGCCTCCACCGGTGCCGCGATCTCAGCGTCTACAAGAATCTTCGCGCTGTGCTCTTCAAGACGGCCTATCGCCTGGCGCTCAACGTCATTCGGCGCCGTCGCACCAATCCGCTCGATCGCGCGCACGCCATGCTGGAGGGCGCCGCCGAGGAGCCTATGCAGGCGGCGACCGCGGAAGAGGAACTGATCGCCAGCGAACAGGAAGCCCTGTACCTGCAGGCCCTTGATCGGCTTTCGCCGCGTTGCCGACAGGTCATCGAGCTGCGCACCGTGGCCGAACTCTCCTATAAGGAAATCTCCGACACGCTCGGCCTCTCGGTGAGCACGCTGGAAAAACATGTGGTTCGCGGCAAACGCGCGTGCGCGGAGGTGCTCGCCGATTGGCGCATGGTCGCAGCGTGAGGTGAGCTGATGAGCGAACCTCTTTTGGGTTTGATGCAGGATCGCCCGCTGCAGATCGTCTCGATGCTGCAGCATGCCGCAACGTACAGCCCGAACCGCCAGATCGTTTCGAAGCTGCCGTCAGGCGTTGTGCGCTATGGCTATGCCGAAGCGAACGTCCGCGCGCGGCGTTGGGCCAAGGGCTTGCATGCGCTGGGCGTCAGGCCGGGCGACCGCGTCGCCTCGCTGGCCTGGAACACGCATCGTCATTTTGAGCTGTTCTATGCCGTTCCGGGGCTCGGCGCGGTGCTGCACACGCTCAATCCGCGGCTCTGGGAAGAACAGCTCGTCTATATCATCAACCATGCGGAGGACTCCGTCCTCTGTTTCGACCCAGACCTGCTCGACCTGGTGATCAAGCTCGCGCCGCAAATTCCGACGGTGAAGCGCTACATCCTCCTCGGCGAGCGCTCGGAAGCGCCCAAGACGGCGCCCTTCGACCTGCTCTGCGCCGAAGACGTCCTCGCCGATGACGACTTCGATTGGCCGGCGTTCGATGAACGCACCGCCGCCATCCTCTGCTACACATCCGGCACCACGGGCATGCCGAAGGGCGTGCTCTCATCGCATCGCTCGACCGTGCTCCACGCGCTTTACGCGCAATCCGCTGTCGCATTCGGCCTGACGCCGTTCGACAGCGTGTTGCTTGTCGTGCCGATGTTTCACGCGCAGGGCTGGGCGCTGCCTTACGTAGCGGCGATCGCTGGAGCAAAGCTTGTCCTTCCCGGCGCCGCACCGCCGCCCGGTACGATCGTCGACCTCATTCATGCTGAGAACGTCACGCTATCGACTGGCGTGCCGACTGTGTGGACCGGCGTCTTCGACAATCTCGACGCCACCGGCCGCGACTTGGGACCGCTGAAGCGCGCCCTCGTTGGCGGTTCTGCCATGCCGCCAGCGATGAGCCGGCGCCTGCATGAATATGGCGTCGAGCCAATCACCGGCTGGGGCATGACGGAGCTGTCTCCGCTTGGCTCATTCACCTGCGCCACGCCGGAAATGGATGAAGCCGCGCTACGCACCCGCGCGGGACGCGTGCTCTATCCCGTCGAAGTGGCAATTCGGACGGCGGAGGGTTCGCAAGCCGCCTGCGGCGCGGTCGGCGATATCTGGGTGCGCGGACCGTGTGTGGCTTCCGGCTATTTCCGCGGGGAAGGCGGACATGTGCTTGACGGCGACGGTTGGTTTCCAACCGGCGATGTCGGCTCGATCGATGAACACGGCGCCATCGCCATCACCGACCGCACCAAAGATCTCATCAAGTCGGGCGGCGAATGGATTAGCTCCGCCGACATTGAAAAAGCCGCCGCCGATTGCCCTGGCGTCGCGCAAGCCGCGGCGGTCGCCGCGCGTCATCCTAAATGGCTCGAAAGGCCGTTGCTGGTGGTGGCGCCATCGCGTGGCGTAAGCCTCTGCAAAGACCAGGTGCTCAACGCCGTTCGCGCCAAGCTGCCCGCGTGGCAAACGCCCGATGACGTGATCTTCGTTGAAGCACTGCCGCTCACGGCAACTGGAAAGATCGACAAGAAAGCCTTGCGCGCCCGCTTTGGAGACCATCTCATATCCAAAGCAGGCGCAGCATAGAGAGGTAGGGGAACGCCTGATGTCGAACGCCGCCAAAGCGATGCCGCAAAAACCGCCGATCGCCTATTTTCCGGAAATTCGCACGCTCGGGGACGCGCCGCGCGTGCATGGCCGCGATCGCGGAAGCGAACTCGCGTTTCATTTCGAAGGGCGCGACACGACCTACGCCGAATTCGACAAGCACACCGCGCAAGTCGCCAATGGCCTGCATGAACTGGGCGTGCGCCACGGTTCGCGCATCGCCTATCTTGGGAAAAATTCGGATCACTATTTCGAGATTCTTTACGGCGCGGCGCGCCTTGGGGCCGTCCTCGCGCCGATCAACTGGCGGCTCGCCGAACCTGAAGTGATTTACATCACCAACGACTGCGAAGCCGAGGTGTTGTTCGTCGACGACCATTGCGCGCCCTTGGTCGCGCGGATCGCAGCGCAGCTGCCGCACGTACGCAAGATCATCGCCATGGCGCCAGGCGGCGAGTGGGGAGCGTATGAAGCCTGGCGCGATCGTCAGAGCGCCGCGGACCGCCCCGTCGAGGTCGCGCGCGACGACGTCGCCATCCAGCTCTACACCAGCGGCACGACCGGGCGCCCCAAGGGCGTCCAACTCAAGCATCTGAGCTTTTCCGCCTTCAACGAATATGCCGGCGAGCATCCGGGCGCGTTCGGGCGCGACATGGATTGGAACCAATGGGAGAGCGACGACGTCAGCCTCGTCGCCATGCCCGTCTTCCACATCAGCGGCACCGGCTGGGGCATCGTCGGCGTCTATAGCGGCGCGTTTACCGTTGTGCTCCGCGAGTTCGACAACGCCGCCGTGATCGAGACGGTGCGGCGCTTCAAAGTCTCGAAGACGGTGCTGGTGCCGACGACCATCCAGATGATGCTGGACTATCCCGGGCTCAAGCCGGGCGACATGGCGTCGATGACCGACTTTCTTTATGGCGCCTCGCCGATTCCGCTCGATCTGCTCGAACGCGCCGTCGATGCGTTCAAATGTGGCTTCATCCAGCTCTACGGCATGACCGAAACCTGCGGCGCAGTCACTTATCTTCCACGCGAGGATCATGTCGCCGGCAATCCGCGCATGCGCTCGGCGGGCAAGCCCATCCCCGGCGCGGAAATCCGCATCATGGATCCCGAAAGCGATACGATCTATCCGCCCGGCAAGACCGGCGAGATCTGCATCCGCGCGCCCGGCACCATGACGGGCTATTGGAAGCAGGATGACGAAACCGCACGCGTGATCCGCCAAGGCGGCTGGGTGCGCAGCGGCGACGCCGGCTACATGGACGAAGACGGCTACGTCTTCATCCAGGACCGCGTGAAGGACATGGTCGTCTCCGGCGGCGAGAACGTCTACCCGGCCGAAGTCGAAAACGCGATGCGCACGCATCCCGACATCGCCGAAGTCGCCGTCATCGGCGTGCCTGACCCGAAATGGGGCGAAGCCATCAAGGCCGTCGTCGTTCTCAAACCGGGGGTCCAACCCGACGCGCACAAGCTGATCGATTTCACGCGCACGCGCGTCGCCGGCTACAAGACGCCCAAGAGCATCGATTTCGTCGATGCATTGCCGCGCAGCGCGACGGGAAAGGTGCTCAAGAAGGAGTTGCGGGCGCCCTATTGGGCAGGTCGCGACCGGCAGGTGAACTGATGAACGACCTCGAACGCATGGCCATCGAGCACGCCTGCGCGCGGCTGCAAACGCGCTATTGCATCTATGCCGACAATGGCGAAGTGGAGAATTTCGTCAGCCTGTTCGCCGAAGACGGTTCGGTCGCTGTCCCGGAGCATCCGGCCTTTGTCGGACACGAAGCGATCCGCTGGTCGATGAATGCGCTGGTGGCGACCGGCGTCACCATGCGCCACATCATGACGAACAGCCTTGTTGACGTGCACGACGAAAGCAACGCCAGCGGTCTTTGCTATCTCATCGCCTACGGCAGCAAGGCGCCCGCCGACAAAGATGGCTGGCGACCGATGGAGCATCCCGGCACGATTGGGCACTACAAGGACGTATTTCGCCGAACGCCGAATGGCTGGCGCTTCGCATCACGGGTGCTGACGCGCGTTCTTCGCAAAACGGATGACCCAGTATTGCAGGCCGCCCGCGGCGGCTGACCGCAGCACGACGCGTGGCGGCTCGCCGTCGCGCGACGTGTCTTAATCACGAGGGCCAGGCAAGGCTCGACAAGGCAGGTGCGAGATGGAGATCGGAGACTGGAAGTCTGTCGCGGGCATGGCGGAAACATATCGCCAAGCGCGCGCGCTCGGCATCGAAACCAATATCGCCGAACTCGAAGCGTTTGGCTTCACCATCATCCCACCCGATAAGACTGGCGCGCCCAAAGGCTTCGCCGATCGCATGCTCAATGCGCTTCTGGATTTGGCGCGCAAGGAAGATGCACTCTCGGTTGAGCTGAATAAGCATAGCGACGCGGAAAAGCCGGCCTATGGCCGTCAATTCTTTCACTTGCTGGAACGCGATCCGGTCTTCATCGACGCCGCCATGAACCCGGCCGTGCGAACCATGGCGGCCTATATGATGGGTCAAAGCTTCCGACTGTTCAGCATGGTGGCCTTCTACAAAGAGGGCACGGCGCGCTCCACGCACATGCACTGCGATTGCGTCGGCGTGCCGACACCACTGCCGGCCTATTCGACTGTCTGCAATGTCAGCTGGATTCTTACGCCCTACCGCGAAGAAACCGGCACGTTCGGCATGGTCCCGGGCAGCCATCGTCTCTGCCGCCACCCAACGCAATTCGAACAGCCGCAATTCATCGGCGGCGGGCTCGAGAATGACATGGTCGCGCCGATCAAAGCAGACCCCGGCTCGCTCGTCGTGTTCACCGGCAACACGTGGCATTGCACGTATCCGAAAACCGTTGACGGCGTCCGCGCCCACGTCGCCACCGCATTCGCGCGAAACTTCATGGCGCCAGCGGAAAATTACGCCGACATCCCGGACAGCGTTCTGGAGCGCGGCGGACCGGAGCTTGCGCGCATGGTCGGCCGCACGGCGTGGCAGGGCTACGGTCAATCTGGCCCGAAGCTCGAAAACATGGCGCTCGTCCGCGCCGCCTACCAAACGCAATACGGGTGAGACCATGGTGCAAAAGGTCGAATTCGCCAGCCCCGAGTGGCTGCAAACGCTCAGAGGCATGATTGAACGCTACATGGCGCTTGCGCCGGCCGATCTCGAGCTCAGCATCTGCGAGGTCTTCACCGATGTGCCGAAACACCTCGACAAGAACGGCGATGGCGTGATCGCATGGCACTGCCGCATCCGCGGCGGCAAACTCGACTTCCGTGACGGCGCCATCGATGACGCCGACATCAAGACCGTGACGGACTACGCCTTCATCCTTCCCTTCGCGCGCATGAAGATCGAGCCGGGCAACATGGCTGAATATCAAGCAATGCAAGCCGAGGGCGCCAAAGCCGGTCTCGTCAAGCACGAAGGCGATCGCGCGAAGGTGCCGCCCGCCTTCTATGGCATGCACAACGAACTTGCCGACCTTACCCTTTAATCTCACGAGTACGACGCATGACCTCGCCCGGTGAAGACCTCATCCTCTACGAAGAACCGGAGCCGGGCATCGCGCGCATCGTGCTCAACCGGCCGAAGTCAGCCAACGCGCAGAACACCGATTTCCTTTACCAGCTCAACGCCGCCTTCGACCGCGCCGCGGCGGACGACAAGGTGCGCGTGATCGTGCTCGCGGCCAACGGCAAGCACTTTTCGTCGGGCCACGATCTGCTAGAGCGCGATCACCACGACAACCAGGAGCGCCACACGCCGGTAACGCCGTTCCAGCAGCATCGCCGCCCCGGCGTCGAAGGGCGCATGTCGCGTGAAGAGGAACTTTACACGGGCTTTTGCGAACGCTGGCGCAATATCCCGAAGATCACCATCGCCGCAGTGCAAGGCAAATGCGTTTCGGGCGGGCTCCTGCTTTGCTGGCCTTGCGATCTTATCGTCGCCAGCGACGACGCCGAATTCCAGGAAGTGACGGTCGCCATGGGCGTAGCTGGCGTCGAATGGTTCGCGCACCCCTGGGAGATGGGCATTCGCAAAGCCAAGGAAATGCTCCTGACCGGCGAACCGATCAATGCCCAGGATGCTTTGCAATTGGGCATGGTCAACCGCGTCGTGCCGCGCGCCGAACTCCAAGACGCGGCGCTCGCTCTGGCGCGCAAGATCGCCGGACAGCCAACATTCGCTACCAAAATGGTCAAGCAAGCGGTCAACGCCGCAGAAGACGCGCAAGGGCGTCACGCCGCCTTCCAAGTGGCGTTCGCGCTGCACCACTTGGCGCACAGCCATTGGATGGAAGTGTCAGGCGTGCCGGTCTACCCCGGCGGCATCCATTCCGGCGTGAAGAAGAATTACGCCGCGGGCGAAGAGCCGTTCCGCGCGCCGAAAAAAGATGGGCCGCAAGACTGACGCGCGACTGCAATTGGCGTGGCGGATTTCTATCACGCCAGTGTCGTGACTGATGGGCGCTCGCAAATTGCGGGAAGAGCGCCGCGGGGTCCTTGAGGGGAGAGATGAATGTCTCGGAGTAACGCGGGATTTTCGAATGCGATCGGTTTGACGGGCAAGACGCTGCTGTTGGGCGTCTCGCTGTGCGCGCTGCAAGCGCCCACCGCCTTCGCGCAAACCAACCAAGACGCGCAGACAGCGCAATCGGCCAATCCGGCGGCGGTTGAAGAAGTCGTCGTCACGGCGCAGCGGCGCGAAGAGCAGCTGATCAACGTGCCGATCGCCATCACGGCCATCGGCGCCAATGAAATCCAGAACATCAACGCGGGTTACATGACGGACGTCGGCATCAAGGCGCCGAACGTCATCATGGATCAAAGCTCGATCTCGCCGCGCATCAGCATCCGCGGCGTCACTTCGCAGAGCAACATCAACGCCGGCTTTCCGCCGGCGGTGGGCGTCTATGTCGACGAAGTGTATCAAGGCCGTGATCCGACCTTTAACACCATCCTGAGCGACGTGGAGCGCGTGGAAATCCTGCGCGGCCCGCAAGGCACGCTCTACGGCAAGAACACGATCGGCGGCGCCATCAACATCATCACGCGCGATCCGACCGAGGATTTCGAATTCCGTAGCGATTGGACCGTCGGCAATCTCGGTTTGCTGCAAGGCCGCGCTTCGATCAGCGGCGCGCTCGTTCCTGGCGCGGTGACGGCGCGGCTCTCGCTGGCGCATCGCCAACGCGACGGCTGGCTGAAAGATACGACCACGGGGCAAGACCTGAACGACATCTCGGCGGACGCCGCGCGCCTCGTAGTGGCGACCCAATTCTCGCCCACGGCGAGAGGCCGGTTCGCGGTCGACTATTTCAAGGAAGACGGCACCAGCGCGCTGGAAACCGGCCCTGCCGTGCTCAACACCGCAGTTACGATCCTGGCGAGCATTCCGACGCAGAATCCGAACGACAATGTCGTTCAACTGGACGGCGACGAGTCCGCAGTGCGCGAACTGCACGGCTATTCCGCCCGATTCGACTTCGACCTCGACGTCGCAACGCTGACCAGCATCAGTTCGTACCGCAACTACACGTCCAATTTCGGCGACGATTCCGACGGATTGCCCATCAACGCGTTCAATGTGGGCCGCGAAGAAAATGGCGAGAACTTCAGCCAGGAATTTCGCCTCACCTCGAACGGAGACGGCCCCTGGAGCTGGATCACGGGTCTTTACCTCTACAACGAGAACACCGAGAACAATCGCCGCATCCAGCTCGGACCGGCCTTTCCATACCTGCTTGCGGGCAATGCGGCGGCGTTCGCTTATCCGACTTACACGGGCGAACAAGGCCGCACGGAATCGACAATCGAGGGCTTCAGCTGGGCGCTCTTCGGGTCGACGACCTACGACATCACGCCAAGCCTGCACGTCTCGGGCGGCCTGCGTTACACGCACGAGAACAAGGATTTTTCCTACATCCAGCGCTACACGCAGACCTATACGGCGGGTCCGGGCCCGTCACTGATCCCCAACTTCGCGGTCAACATCCCGCGTCGCAACGAAACCTATGATGACGGTCGCCTCACCGGCGACCTCAGCATCAGCTACGATCTCGGCCAGGATCAGATGCTGTTCGCCCGCTATAGCCGTGGCTTCAAAGCCGGCGGCTTCCAGACGGACGTCATCTCGCCGCCGTTCAACCCGGCGACGCAGTTCGGCTTCGCTCCGGAAACGGTCGACAATTACGAAGTGGGCTACAAGTCGTTCTGGTTCGATCGCCAACTCGAACTGAACCTCGCCGCCTTCCACATGGATTGGCACGACAAGCAGGAGCAGGTGTTCACCGGCCTCTCCTTCGTCATCGCCAATGCCGCTTCCGCAACCAGCGACGGCGTGGAAGTCGAATTCACGGCCCGACCGACGCGAAGCCTCACACTCGACGGCAACCTCGCTTACCTCGACGCGCACTATGACTCGTTCGTCGGCAATCCGACCGCGGTCGGACGGCCCATTCCCAACCAGCCGAAATATTCCGGCAGCTTGGGCGCCCAATGGGTGCATCCAGCCTTCAGCGGCGTGGACATCTTCGCCCGCGTCGACGCGATCTATCGCGACAAGTCCTTCGTCGACGTCAGCACGAGCCTCACCAACGAAGCGCTCACGACGTTCAACGGACGTTTCGGCTTCCAAACCGAGGACGGTCGCTACGGCATCTATCTCTGGGGCCGCAACCTCTCGGACGAAATCGCCGTCAGCCAGGGGCAGCGTTTCCCCTTCCCCTACGCGCAGATCACCACGCGTTCGCCCGGCTTCGGCCGCACCTACGGGCTGGAACTGCGCGCGAACTTCTAGCTAACGTGGCGGGTCAGACATGACGTCTGGCCCGCCATTCGTTCGAACGGGCATATGATCGAGTCGCCTCACTACACGCCGGAACATGAGATCTTCCGGGCGAATGTGCGCCGCTTCATCGAGCGCGAGTGCCTTCCCAATCGCAAGGCGTGGCAAGACGCATGCGCGCCGCCGCATTCTTTCTGGGAAGACGCCGGCAAGGCCGGCTTGTTGTGCCCGAAAGTCGGCCCGGACTATGGCGGCGCCGGGGGCGATCTCTATCATTGCATGATCATCATCGAGGAGCAGACGCGCGCCTGCTTCAACGAACTCGCCTTCTATCTGCACAGCGACATCATCGCGCCATATATCGAGCTTTACGGCACAGAGCAGCAGCGCCGGCGCTATCTGCCGAAAATGGTGACGGGCCAATACACCGCCGCCATCGCCATGACCGAACCCAGCGGCGGCTCCGACCTGCAAGCCATGCGCACGCGCGCAGTCCGGCAAGGCGATCATTATCTGCTCACGGGGCAAAAGACCTTCATCAGCAATGCGCAGACGGCCGACTTCATCCTGGTCGCCGCCAAGACCGATCCCGAGGGCGGCGCGCGCGGCGTGAGCTTGCTCATCCTCGACGTCGCGAGCGCTGAGGGTTTCGCGCTGGGGCGCAATCTCAGAAAGATCGGCTGCAAGGCTCAAGACACGTCCGAACTCTTCTTCGACAATGTGCGCATACCAGCGGAAAATCTGCTCGGTGGCGTCGAAGGCCGAGGCTTCTATCAGCTGATGCAGCGCCTGCCGGAAGAACGCCTGATCATGGCGATGTCGGCGGTCGTGAACATGGAAGCCGCCACCGACGAGGCCATCGCCTACGCCAAGGATCGGCGCACCTTCGGCAAGCGCCTGATCGATCACCAAAGCGCGCGCTTCACGCTTGCGGAATGCAAGACCGCCGCGACCGTCGCACGCGCCTATCTCGAGCGCTGCATCGATCTCTTCGTCGAAAACAAGTTCGACGCCGAAGCCGGCGCGATGGCGAAATGGTGGACGACCGAGAAATGCTGCGAGGTCATTGACCACGCGCTTCAGCTCTTCGGCGGCTATGGATACATGAAGGACACGCCGATCGCGCGGCGCTGGATGGACGCGCGCCTGGGACGCATCGCCGGCGGAACCAATGAAATCATGAAAGACCTAATCGGGCGGACGCTATGAGCAAGCCCGCGTCACCCGAGCGTTGGCCCGCCACGGGCCTTCCTTATCGTGAAGAGCACGAGCTCCTGCGCGCGACCGCGCGCCGCTTCTTCGAAAACGAGTGCCTCCCACATCGCGATGCGTGGGACGAAGCCGGCATGGCGCCGCGCGCCGTTTGGCGTCGTGCCGGAGACCTTGGTCTCCTCTGCCCCCGCATTCCGGAAGAACATGGCGGCGCCGGCGGCGACTTCCTGCACACGATTGCGCTGATCGAAGAGCAAACCAAGTCCGGCGTCGTCGGCCCGATGCTCTCGCTGCATAGCGACATCGTCGCGCCCTACGTACTGCATTATGGGTCCGAAGCGCAGAAGCAGCGCGCCCTGCCGCGCATGATTTCGGGCGAATGGATCGGCGCTGTCGCCATGACTGAGCCGAGCGGCGGCAGCGATCTTCGCGCCATGACCACGCACGCCCGCCGCGAGGGCGACGCTTACGTTGTTTCCGGCAGCAAGACCTTCATCTCCAATGGCGCAAACGCCGACCTGATCGTGCTCGCCGCCCAGACAGACGTCGGGATCAGCCTCTTCCTGGTGGAAACGGAAAAGCTCGACGGCTTTGCGCGCGGAGCGCCGCTTGAAAAAGTCGGCCAATGGTCCGGCGACACTAGCGAACTCTTTTTCGATAATGCGCGCATTCCGGCGGATGCGCTGCTGGGCGAGGCCGAAGGCCGCGGCTTCCAGCAACTCAGCGATCGCCTGGTTGAAGAACGCCTCCTTACCGGCGTCGTCGCGGTCGCGGCCATGGAGCAAGCCATCGCCGACACGGTCGCCTATACGCGCGACCGCAAAGCATTCGGCAAAGCCGTGCTGGACTTCCAGAACACGCGCTTCCGGCTCGCCGAAGCGCGCACAGAAGCGATCGTCTGCCGATCCTTCATGGAACGCTGCGTGGCAACGTTCATGGCCGGCCGGCTGGATGCGGTCGAAGCGGCGATGCTGAAATGGTGGTCCACCGAACAGCAGAACAAGATCATCGACACCTGCCTGCAATTGCACGGGGGCTATGGCTACATGCTCGAATATCCGATCGCGCGCGCGTGGCTCGATGGGCGCATCGCCAAGATTTATGGCGGCGCCAACGAGATCATGAAGGAAATCATCGGGCGGGCGCTATGATGGCAACGGACGCCAAACACGAACTCGTGCTGATCCGACGCGAAGGCGGTGTCGCCTGGCTGACGCTCAATCGGCCGGACGCCGCCAATTCGATCGACGCGCCGCTCGCCGCCGCGTTTCGCGCTGCGATCACCGAACTCAACAATGACACGAGCGTACGCGCCCTCGTGCTCGCCGGCGCCGGCAAGATGTTCTGCGCCGGCGGCGATCTGCAGCGCTTCGCCAAGGAGACGACCAAGGCGGCGGCGTACGTCGATGCATTGATCCGCGATCTCCATGCCGGCCTCGAAATGCTCGAGACGTTTCGAGCGCCGGTAATATCCGCCGTCCATGGGGCCGCCGCGGGCGCAGGCATGGGGATTGCGCTCACCGCCGACCTCGTCATCGCCGCCGACAACAGCCGTTTCGTCATGGCGTACACGCGCGCCGGCCTCACGCCCGACGGCGGCTCGAGCTGGGTGCTGCCGCATCTCGTGGGCTTACGCAAAGCGCTTGAACTCACGTTGCTCAACCGCACGCTCTCGGCGCAGGAAGCGCTCCAATTCGGCATGATCACCGAAGTCACCCCGGAAGCGAACCTGAACGCGCGAGTCAGCGAGATCGCCCGCGAACTGGCGCAAGGCCCGACCGGCGCCTTCGTCACCGCGCGGCGGCTGCTGCGACACGCGCACCACAATGATTACGCCAGCCACCTCCGCGACGAGGCGGCGGCGATCGTCAACGCGTTCGGCACTAAGGACGGGCTTGAAGGCGTCCGCGCATTCCGAGAGCGGCGACCGCCGAGCTTCGATGGCGTCTAAGTCCGGCGACATCCCGGTTTGGCGCCTGGCGATCTATGCCCTGCCGGCGCTTCCCTGGTCGTTCCTATTCGTGCCGCTGACGGCGATGCTGCCCGCTTTTTACGGGCAGAGCGTCGGGCTCAGCCTGAACGATGTCGGGCTTTATCTGCTGGTGTCGCGTCTGCTTGACGTGATCATCAATCCTGTGCTCGGGCGTTGGTCGGATAACACGCGCACGCGCTTCGGTCGGCGCAAGCCTTGGATGCTGATCGGCGTGCCGGTGACGATGGCAGGCTCTTGGCTCGTGTTCATGCCGCCGGAGAGCGCCAACGGGCTCTATCTCTTCTTCGCCACTTCGGTGATCTATCTCGGCGCCTCGATCCTCGGGCTAACCCATTCCGCTTGGGGCGCTGAGCTGATCGAAACCTATCATGGCCGCTCGAAAGTTGCGGGTTTTCGCGAAGGCGCCAACGTCTTCGGCATCATCATCGCCTCGTGTGTGCCCGCCATCACGGCCACGCTCGGACACGGCATCGACCGCTTCACCATGGGCGCGATGGGTCTGGTCATGATGGCGCTGACGCCGCTTACGGTGTTCGCCGCCGTCTCGTTCGTGCCGGAGCCGAAGACGCCGCCGCAAAAGCCTGCGCCCTGGCTCTCGACGCTTATGAGCCTCCTCAGGAACGGACCCTTCCGGCTGATCTGCATAGCCTACACCGTGCTCTACACTGGCGCGAGCGTGGCGAACACGACACTCATCTTTTTCATCTCGCACTATCTCGGCCAACCCGAACTGATCGGGCCGGTGCTGCTTGCGTCCTTTGGCTGCGTGTTGCTCGGCGTGCCAATGTGGGTGCTGATCAGCCGCCGTATCGGCAAGCATCGCGCGGCGGCGACGTCGCTCATCATCGCCATCTGCCTGAGCGCGATCCTCGCCATGCAACTCAAACCCGGCGACGGCTGGCTGTTCGTCGGTCTGATGGGCTTCCTCGGCGCCACGAGCGCGGCCTTCCTCACGCTGCCGCTCGGCATGGTCGGCGACATCATCGACTACGACACGCTGCGCACCGGACATTCGCGCGGCGGTCTCTATTTCGGCGTCTGGTCTTTCTTCCAGAACGTATCGCCGGCCATCGCCATCGGCATCACGCTTCCGCTGCTGCAAGCGTTGGGCTTCCACGCGCAGGGCCACAACACGCCTGAGGCGCTGGAAGCGCTGAAACTCGTCTACTGCCTCGGGCCGTTGCCCTTCTTCCTGGCCGGCGCCCTCATGTTCCTGGTCTTCCCACTCGACGCGCGCCGGCACGGCATCATCCGCCGCCGGCTTGAAACGCGTCGGGCGCGCGCCGCCTCCGCTGGAGAAGTGTCATGAAATTCGAAGAATATCGCAGCTACGACGCTATCGGTCTCGCCGGACTTGTCGCCAAGCGCGCGGTGACCGCCGGTGAGTTGCTCGACGCCGCGCTCGAACGCGCCGCCGCCGTCAATCCGACGCTCAACGCGCTGATCACAGACCTCGAAGGCGAAGCGCGCGCGGCGATCGCACAAGGTCTGCCGGCGGGACCACTCGCGGGCGTGCCCTATCCCATCAAGGACATCAGCGTTTACATGAAGGGCGTCGTCACCGGCGCCGGCTCGCGCATCTTCGCCAACGCCATCGCCGACGCCGACAGCGCCATCGTTTCGCTCTACCGCAAAGCGGGCTTGGTTCTCTTTGCGAAGACCAACACGCCGGAATTCGGATTGGCCTGCGTCACCGAACCAGTCGCCAAGGGTAAGACGCTCAATCCCTGGAATCTCGCACGCACCAGCGGCGGTTCGTCGGGAGGCGCCGCATCGGCCGTCGCTGCAGGCATCGTCCCCGCTGCGCACGGCAGCGATGGCGGCGGATCGATCCGCATTCCGGCATCGTGCTGCGGGCTGTTCGGCCTGAAGCCGTCGCGCGGCCGCGTGTCGCTTGCGCCGGCCGGCGAAGGCTGGGGCGGACTTTCCGTGCAGCACGCGCTGACCCGCTCCGTGCGCGATAGCGCGCTGTTGCTGGACATCGCCTGCAAGCCGCAGTCGGGCGATCCGTATTGGCTGGATCCGCCTGCGACGCCGTTTCTCGACGAAGTTGGCAAGCCCCCGGGCAAGTTGCGGATCGGCTTCACCACATCGACTTTGGTATGGGGCGAAACGCATGCGGAGCCCGCGAAGGCTGTTCGCGACGCCGCCAAGCTCTGCGAGTCGCTTGGCCATGAAGTGGAAGAAGCCAAACCTGACGTCGATTTCCAGCAGATGGCGCTGCACGCCAACACGCTCGTCACCTGTGCGGTCGCGGCGACGCTCGACCGCGAAGGCGAACGTCGCGGCGCGCCGATCCAGCGGGAAGAGGTCGAGCATCTCACCTGGATGCTCTATCAAAACGCCGCCACCTTCACGGGCGTGAAGGCGGCGATGGCGCTGCAGGATCTGCACGCGCTCTCGCGCAAGCTTGCAACCTTCTTCGAGCGCTATGACATCTTCCTGTTGCCCACGCTCGCCAAGGCGCCCGTCCCGGTCGGCAGCATCGACACCAACGCCGAAGACCTGACCGACTACGCCGAACGGCTCTACAGCTTCATTCCCAACACGCAGCCGTTCAATATAGGCGGCCAGCCGGCCATGAGCGTGCCGCTCTCCTGGGCCGATGACGGCATGCCGATTGGCGTGCAATTCGTGGCGAAGGGCGGCGCCGAGGCGTTGCTTTTCCGCTTAGCGGCTCAGCTGGAAAAGGCGCAGCCCTGGTTCAATCGCCACCCGGCTTAGGCTGTTCCCGCGCAAGCTGAAGGCGCACCCACGCACGTGGGTGCGCCCCGCCCCCTCAGTGCTTCGCCGGCATCGGATATTCGTCGGCGTTGAGCACCCAGCCCGCCTTGAGCGAAAAATCCACGCGCGGCGGCGAGAAAATGTCGATGAGCTGGTTCTCGGCCGACGTCCCGACCGAAGTGTGAATGACGGGCGGCGGAATGACGGTGATCGACGGGGAGTCGACCACGGCGTGCACGTCCTCGCGCCAATGCTTCTGATCCACCGTCCATGGCCAACGCATGTGGTGGATGTACGTGCCCGCCAGCAGCAAAGAGCATTGTTCGAAATCGTCGTGATAGTGCGGCGACAGCTTCGAGGTGTCGCGCGCGCCGATCTGCAATTCCGGATAATTGATCATGAAGGTGGTGCAGCGCCAAATGCGTCCGAGACGTCCCGGCTCCTTCGGCACATTGAGCGAATAGACACGCACCTTGTAACCGCCCACCGGATCGGGCCACGGCTCGAACGGCGGGATATTGGCATGCGGCTCCGCATACGAAGCGGCGTTCGCGCATTTGTCGGCGATATCCTTCGAGCGCGAGGTGAAGATTCGCACGACGCGCCCGCCTTTTGGAAACGTGAGCTTGCTGGCGCCTGGCGGCATGACAAGGACGGAATAGCCGTCGCCGCGCTCTTCCTGTTTCGCCGCACTTGCGACAAATGGCGTGTCGTGATCCGGCACGAGCACCATCCATTCGTCGATCTGGTCTTTGCGTTCGAACGAAGCGCCCGGTTTCGCCTCGCTGTAGGCGACGACGAAGTTCTGTCCCCGGCTGTACCAGGTGCGTCCGTTCGCATCGTCTTCCTGCGGCGGATCCTTGTAGAAGAGACCATACTCTGCATCCGCCGCTGGCTGAGCCGGCTTGGCCGCGCTCGCCGCGGACTTTTGCAACGTGGACCGCGGATCAGTCGGATCGTACATCTGAAACTCCTCGGACTTCGTTCGCGGGCGATCCCGCCGCGCGCGTTATTCAGCTCTGCAAACGTGAGCGCTTTTCCGCGACGGCGCAACCGTCGGCCCGGAGCGTTCATGCAGCATGGAAATGCGCACAAACCTCCGCATATAGGTTTAGCGCGAACACGCCGTTCGACGACTACGGGCTTGGCGATACCAGAGTTGCTGAATCAGCAATCTAATGCTTTGCACAGCTACTTTCGCGTCACGAGCGCAGCAGTCCACGCGCCCGCATCGCGGAGCACTTCCTCGGCCTGCTTCACCGGCCCGATCATCGTCGCGAAGCCATGGATCATGGACGGGTAGTGTTTCAGCGCCACGGGAACACGTGCGGCGCCCAAGCGCTCCGCATAGGCCACGCCTTCGTCGCGCAGCGGATCGTAACCAGCGACGACGACAAAAGCCGGCGGAAGCCGCGAAAAATCTTCCGCGCGTAGAGGCGATGCGAACGGATGCGCGCGTTGGTCGGCGCCGGCGTAGTGATCCCAGAACCAAGCCATGTCGCGGGTGGTAATCGAATAACCAAGCCCGCCATTCTCACGATAGGACGGCGTTTCGAAGTCGTGATCGGTGACGGGATAAAACAGGATCTGTCCGCTGATCTTTGGGCCGCTGTGCTCGCGGGCGCGCAAAGCTACAGCCGCCGCGAGGTTGCCGCCGGCGCTGTCGCCGCCGACGGCGATCGGCAGAGGCACGCGCGCGGCCGCCCATTCAAGCGCTGCATAGGCATCGTCCAATGGCGCGGGGTATGGATGCTCTGGCGCTAAGCGGTAGTCGACGCTCAGAACGCCCCATCCCGACGCATCCACGAGATGCTGCGCGAGCGCATGCGAACTGTCCAAATCGCCAACCACCCAACCGCCGCCGTGAAACCAGACGATTAGTCCCGCTGGAGCGTCGAACGGCACGTAGAGACGCGCTGGAATGTCGCCGCGCGGACCGGAGAGCGTAACGTCCTCGATCGAGCCGATCTCGGGCGTTGGCGGCGCCGGCCGCGCGGCCCGGAGCGCACGCATCAGCTCTCGGGCTTGTCCCGGCGTACCGTCGGCGAACGCCGGCAAGTTCATCTTCGCCAGCGCGGCCATCATGTTTTGTAGAACGGGATCGAGGGACATTAGCGAGCCTTGGACTTGCGCCGTGACAGGTTGCTAAGCCCGCGATAGCCGCGCAAGCCCCTCGAACCGCCATTATGTCCACGCGCGGCCGCTAACGTCCCCATAGCGTCTTCGTCGCCAGTCGCGCGCCTTCGGCAAGGCTCTCGAACTTCGCCCACATCACCTGGCGGTGCACGCGCTGGATGCCCTCGGCCTGCGCGAAGCCGCAATCGGCGCCGGCGATGACATTCTCGCGACCGACATATTTGGCGAATTGCACAAGACGGTTCGCAACGAGCTGCGGGTGCTCCACGGTCACAGTGTGGTGACTGATGACGCCGGGAATGAGGATTTTGTCCTTCGGCAACTTCACGCGACTCCAGACCTCCACCTCATGCTCATGGCGGACATTGCCGGCCTCGATGGAATAGGCGCCGGCGTTCACCGAAAGCATCAGATCGAGAAACCCCTCGAGCGGCGCATCGGCGACGTGCGGCACATGCCAGCTGCCGAAGCAGATATGATAGCGCACGCGATCCGCCGGGATGCCTTCGAGCGCGTGATTGAGCGCCTCGACGCGCAAGCCAGCCCATTTACGGTACTTCGACGGATCGTCCTTGGTCAGGTGATCGTACATGTTCGCCAGCACGGCGTCATCGACCTGTAGCACGATGCCGGCTTTGTAGATCGCCTGATATTCTTCCCGCAACGCGTCGGCGATGGCGTACACGTAATCGCGCTCGTTGGTGTAGTATTCGTTGATCGCGTCGTAATCGATGCTGGCCGGCGCCACCGCAGTCTGGAAAACGTCCTCCACTTTGACCTTGGCCGCCGCCGCCTTCAGGTTGGCCGCGTCGCGTTCAGCGATCGCTTTGCCGCTATAGGCGATTGGACCAACGCACGCATCCGCGGGCAACCCGGTCAGCCCACGCGGGAATGTCTCCTGCAAGAATTCCGTGAAGCGCTCACGGTCGCGCCCAAGCCAATCGCACGGCACCACCTGGTCTCGGCGCGCCTCGAAGCCCGTCATCCGCTCACGCGCGTATGTCGCCCAGCTCGATTTGCCGAATTCGCCGTCATTGACGATGTCGATGCCGTGCTCGGCCTGCTCTTGGACGATGCTTTCGACGCTGGACTTCAGAACCGAAAGATATGTCTCGTGCGACCCGCCTTTCCGGTCTTCCGCAACGGCGTCAAGCAGCGCTTTTGGCCTGATCAGGCTCCCGACATGCGTGGTGAGAATACGGTCGACGCTACGCTTCATGGGAGTCCTCGCCTTCGCAAAAACCTCAATCGACGCATGCCGTTTGGCAAGGCCGGCGGCGTCAATTCTGGATTGCCCGAGGAAACCTTGGGGGCGCCAGGATCCCCCGCGCGCATGCATAACGCGATTGCGCTATGCGCATGCCGCCGCCTGAGCGGCGCGCCCGCTTCCAATTTCCGTGAATTACCGGTATCGAAATAAGGAAATACCCTCGGGAGGGACGCCATGGAATTGGCACAGCTTCAGATGGTGAAGCACATTCTAGAGACGGGCAGTCTCAGCAAGACGGCGATGCGCCTGAATTGGGCGCAGTCAGTCGTAAGCCGCCAGCTGGCCGCGTTGGAGCGCGAGTGCGGCGGGCGCATCTTCTACCGCAATGGACGCGGCGTACTGCTGACCGAGCTCGGCGAAAAGATCATGCCGCAGATTGATCTCATCATCTCCGCCGCCCAAGAAATGGTCGAACGCGGCGAACAGCTTCGCAACGACTTCGCGGGCGAGGTGCGGGTCGCGGTAAGCCCGCAAGTGGCGCCGTTCCTGTCGGGGCCGCTTTTTTCCGAGCTAAAGCAGAACCATCCGAACATTCGCCTCAACGTGTCGGACGCGTTCAATACCGCGATCAAGTCGGACATTCAGGAAGGCCGCATCGACATCGCCGTCTTCATGCGCAGCGGACCATCGGTCAGCCACGACGATCGCGTCGTCTGCGAGCTTGAAAGCTACGTTGTCGGGCTGCCAGACAGCCCCGCCACCGCCAACGAAACGATCGCCTTCTCCGATCTCGCCGGCCTGCCCTTGTTGCTGCCGTCGCGGCCGAACGCTTGGCGCCGCTCGCTCGACGACGTCGCCGCGAGCAAGGGCATGACGCTGTCGATCGCCGCCGAGGTCAATGCGCCCGGTCCCACCGCCGCGCTGCTTTACGAGGGCGCGGGCTATCTGATCTCACCGCTCGCGTCCGGCGCGGCCGCCGCGCGCATGGGCTGGATCGGCGCGGACGTGCACGCCAAGCGCCTGCGCGCGTCGCGCATTGTCGACCCGAAGTTTACGGGCAAACTTGTGATCATCACAGGCGCGACCCGCCACCGGCGGGTCGACGCCGTGGTGCGCATGATCGAGTCGATCTTGAAAGATCTGACCAGCCCCGACACCGACGATGTCACGCCCGCGCCGCCGCGAACGAAACCTGCCGCGCCAAAGGCGCCTCGTCCCAAAGCCGCGCGGCGCTCCTAATCCGCTCAGTTCGGCAAACCGATCAGAAATGCCGGGTTTCTGCGAAACATCAGGTCGAGATCGCCTTCCGAGAAGCCGGCCGCACGCAGGGTTCTGATGGACAGCACCAACGCGTCAGCATGATTGTGCGTGCCGACAAGGCCGCTGTCGGTCGAAACGAAGACGTGTTGCGGCCCCAGCGCCCGGATCATGGCGACGAACTTGTCCTTATCCGCGCCCAAAAGCTCCGAGGCGACCACCTCAGCGTAGCCGCCCATCGCCACGGCTTGGCGAAGTTGATCCAACGTCGGATCGGTGAAAACCGGCCCCAGGCCGGGATGGGTGAGGATGATGCGCGTGATGCCCCGATCATGCGCCGCCGACACGATTTGCAGCATCTCCTCGGGGCTCACGTGGCCGGTGGCCAGGGTCAAATCATAGTGCTTGATAAGGTCGAGCACTTGCAGAACTTGCGGGAGTAGAACGCCATTGTCGGAAACCCGCACGTAGGGCCGCGTCTCGTGCAACGCGCGCACTTCATGCTCTGAATCATGTGTGGGCATCCACACGATGCGCGCGTAATGTCCCTCCACTTCTGCGAAATAGCGCACGGCTTCGGGATTGATCCCTCCCTCCGGCGTGTTGAGCGCGAGGCCGCCGAAGGCCTGCAGGTGGTGCAGCCCCGCATATCGGTTGACCAGATAAGCGAGCCCCGCGCTCTCCGACCAATGATTCTTGAACACGACAGCGCGCATGCCGGCTTCATCGGAATGGCGCGCGATCTCAAACGCATCCCACTGCCGCGCGTAGGTGTCCGGACCGAAATGCGCATGCAGATCGATCGCGCCGATCAGGATCGGATCGGTCAGATGTTGATCGACGGATGGCGTCGCCTGACGGTTCCTGTACGCCGCCCATGCGTCGAGATTGATGTCATTGGAGGGCACAATGACCGACGCTTTGGCCTCGGGCGCCCATTGCACCGGGCCCGGCGTCTCCGCCGCCGGCTGCGCCGCGGCGGCCAGCGAGAACGTCAGCGCTACCACGCACGCAATCGTCAGTGCGGCCGTTCTCATCTCGACACCTCAAGCTGTCCACGTAGCGCCCTGCGCCTTTTCGTATCGGCCGGAAGTCTCCGCGCCGGCGGCGCCAGAAGCAATTGCACGTTGCGGAAATGAGCATTCCGCCTGATGCAACGTCTTCCGCAATCTCGGCGTCGTAGGGTGAACTGGCGCTCGCCGATCGGCATGCTACCAATGCCCGCTCAGGAGGAACGCCCCGCATGGCTCTTACACTTTACGACGTCACGGTCCCGTCTTTCATGCAGACGCTGCGCGCGCTTTCCGGTCTGCTGGACAAGGCCGAGGCGCATTGCGCCGAGAAAAACGTTAGTCCCGCGGCGTGCATCAGCGCGCGCCTGTTCGATGACATGCAGCCATTCAGCTTCCAGGTTGCGCAAACCGTGTCGCACTCGGCCGGCGCCATCAAAGCGGTGCAGGCCGGAAGCTTTTCGCCAGACCCCACCCCGCCGCCAGAGTCATTCGCCGGGCTGAAGGCGATGGTCGCCGAGAGCCTGGCCCAGCTCGGCCGCTACACGCCTGCTGACGTCAACGCGCTCGAAGGGCGCGACATGCTGTTTGTGTTCAAGGATCGCAAGCTGCCGTTCACAGCCGAGAACTTCCTGCTCTCATTCTCGCTGCCGAACTTCTACTTCCACGTCACGACAGCCTACGACATCCTGCGGCACAACGGCGTGGCCATCGGCAAGCGCGACTTCCTCGGCCAGCTGCGACTGAAACAATGACGCCGCTCAGACCGCGCCGCCCTTTCATCGGGAGCGGCGCGGTCTGCGCTTCAATGACTCGCGCCGCGCCGATCGAGGTTATTGCGGTGCAGGAAGTCCGACAGGAGATTGGCGACCTCGACATTGTTGAGGTCGGCGAACGGGATATGAGTGTTGCCGTGCAGCCCCGCATCCGGCAGCCGCAAGATCTCGGCATGCCCGCCATGCGCGTTTACGATCGCCACGAATTGCTCCGAGAGGTGGTAGAATCCGGGCCAAACCGGTGACTTGTCGATGTTGTCGCCCCAGACGATCTGGATCGGAAACCGCGTCAGCCGATTGAATTGCTCCACCGGCACGTAGACCGGCCCGAACACGCCCGGCGTCATCTGCGGTCCTTCGCCCTCCGGGAAAACGAAGCCAGGATTTTCGTAAGAGACGATCCCCGCGACGTTGTCCGTCTTCAGCGCCGTCAGCAGCGCGCGAAAGCCGCCGGCGGAATTGGTGACGAGCACGCTCGGGCCAATGCGGTCGAGCGCCTTCGCCGCGGCGTCCGATTCAAGCTGCGCGTTGCGCACGCTATCGAACTCGTCATAACGTGCGCGCGTCGCCTGCTCCCAAGCGGCGCGATCGCTGGTCGGAAATTGCACGCCCGGGAACCATTCCATGAACCGGGCGCCGAACCGCCAAGCGAGAAAGTTCGCCTGATCCTGCCCGACGTGCGGCGTGTAGGTGTACGCTTCGCAGCCATAATTGCCGCGCCCGACACGCGGGCCGTCCCAGATGTAGACGGGGAAACCGCGGCGGAGGAAGATCGTTTTATAGCCCTCACCGCCATCCCAGCGCCGATCCCAAACCGCGGCGCTGGAGCTGTGCCACAAGAACAGCGGCACCGCGCGTGCGTTTGTGGGAATTTCGTATTCCACATGACCGTGATCGCACGAGATCGAGTTGTCCGCGGCGCCCACGACAGCGCCGCCGGCCTCGAATGATCCCTGCCGCGCGATCGCCACCGGCGTTCCCGGCGCATCACTGCCCGCCGCTGATTCCGTCTGCGTGACGCAGCCCGCCAAGCACAGCAGCGCGAGCGCACTTACCACAGCGCCAGCAAGTCTCATCACTCAGCCTCCTTACCTGCGTTGGTCGTTCACGCCGCCGGCGCGTGCACTACGCCGGCGCCAACTCCAATTGTTGTTGTGTCCGAATAATAATCGACGACGAGCGGCTTGCCGCCCGCCGCTTTGCCCGCGGCCACGGCCGCCAGCCAAAGACGCACTTCCGAACCGCCCTGACCGCCGTCGCGGATCATGTCCGCATCCATCCAGCTGTCGAACTGCGCGAGATCGCCGGACGCCAGGACTTCAAGGAAGCGCTCGTCCCATTCCTTCCGCACGGATGTCTTACCGACGCCTTCCACCAGCTTGGCCGAACCGATGTCCATCATTCTGGCGATGTCATCGTGCCACTTCTTCTCGGGAATGCCCTCTTCGCTGCCGCCATTGACGATGTAGTGACGCAGCTTTTCGTTCGACGCATTGTGATATTGCGGAAAGATCGCGCCAGTCTCGTGCGACAACCCACCAGAGCCAAGGAACGCGACCCGCTTTCCCAACACGCCCGCCCAGGCGCCGATCACTTCGCCCAATTCACGACAACGACGCATGGACGGCCTCGGCTCAGCCAGCGCGTTGATGAACACTGGAATGACGGGGCGCGCAGCGATCTTACGGTGAAAGAAGATGGCGAGCATGTTGGTGAAACCGTGGTCCACCTTCATGGCGTATGAATTGGCGATGTCGAATTCCTCTTCCATGAGGCGACGCGACAAAGCGAGCGTCAAATCCATCGGAACATCGAGTTTCCCCGGCAACCCGCCGCAATCGTCAATTGCTTCTGCGGCATGGCCGACCATGAAGCTCGGCGTCAGGTTCAAGTGAATGTTGGAATAATGATCCGAGCCGAACACGACGACGAGTTCAGGATCAAACGCATCGAATTCCGCAACGCGCGCATCGTACGCCGCCCAGAACCCCGCACTCGCCTGCTTCTGACTTTCCTGCAATTGGATGACCGGCGTGTGCGGCACGCAAGCGACATAGACGTTGCCTGAGTTCGGTTGCGCGACCATGCGCCGTTCTCCACATTGCGAAGCGAAAGTAAGTGATATTACTCTGCCGTTATCGCCTCGCCATCGGAAATGATGATCGATGAATGATGCATTGCCGCCAGTAATACTGGTTCACGGATGGGGCGGCTCTTTCGAGGGCACGTGGGGGCGCACCGGTTGGGGCGAAGCACTGAGCAAAGCGGGGCGCGCGGTCATCGGCCGCGATGTGTTGGGGCACGGCGCCAATCGCGCTTCGCATGATCCCGATGACTATGCCGATCTCGCCGGCGATCTCGAAGCCAACCTCCCGCCCGGTCCGCTCGACGCCGTGGGTTTCTCGCTGGGCGGCAAGCTCGTGCTGGAACTCGCAAGCCGTGCGCCGACGCGCTTCCGCCGCATCGTTATTGGCGGATTGGGCGACAACATCTTCGCGACGGAAATCGCCGGCCCGCTCGCCGCCGAACTCGAACGCGGCTTTTCCGCCGAGGCGCGCGCCCGCGTCCCCGTCATCGCCAAATATATCGACGAGAGCAGTAACGACCTGCGCGCCCTCGCTGCGGTGGCGCGGCGCCCCGCGAACCCCAAGGCAGAAGTTCCGCGCTTGCAAGCGATCCAATCGGACATTCTGATCATCAACGGCGACAAGGATATGGTGGCGCATCCGAATGAGCGGCTGCGCGCGGCGCTGCCGCGCCACCGCTACCTCTCCCTGCCGGGCGTCGATCACTTCACGCTGCACGCGCGCCCGGAGTTCCGCGACGCCGCGCTCGCGTTCCTAAACGCCTGACGCGACCGCTTCCGCGGCCCGACGCCACACGCCGCCTCGAAAAGAAACGCCCCGATATGCAGCTGCATATCGGGGCGGGCAATCAATGCGAGTACGGGAGGATTACCAATTGGAGCGCAGGCCGATACGGAACGCACGACCGACTGGATCGTACTGAAGCGGGTTGCCGAACAGACGCAGTTCCGGCGGTTCTTCCGTATCGAACACGTTGTAAATGGCGCCGTAGAGCTCCATGCGGCCGCCCCAGAGCGTCGCCGACGGGCGCAACGATCCCGAAAGGTCGAGATAGAAGCGCGAGCTGACGCGATTGAGGCTCACACTGTTGGCCAGATTGATGTTGTAGCCCGGATCTTCCGGCCCCTTCTTGGTGGGGTCGAGAATGCTCTCGGGGATGTAGCGGCCGTGCGCCGTGAGCGTCCAGTTGTCGCGCGAGTAGCTCACGATGCCGTCGATCTTGTATTGAGGCACGCCGGCGATGTTCGTGAGCGAGCCCGCGTTGCCGGTCACATCATCGAGCTTGGTGATGAGGCCAGTGGCGCCGATCGTCCGCAGATCGATGACATTGTTGGCGTTCAGCGAGAGATCCAAATTGCCGCCGAGCACATCGTTGATCGAGTATTGAGCGACGAGTTCGTAGCCCTCTGCATGGAGCCTGCTGAGGTTCTGGAAGTTCGAGTAGATCGACGCGGCGGGGCTGGCCTTATAGGCGCCTGAGAACGTGATCAGGTTGCAGAGCAGATTCTGCGAGAAGCACGCGGTCAGGATGGCCGGCGCCGCCAGCGAGTCGATCGCGCCCGTCACTTCGATGTCGTAGTGATCGAGCGACACCCGGAACCCGGACAAGAAGCCGGGCTGCAGAACGACGCCCTCGGTCGTGGTCTCGGCGTTTTCGAGGCCAAGGTTCGGGTTGCCGCCATTCAGCGTGGCGATCAGGTGGGTGCCGCCGCCGAATGGATCGACCAGCGGAAGGTTGGTCGTGATCGTGTTCGGATTGAGCTCCGCCGCCGTGGGCGCCCGGATGTCGTTGGACTTCGTGACGCGGAACAGGACCCCTTCGACCGGCGTGTATTGGACGCCGACCTTCCAAGGCTCCGCCGAACCGGCGTTGCTGTAATTGGTCCAGCGATAGGCGCCGTCCACCGCCAGCGATTGCGCCAGAGGCACATTCGACAACAGCGGCGCATTGATTTCGACGTAGCCTTCCGTCACCTCACGCGAAACGCGCGGCAGCGGCGTGACTTGCGGCGCCGAGAACGCCGCGGCCAGAGTAAGCGCGTCGGCTTGGCCTTCGGCCTCTTCGTGCCGCCATTCGAGCCCGACCGCGCCTTGGATTGCACCGGCCCAACCGTTGAACAGCGTGCCGTGCAGGTTCGCGGTCAGATCGTCCTGAACGATCGTGCGTGTCTGCCATTCGTCCTTGAAGTATTTGGCGATCTGCGACGCCGTGATGCTGTTGGCGCCGAAGAAGTCGACCGGCTCGCACCCGTCGCTCGGATTGGACACCGACGACGCGCAAATCACCGGATCGCCCCACGCCGTGTGATAAATCGTTCCGGTGTAGCCACCGGGCGGCGTGATCGCTTGCGTGGCTTGGTTGTCCAGCATCTTCAAACGCGTGTCATGCACATTGACCCGGCTGTGGGTCTCGCCGTGCTCGAAGGCGATATCCCAGTTCCAGTCGTTGAAGATGTCGCCGCGCAGTCCGAACAGGGCGCGATAGATATTGTTGTCGCTGTCCGAAACCGCCTGCTCGCCGCCCTCCGGTTTGACGACGTTGACGAGGAGGCTGGTGATGGTCGGGTCGGCGGCGAGGATCTGGTTGCGCACCGCCGTGGTGATGAAGGGGTTGTTGATGTTGATCGCGTTGGTGGAGCCGCCCAACGGGGCTTGCAGCAGGAACGCGCTCTTCACCGGGCCGCCTTCGACCTTGCTGTACATGAACTCGGCGAAGCCATGCATGTGATCGGTGATGTCCCAATCGACGTGCGTGAAGGCCGAGGCGTGGCTTGTCGGCGTCAGCAGCGGAACGTCGCCCCAGCCCCAGTTTTGCTGGGCGCTTGGATCGCCGCCTTGCATAAACTGGCCGCTCAGATAGTTGCCGAATTGGAAGGGCACGAGGCTTTGGCCGTTCGCGCTCCACTGCAAACCGCGCAGCGCATTGGGAAGCGCCGTCGCGCCCGTATTGTTGATCTGCTGGCCCAGCGTCACGCCGCCGGAAGTTCTGGCGCCCAGCAAGATGCCCGTCGGATTGTACACGAAGAGCACGTTGTCCATCACGATGGTGGCGGGCAGACCGTTGGTGCTCACGCCGCCGATGTAACCAGGATTGGCGACGTAGTTCGTGTGCTTGTTGCAGAAATCCCGCGTCGGGCAGATGCCTTCCGCTTCCTGACGCTGGTACTCGACGCCGCCGATAATGTGGGCGCGGCCATTGGCGAAGCTCGTTCCGCCGGCGGCCGAGAAGAAATAATTCTCGGCGTCGCTGTGTCCGCTCTGGCCGACATTGAAGTCGGCGCGGAAGCCGTCGAAATTCGTATCGAGAATGAGGTTGACCACACCGGCGACGGCGTCCGCGCCGTATGCGGCCGAGGCGCCGCCCGTAACGACCTCCGAGCGCCGCACAAGCGCTGACGGAATGCCGTTCATGTCGACGGTGCCGTTGTCGCTGCTCGGAACGATCCGGCGGCCGTCAAGCAGAACCAGCGTGCGCGTGACGCCAAGGCCGCGCAAGTCGGCCGAATTGCCGCCAATCGAACCCGTGACGCGGAAGAGCTGAGTAGCCGGGGTCGTCGTCGCGCGGAACGACGGCAGCTGGTTGAGCGCATCGGCGACGTTTGGAATCGCCAGATCCTTCATGCGCTCCGAATCGATGGTGTTGACCGGCGTCGGCGAGTTGAAAGCCGTATGTCCGACGTGTGAGCCGGTGATGATGATTTCTTCGTCCTCAGACGCCTGAGCGCTTGCTGGGGCTTGCGCATCCTGCGCCCAAGCGGCCGAAACCGTGCTGACGGCGGCCAACGCCAGGGCGATCGCCGAAGTGCGTCCCAGGATCGAAGTCTGCTTACTCATATTCCCTCCCCCTGCTCAGGCTCGTTGCGGACCGGATTCCCCCGAATGCGCACGTCTGGTTGCAGAATTCCCGCGCCGATCCGCGCTTTTCTTCTCGGTGCTAAGATACCATGGTCGCGCCGCCTGACTTCCCCTCGGCAACGCATTTCTCACTTTCGGATTTACGATTTCCGGCGCCGCCGCCCCACCAAACCGCGACCCAGACGCGCTTTTCGCGCGCATTCGCGCAGCGGCGTTTTGATTTACGCGCGGTCGTGATTGGTGACGTCAACGTTGTCCGCCGCGCCGCTGCTTCGATCAGAACCCGTCGTTCAAGCGCTGGGCTCATCCAAACGCCGGCGCGCCATTTCCTTCGCCGTGAAGAGCCACAGCAGCAGCACGACCACAGCGGGCGCGGCCAACGCCGCAAACACCGCGCTGATCGATCCCGTTGCGGCGAGGACGCCGCCGACGGCGAGCGGCGTTAGCATCGAGCCCGCTCGCGCGATCGCGCTGCACAAACCCAACGCCGTGGAGCGCATCTGGGTGGGGAACACTTCGCCCGTGTAGGGCCACAACAAAACAAAACAGGAGCCGGACGCAATCCAACCGACGCCGATGAGCCAGATCGACGCCGCCGCGTTCGCTCGCCCCAGCACGCTTAAGGCGATCGCCGCGGCCACCGTGGCGAGCGCGATGGCGATCCCCGTCGGTCGACGCCCGACGCGGTCGAGAATGAGTGCGAACACCAGCGGCGTCAGGCCGTACACAACGCCGATCCATGCGGTAAAATTGAGCGATTGCTTGAGCGTCAGATGAAATACGTCGACATATAGCGTCGGCGTCCATGTCGAGAACGCATAGGCCACCAAAGACGTGAGAAACCACAGCACGCAGGTGAACAGCGTGTGCCAGCGAATGTCGCGCGCGAACAAGGCGGCGATGGGAATGCGCGGCGCTTCTTCGCGCAGTGTCAGATTGACATCGGCGTTCACCGGCGGCGCGCCCAAGCGCGCGAGCGCGCGGTTGGTCGCGTCAAGTCGACCGAGTCGCGCAAGCCAACGCGGCGATTCCGGCAAGGTCAGCAGCACCAGCGGCGCGAACAGCGCCGGGAACGCTCCGATGACGAACATCGCCCGCCACCCCAATGCCGGAATGACGAAAGCGCTGACGATCGCGCAGCCCGAAAAGCCGGACACCATCAGGAATTGGAAGATCGAAAAGTACCGGCCGCGCGTGGCCGTGGGCGCCAATTCGTTGACATAAGACGCGCACACCGGCGCCGCGCCGCCAAACCCGATTCCCTCGATGAACCGAACGATCGCAAACAGCGTGGGATCGTGCGCGGTCGCGCACACCAGCGAGAACACGCTCATCAAGACCACAGCCGCGCTGAACACGGAGAGGCGGCCGAAGCGTTCCGCCAGCGGGCCGAACACAATGGCCCCCACCAACTGGCCCGCGAATCCCGAAGAGATGATCGGCCCGACCTGCAGCGTCGTCAGCGCCCACTCCGAGCGCATCGAAGGCATGACATAGCCGATGATGGTGACGTCCCAGCTGTCGCCCATCATCATGGCGCCGAGCACGACGGGCGCCCAATAGCGCACTTTCCAGCTTTTCAGAGAATCCAATCGCTCGGCGACCGCCGCCTGGAGCCCCTGCGCCGCGCCCATCCAACGCCTCCCGTGCGCGCCGTCACTCTCAGCGGCGTCATTTCTTGGGCCCCACCGTGCGCCAGCATGGCTTGGCGTCAAAGTGCTATCTGTCTTGCCAGTGCCGCATGGCTCGCCGCATGTGCGGCCTCGCCCAGGGCTCACAATCGGCGTTGCGCGAACCGCGCTCCTAGAACAAGAAACGAGACGACCAACGCTGCGGCAGGCGCAGTCGCGCCGGGGAATGAGGACCATCGTGGACGGCAACCTTTACAGCCTCTTCGCCAGGCGTTTCGCTGCGGCAGGCGATCGTCCGGCGTTGGTCGACGCAAACGGCGCCGGCCCCGCCTTTCGCGAACTCGACACGCTGGCCGCGCAATTTGCCACCGTCCTCGCGCTCTATGGCGTGAAGCCAGGCGACCGCATCGTCGTGCAAGTCGAGAAATCGATTGGCGCGGTCGCGCTCTATCTCGCGTGCCTTCGCATCGGCGCAGTCTTCGTGCCGCTCAACACCGCCTACACGCCCGCGGAAGTCGATTATTTCATCGCCGATTCGGAACCCGCTCTTTTCGTCAGCAGGAAGGAGTCCAAGCATCGCGACACGCCCACGATCGTGCTCGGCGTCGACGAAACTTCCTTACTCTGGTCGCAGGCCAGAGCGTCCGAGCCGTTGCCGGATATAGCACCGCGTGCGGCGGACGATCTCGCCGCCATTCTTTACACCTCGGGCACGACCGGACGCTCCAAGGGCGCCATGCTGAGCCACGGCAACCTCGCCTCCAACGCACTCACGCTTCACCGTCTTTGGGGATTTGAGCCAGAGGACGTGCTCATCCACGCATTGCCGATCTTCCACGTCCACGGCCTGTTCGTGGCGCTTCACACCATGCTGCTCAACGGTTCGACCACGATCTTCCTTCCGAAATTCGATCCAAACGAGGTGATTGCGCTTCTGCCGCGCGCCACGGTGATGATGGGGGTGCCGACGTTCTACACGCGCCTCCTGGCTGAGCCCGCGCTGACGCGCGCCGCCGCCGCCAACATGCGTCTCTTCATTTCAGGCTCCGCGCCTCTTTTGGCCGAAACCCATCGCGCTTTCGAGGAACGCACGGGCCACCGCATTCTCGAACGCTACGGCATGACCGAAGCCGGCATGATCACCAGCAACCCGCTCGATGGCGCACGCGTGCCTGGCACGGTCGGCTTTGCGTTGCCGGACGTCGACCTGAGAGTGATGGACGAACACGAGCAACCGGTCCCCGCTGGCGAGCCTGGAATCCTCCAGGTGCGCGGTCCCAACGTCTTCAAAGGCTACTGGCGCAATCCGGAAAAGACCGCGGAAGAATTTAGAGACGGCGGCTGGTTCGTGACCGGCGACATTGTCCGCCAATCGGCGGACGGCCGCATCGAGATCGTCGGGCGCGCCAAGGACCTGATCATCGCCGGCGGCTTCAACATCTATCCCAAGGAAATCGAGGAGGCGGTGGACGCCGTCGACGGAGTCGAGGAATCCGCGGTGATCGGCGTGCCTCATCCCGATTTGGGCGAGGCCGTCGTCGCCGTCGTGGCGCAGCGAAAGGATGCGGGTGTGACCGAAGCAGCCGTGCTCGCCGCCATCGCCGAACGCCTCGCGCGCTTCAAGCAGCCGAGGCGCGTGATCGTGGTTGAGGCGCTGCCGCGCAACGCCATGGGAAAAGTGCAAAAGTCCGCGCTGCGCCAGACCTACCAGCACCTCTTCAGCGCTCCCTGACGCAAGCCGTTTGGGGCGCCCTTATGGCGGCTGCGGCGGCGAATTCGCCCAGACTCGGGGACGAAACGAGTAACCGGAGGGTCATGCCAGCCGATTCAGGCAATATGGCCGTTGACCCGCATTCCCGGGCGGCCTTGATTTAGTCCCCGTGGAGCTGCCCATTGGCGAAGACAATCCAGGCCTATGGCCAGCCGGCGGCGGCTGACGGCGCGGTTCGCAGGCCGGCGGAGTTCCGTCTGTGACCCCGCTTGTCGATCCGTTTGGCCGGGCCATCACCTATTTGCGCATTTCGGTCACCGACCGGTGCGATCTGCGCTGCGTCTATTGCATGAACCAGCGCATGCGCTTCCTGCCGCGCGAGGACTTGCTGTCGCTGGAAGAGCTTGATCGCGTCGCAGGCGCCTTTGTCGCACGCGGCGTTCGCCGGCTGCGCTTCACCGGCGGCGAACCGCTCGTGCGGCGTGGCTTCATCGACCTCTTGCAAGCGGTTTCGCGGCATCTCCGAACCGGAGCGCTCGACGAGATGCTCGTCACCACCAACGGCGTGCAGCTCGCCGCGTTCGCCGAGCCGCTGGCGCGAGCCGGCGTGCGACGCATCAACGTTTCGCTCGACACGCTGGACCGGCCGACCTTCGCGCGGATCGCACGCCAGGATCGCCTCGAGGACGTACTTACGGGGATCGATGCGGCGGCGGCGGCGGGCCTGAAGGTCAAAATCAACACCGTCGCGCTGAAACATGACAACGCACACGAAATCACCGACCTGATCCAATGGGCGCACGGACGCGGCCACGACCTCACTTTGATCGAAACCATGCCGCTCGGCGAAATCGACGAGGACCGCTCGGATCAGTACCTCTCGCTGGCGCGTGTGCGCGAAGACCTGGCGAGCTTCTGGACGCTTACCGATCTTCCCGACCGTACTGGCGGGCCGGCGCGCTATGTGCACGTCAAGGAAACCGGCGGGCGGCTCGGCTTCATCACCCCGCTCAGCCACAATTTCTGCGACGGTTGCTCCCGCGTTCGCCTCACGTGCACTGGCAAACTCTATCTGTGCCTCGGCCAGGACGCCCATGGCGACCTCCGCACGCCGTTGCGCGCCAGCGATGACGACGGGCCGCTGCACGCGGCGATCGATGCAGCCATTATGCGCCGTCCCAAAGGACACGATTTTGTCGTCGACAGGCTGAGCAAGCCGGCGACCGCACGGCACATGTCCGTGACCGGGGGATGACGCGCATCCTGTTCTTCGGTCGTGTAAGCGACGCCGCCGGATGCGGCGCAATGAACGCCGACCTCCCCGACGACGTCCGCACCGTTGGCGAGCTGCGCGCCTGGCTCGCCGCGCGCGACGGGACGCTGGCCGGCATGATCCATTCAGCCGCTGTCCGCGCCGCCGTCGATCACACGATCAGCCATGACGATGTATCGATCATCGGCGCGCGGGAGATCGCTTTCATGTCGCCGATGAGCGGAGGCTAAACATGGACAATTCAGCACGCGGCGGGCGCATCGATCCAGAACGGCCGTTCAAGCCAGTGCAGGTTGCGGTTCTCACCGTCTCCGATACGCGCGATGAAGAGAGCGACACTTCCGGCGCCATTCTGGCTGAGCGGATCGAACGCGACGGTCATCGCATCGCCGCGCGCGCGCTGGTTCGCGACGACCGCGCGGCGATTCAGGAAACCGTGCGCAACTGGATCGCCGACGCCGCGATCGATGTCGTCATCTCCACCGGCGGAACCGGCCTTACCGGGCGCGACGTCACGCCGGAGGCGCTGAAACCGCTGTTCGATAAAGAGATCGAGGGCTTCGCAATCATTTGGCATATGCTGAGTTATCGGAGCGTGGGTCTTTCCACGCTGCAGTCCCGCGCCTGCGCCGGCGTGGCGCGAGGCAAGTTCATCTTCGCCCTTCCCGGCTCCAACGGCGCGTGCCGGGACGGCTGGGACGAGATTATCCGCTGGCAACTCGATAGCCGCTACAGGCCATGCAACCTCGTCGAAATCATGCCGCGCCTCCTGGAGCAGTGACATGAATGATCGCCTGACTCATCTCGACGACAGCGGCAGAGCCCGGATGGTCGACGTCTCCGCAAAACCCGCGAGCGTGCGTGAAGCCATCGCCGAGGGGCGCGTGCGCATGGCGCACGCTGCCTTCGCGCTCGCCCGCACCGGCGCCGCGCCGAAGGGAGACGTGCGTGCGGTCGCTGAAATCGCCGGCGTGATGGCGGCCAAGCGCACGTCGGAACTCATTCCGCTCTGTCATCCGCTGCCGCTTTCCCGCATCGTGGTCGATGTCGCGCCGGACGAAGCGACCAGCAGCTTCGTCGTCACCGCCGCCGCCAAAACCACGGGGCCCACGGGCGTTGAAATGGAAGCGCTCACCGCCGTTTCGGTGGCGTGCCTGGCGATCTACGACATGCTGAAGGCGGCCGATCGCGCCATGACGATCGAAGGCGTGCGCCTCGTCTCGAAAAGTGGCGGCGCGAGCGGCGATTACCAGCGTTCCGCGCCGTGATTTCCGTCGCCGAGGCGCGCGCGATTATCTTGGCGCACGTCGACCGCACGGGAATCGAGGATCTACCGCTGGAAGACTGCCTCGGCCGCACGCTCGCGGC
>DASZSK010000153.1:0-5451 GCA_035548735.1 Caulobacterales bacterium | reverse complement strand
GCGCATCGACGATTTTGTGCAGATTGAGATCGAGGAGGCGCTGTCAGCTGACGTAAAGGTGCTGCCGGTGCTTTGCGACAACGCTCGGATGCCGGCGGCGTCTGCGGTGCCAGTCGCGCTCAAGCCGCTAACCCTCATCAACGCGCCTCACCTCAGAGGCGGGCGAGATTTCCTCGGCGATATGGAAAAAGTGATGGGCGTTATCGATCAATTCCGCTCCAAACAGGCTTCGAAATGACGCAAATCCTCATGCCCGCGCTTTCTCCAACGATGGAGGAGGGCAATCTCGCCAAGTGGCTGATCAAGCCGGGCGACAAGGTCGAGCCTGGGCAGGTGATCGCAGAGATCGAGACGGACAAAGCGACGATGGAAGTCGAGGCCGTCGACGAGGGCGTGGTGTCTGAAATCCTGGTGCCGGAAGGCGCGCAGGGCGTGAAGGTCAACACGCCGATCGCGGTTCTTGCCGGCGAGGGCGGCGCGACTGCGCCGGCCCCGCAAGCGAAGGCGCCGCCGCAGCCCGAGATGCGTCAGGAGCCGGTGCAGGTGAAGCGGCCAGAGCCAAGCGCCATCCCTGCGCCGGCGATCGATACGGAAGTCCCGACCGGCACGAAGATGGTCAAGATCACAGTGCGCGACGCGTTGCGTGACGCCATGGCTGAAGAGATGCGTCGCGATCGCAGCGTGTTCCTGATGGGCGAGGAAGTCGCCGAGTATCAGGGCGCCTACAAGGTCTCGCGCGAGCTGCTGCAGGAATTCGGCGCGAAGCGCGTGGTCGATACGCCGATCACTGAGCATGGTTTCGCTGGTCTGGGGGTCGGTGCGGCCATGGCCGGCCTCAAACCGATCGTCGAGTTCATGACCTGGAACTTCGCCATGCAGGCGATCGACCAGATCATCAATTCCGCCGCCAAGACGCTCTACATGTCCGGCGGTCAGATCAAATGTTCGATCGTGTTCCGCGGCCCCAATGGGGCCGCCGCACGCGTGGCCGCGCAGCACAGCCAGGATTATTCCTCCTGGTACGCCCACATCCCGGGCCTCATCGTCATCGCGCCCTATGACGCCGCCGACGCGAAGGGCCTGTTGAAATCCGCGATCCGCTCGCCGAACCCGGTCGTCTTCCTCGAAAACGAGGTGATCTACGGCCAGGAATTCGAAATCCCGGACGTCGCAGATTGGATCGTGCCGATCGGCAAGGCCAAGGTGAAGCGCGCCGGGAGCGACGTCACGATTACCGCTCACTCGCGCATGGTCGGCGTGGCCCTGAAGGCCGCGGAAGCGCTTGCGGGCGAAGGGATCGACGCCGAAGTGATCGATCTCCGGACGCTGCGTCCGCTGGACAAGGACACCATCATCGAGAGCGTGAAGAAGACCAACCGGCTCGTCACGGTGGAAGAAGGCTGGGGACCGTGCGGGATCGGCGCCGAGATTGCCGCGTTAGTCACTGCGGAAGCGTTCGACTATCTCGACGCCCCGCCGACGCGCGTGCACCAGGTCGATGCGCCCATGGCCTACGCCGCCAATCTGGAGGCGCTGGCCTTGCCGGATGTCGATAAGATCGTGCGCGCTGCGAAGGCGGTTCTTTATCGGAGCTGATCTGATGCAAGCGACCGAGGCTTATCTCATCGACCTGAAGCCGCTGGTGGCGGCGTTCCGCGAAACCGACGATCACATGCCGCGCATCGTGTTCACGATGCTGGAGCACTATCTCGAACACGGGCCGTTCGATTTCGATGCAACGCAGATCGCCGAATGGCTGCAGGACGAATCGACGTCGGCGGATCGCTTGAACCCCGAGAAGATCGCAGCGCTTCAGCCGGAAATCGAAAACTTCTTCGAGCAGACGGCGCAGGGCCTCGTTCCGCGCCGCGGCGTGCTCGCGCCAAACTGAAACAGGAGGGCGGGGATGAGTGAAGCCGATGTGGTTGCGCAGCTGGTTAGCTTCACCGACATTCTGCTCGCGGGCGTGAGCGTCTATTTCACGATCGTCTCGGCTTATGTGGCCGGGCTCAATTATTTCGTGGGGCGCGCCAATTGGGCGGGCCGCCTTGCGGCGTTCTTCTTCTTCTCGTTCGTCATGGGCGTGCTGATCGTCGTCCTGGTCGGCGCGCGCCGCACGCAGCTCGGTTTGATCGCGCGTCTGCAAGAATTGCAGGCCGCAGGCGATCTCACCGCCGCCGGACGCGCCATCCTCAACAACGCCACACAAAGCGTGCCCGGGCTGGAGTCGCTCCACATCTGGCGCGAGTCCGCGAGCATCGACGGCCTCGTCGTGTCCGGCCTGTGGGGCGGTTTTGCGCTGACCTATGTCGGCGTGTTTGCGCTGACGTTCCTGTTTCGCTGGCGCGATGCGCGCCCCGCCAACGGCTAAGAGAGAAGCATAGCCATGATCCAGATCACCATGCCCGCGCTGTCGCCGACCATGGAGGAGGGCAACCTCGCCAAGTGGCACATCAAGCCGGGCGACAAGATCGAGCCCGGGCAGGTCATCGCTGAAATCGAGACCGACAAGGCGACGATGGAAGTCGAAGCCGTGGATGAAGGCGTGGTGGATCAGATCCTCATCCCCGAAGGCGCACAGGGCGTGAAGGTCAATACGCCGATTGCGACGCTCAAGGGCGAGGGCGCGGCTGCGCCAACACCAAAAGCCTCCCCCCCTGCGGGGGAGGCGCCGGCGAAGCCGGCGGAGGGGGGGCACGCAACGTCCGGCGCTGCGCCCGTTCAAAGCCCCCCTTCCCCTACCCCTTCCCCGCGAGGGGGAAGGGGAGATCGCATCGCCTCATCGCCGCTCGCGCGCCGCCTCGCGAGCCAAGCCGGGATCGATCTCTCTGGCCTCGCCGGGTCAGGGCCCAACGGCCGTATCGTCAAAGCCGACATCGAAGCGGCGCAGCGTTCGCGCCCGATCGCCGACAATCGCTCGCTCACCATCAGCAAGGCCGAGCAGGCGCCGCCGCCGGCGCATCCGCGCCCCACGCTCGAACAGCTCGGCATTCCGCCGTCGAGCTACGATCTCGTGCCGCTTGATCTCATGCGCAAAACCATCGCCAAGCGCATGACCGACAGCTTCCGCGACGTGCCGCACTTCCCACTCACGATCGATATCGAGATCGATGCGCTGCTGAAGGCGCGCGCCGACATCAACAAGCGCTTCGGCGACAGCGGCGTGAAAGTGTCGGTCAACGATATGTGCATCAAGGCCGCGGCCTTGGCGCTGAAGATGGTGCCGGAATCGAACGCCTCCTACACGCCCGAGGGCATCGCCATGCACCACCATGCCGACATCGCCGTGGCGGTGGCGATCCCCCATGGTCTGATCACGCCGATCATCCGCGCCGCCGAAACGAAGGGGCTCGCGCAAATCAGCGCCGAGATGGCCGATCTCGCGCAGCGTGCCCGCGACAAGAAGCTGAAGCTGGAAGAATTCCAGGGCGGCACGTTCTCGATCTCCAACATGGGCATGATGGGGATCAAGAGCTTTGCTTCGATCATCAACGAGCCCCACGGCATGATCATGTCGATCGGCGCCGGCGAGAAGCGCCCGATCGTCAAGAACGACGCGCTCGCCATCGCCACCATGATGAGCGTCACCGTCACCTGCGATCACCGCGTTGTCGACGGCGCGTTGGGCGCGGCCTTCCTCAAGGCGTTCAAGGGCTTCCTCGAAGACCCGATGGCGATGTTGCTTTGAGATGAATTTGCGCGAAGCGTCCAATCGCATGGCCGCACTCTATTATCGCCGCTGGCTCTTCGTCTGCGTCGTCGGCATTCCTGCCATCGCCATTGTCGCTGAGATGCACGATTCGTCTGATCCGATTTGGAGCTTTGTCTGGAAAGTCTGGCAGGGCGGCGTTGTGGCTACGTTAGCAGTTGCGGTTGCCTGGATCGCCGCCGGACTGTTTGAGCGGGGCAAATGAGCATCATCGCCGAACTCGCTCGGTTGCTCGGCCCGCTTTGGCTCATCGCCATCGCCGCGACCTTCGTCACCAGCCTTTGCGAATCCGCGCGGCCTCAAGCGGCGGAAGGGGAGGAGCGCGTCAGTAACGGCCCACTCGGCGCGGTCGGCGCCGTTGCGAGTCTGGTGACGCCGTTCGTGCTCTTTTTGCACGCGTTCTGGCGTGTCGTCGGCGACGACCGCGTAGTCTATTCGCCATCCGACCTGATCGCGCACGCTGTCGTGCGCGCGGCGGTCATCGCTGTGATCTTCATCGTTCTACTCATCGCGACAATGGGCGGCGCAATTCCAGGATGGTTCATCGCATCATCATTGCCGATGACGGGGCGGACGCTCTACCGCGCGTCGCCATTTCTCGCGGTGGCGACGCTCATTTTCTCCTTCGCTTTCTTTTATCCGTCCGCGGCGCGCGTCGTGGGACTGTTCCTCGCTTCGCGCTGATGCTTTCCCTTCTTCTCGCCTCCTTCGTCACCTTCTTTGTGGTGATCGATCCGCCGGGCGTCGCGCCGATGTTCGCGACCATGACGCACGACATGAGCGCGGCGTGGCGGCGCAAGATGGCGTACAAATCGGTGGCGATCGCGACCGCCGTGCTGCTGGGTTTTGCGCTCGGCGGCGCGTGGCTGTTGAGAAATCTCGGCGTCAGCCTCGACGCGTTTCGCATCGCCGGCGGTTTGCTCCTGTTCCTCATCGCCATCGACATGCTGTTCGAGAAGCGGACCGAGCGTCGCGAGGAGCGCGCCGAACAGGTCGCGGCCGAACAGGCCACGCACCCGGGCCGCTACGACGATATCAGCGTCTTTCCGCTGGCCATCCCGCTCATCTCCGGGCCCGGCGCCATCGCCAGCGTCATGCTCTACTTCACGCAGAACGAAGATTGGACGCATCGGGCGATGGTGCTTGCCGGCGCTGGCGCCAATCTCGCGCTTTGCCTCATCGCATTCCTGCTCGCCGGCCCGCTGACCCGGCTGATGGGCGCGACCGTGGCGGCCATGCTCACCCGCATTTTTGGCATTCTTCTGGCTGCGCTCGCCGCACAATTCGTGGTCGACGGCATTCGCAACGCGTTTGGAATCCATTAAGGGCGCCAGGCGGGAGGGCAGGGTTGCGATCCGGCATATTGCCTTATTGCCCTGCTGCCTTATTCCCATTGCCATGAGCACATCCTTCGACGTCATCGTCATCGGTTCGGGCCCCGGCGGTTATGTCACCGCCATCCGTTCCTCGCAGCTCGGTTTGAAGACGGCCATCGTCGAGCGCGACAAGCTGGGCGGCATCTGCCTCAATTGGGGCTGCATACCGACCAAGGCGCTGCTGCGGTCGGCGGAAGTCTACCGCAACATGCAACACGCCAAGGATTTCGGCCTTTCCGTCGAGGGCCTGAACTTCAACAGCGCCGCCGTCGTGCAGCGTTCGCGTGGCGTCGCCGATCGCCTCTCCAAGGGCGTCGCCATGCTGATGAAGAAGAACAAGATCACGGTGATCGAAGGCGAAGCGCG
>DASZSK010000152.1:0-6004 GCA_035548735.1 Caulobacterales bacterium | reverse complement strand
TGAAGGCGCCCGCCGGTCGCGGCGGCGGCGTCTTCGGCGAGCCAAAGTGCGTCTTTCACGTCAAGCCTCCAGCGCCTTGCGCGCCACGTCCTGATCCGAGAACGGATGCACGACGCCCTTGATGATCTGCCCGGTTTCGTGACCCTTGCCGGCGATCAGCAGCGCGTCGCCCGCCTTCAGCATGGCGATGGCCGTACGGATGGCCTCGGCGCGATCGCCGATCTCGGTCGCGTTCGGCGCGCCCGCGAGAATTTGCGCGCGGATCGAAGCGGGCTCTTCGCTACGTGGATTGTCGTCGGTGACGATCGCCACGTCGGCTTGCCGCGCGGCGATCGCGCCCATCTTTGGCCGCTTGTCGCGATCGCGATCGCCGCCGCAGCCGAACACGACGATGACGCGCCCGGGCGCGTGCGGGCGCGCGGCGCGCAGCAACACATCCAGGCCGTCCGGCGTGTGTGCGTAATCGACGAACACGTGCGCGCCCGCTTTGGTCGCGCCGACATGCTCGATGCGGCCTTTTACCGGTTTGAGCGCGGCGAGCCCGCGCCACACATGCTCCGGCGCTTCACCCAGCGCCAGCGCCAGCGTCGCCGCGCACACCGCGTTCAGCGCCTGAAACTCGCCGATCAGCGGCAGTTCGACATCGGTCTCCTTGCCTTGCCAGTAAAGCGTCAACGTTTGCGCGTTGGGACGCGGCTGGATTTCGACGATCTTGAGGCTTTGCTCGCGCGGGGCGCGCCAGCCACAGCGATAAAGCCGCAAGCCGCGCTTGGTCGCGCCGTTCTCGAACGCAAGCGCTTCGCCCGCATCTGCATTGACGACCGCGACGCCGCCCTCCTCCACCAGCGCCCAGAGTTTGAGCTTGGCGTCGCGATAGGCGGCCATGTCCTTGTGATAGTCGAGATGGTCCTGCGTGAGATTGGTGAACGCGCCGGCCTTCAACATCACCGCGTCCATGCGGTGTTGTTCGAGCCCGTGGCTCGACGCCTCCATCGCCGCGTGCGTGACGCCTTGATCGGCGAGCGCCTGCAGCGTTTCGTGGATGGCGACTGGATCGGGCGTCGTGTGCCCGAGATCGATCACGCCTGAAGGTCCGATCGCGCCCAGCGTGCCGAGGCTCGCCGCCTTCTTGCCCGAAGTGCTCCAAATCTGACGAAGGAAATCGACCGTGGAGCTTTTGCCGTTGGTGCCGGTGACGGCGACGATGGTGGACGGGCGACGCGGATAGAAGGCGCTGGCGGCGAAGGCGAAAGCGCTGCGCGGCTCATCCGCGATCACGTGCGGCAAGTTTGGCTCTTGTTCGAGATCGCCCCCGCTCAGCACGGCGACCGCGCCGTTCGCCTTGGCTTGCGCCAGAAAATCACGACCGTGCGCGGCGACGCCCTTCAGCGCGGCGAACAGATAGCCCGGCTTCACGCGCCGACTGTCCGACGTGATCCCGGCGATCTCGACACTCGCCGCGTCCGCTGGGACGCCCGAAGCAAAGAGATCACCCAACCGCATCACGTCACCATTCCCCTCAACGCGCCGCACGCGTCACGCGCAGACCGAGCATCGGCGCGATGCGCTCGGCGATGCGCCCGACGGCCGGCGCCGCGGTCATCCCGCCCGCGCCGCCCTGCCCCACATCGTCCAGCGACAGCAGCATGACGTAGCGCGGGTCGGAAGCGGGGAATACAGCGGCGAAAGAGGAGAAATTGCGGCCTTCCTCATAGGAAGTGCGATCATCGCCGAGCTTTTCGGCCGTGCCGGTCTTACCGGCGATCTCGAGGCCCGGAATATCCGCGGCTTTGCCTGTGCCTTGCATGACCGTGGCGCGCATGTCGTCCAGAATGATGCGCGCGGTTTGCGGCGAAAACACAGGCGTGCGCTCGACCGGATCGCCGGGCGCGCGCGCCAGCAGCGTCAGCGAGACGCGCTGGCCGTTGTTGGCGAACACGGTGTAGGCGCCGGCGAGCGCGGCGGGGGTCGCGGCGAGCCCATAGCCAAAGCCGCGCCCGGCGACGTCGCGCAGACTGCGTACGGCCGGCGCGATGGCGGGCTGGCGGCGGCCGGTCTCGAGCGAAGACGGCGCAAACAGTCCGAGGCGATCGAGGTAATATTGCTGACGTTGCGCGCCGACACGAAGCGCCAGCCGCGCGGCGCCGCGATTGGACGAATAAGCCAGGATCTCGCGCAGCCCCGACATGCCGCGGATGTCCTCGTAATCGGTGATCGCCTGTCCATCGACCAGGAAGGGCTGCATCAGATCGAAGCGTTCGTCCGGCGTCGTCTTGTGGTCGTCGAGCGCCATGGCGAGCGTGAACGGCTTGATGGTCGAGCCGAGTTCATGGACGTCGCCGGCGACGCGGTCGCGGCGCGCATCTTCGGGAGACGACGCGAACGCGTTGGGATCGAAGCTCGGCCACGAGGCCATCGCCAGCGTCTCGCCGCTGCGCGCGTCCAGAAGGATGGCGTCGCCGCCGCCCGCGTGCGCCGCGAGCGCCGCGCGCGCCAATTCGCTCTCGACGACATATTGCAGGCGCACGTCGAGCGAGAGGCGCACCGGGCTTCCATGCGCGCCCGCCTCGCGGATGACGCGGTTCAAGCCATATTCGACGCCGGCCATCGGCTCGAGATCGACATTGGTGAAGCCAAGCGCGGCCGCGGCCAGCGTGCCTTGCGGATAGTCGCGCTTGTCTTCCGGCGTGAAGCCAAGGCCGCCGAGCCCCAGGGCGAGCACGCGCGCGCGCTCGTCCGGCGAAAGCCCGCGCCGGAGATAGACGACGTCGTGATCCTTATCGCTCAGCCGGCGCTCCAATTGCGCGGCGTCGAGTTCGGGAAAAAGGCGCAGCAAGGCTTGCGCCGTGGCATGCGCATCCCAGACGCGCGACGGCGTCGCGGTGAGGATGTAAGCGCGCACGGTCGTGGCCAGCAGCACGCCATTGCGATCGACCAGATCGGCGCGCTGCGTGACGGCCACACCCGGCTGATGACGCGGCTCCGCCAAGGGATCGCCGGCGAAGGCGAGCTGCACCGCCCTCCCCGCAAGCAGCAGCAGAACAATGAAGATGGCGATGGCGAGGAAACGCACGCCATTGCGCGCCGGCGCCGCTTCAAAGCGCGGCGGGGCCGCGATCTCTTCTTCGGTGACGAAGTTGAGCGGCCCGGCCGGCTTCATGGACTGGCCCGGCGCATTTGCGGCGGCGGCAGCGCGGTATCGATGGCGCGCTCCGGCAGCGCTTGCCCCGCACGTCCGGGCTGCAAGGCAGTGTGCTGCGCGGCGAGTTCGGCGATGTGCTCGGGGCTTTCCAGCCGCGCGATCTCGGCGCGGAGCGCGCGCATGTCGGCCTGCGTGTCGGCGATCTGACGCTCCAGCGCGTGCACGTGCGCGCGAGCTTTCGAGGCGTCCGACTTCGCCTTATAGAGCCCGACCACCAGGATGACGATGATGATGGCGGCGATGATGTGCAGCGCGCGTCTCATGCTCTGATGGCGCTCCATTCCGCTTCGGCCTTCGGCGCGAGCGCGGGCGGCGCGAACGCGCCCCACGCTTCGGCTTCCGTGCGGGTCGCCCAGCGCAGCGTCGCCGAGCGCGCGCGCGGATTGGCGGCGATCTCCTGGTCGCCCGGCGTCACAGCCTTGCGCTGTTCCAGCGCGAAGCTGGGCGCGCGTTCGGGCGGCACATCGGGCGCATAGCGCGAGCCGCGCCCTTGCGCGGCCGCGCGTTCGGTGAGGAAGCGCTTCACCAGACGATCTTCGAGCGAATGGAAACTTACGACGGCGAGCCGGCCGCCGGCTTTCAGCACGGTCTCGGCGGCGGCGAGGCCGCGCGCGAGTTCGCCCAGTTCGTCATTCACCAGCATGCGCAGCGCTTGAAAGGTTTTCGTCGCCGGATGGATGCGCGCGCCTTTGCGACCACCGACCGCGCGCTCGACGATCTCGGCGAGCTGCACGGTGCGGGTGATCGGCGACCCGACGCGCGCGTGAACGATGGCGCGGGCGATGCGGCGGCTGTCATGATCCTCGCCCAGGCCATAGATCGCATCCGCGAGCGCCGGCTCCGAGAGCTGGTTCACGGCGTCGGCGGCGCTCGGGCCGTTGCGCTCCATGCGCATGTCGAGTTCGGCGTCGGCCTGAAACGAAAAACCGCGGTCCGCCTCGTCGAACTGAAACGACGAGACGCCAATATCGAACACCACGCCGTCCGCTTCGCTCACGTATCGATCCAATTCGCCAAACCGCGCGGCGATGATTTTGAAGCGATTCTCGTGCGCCGCTTCGAGTTCGGCGCCGCGCGCCACAGCGTCGGGATCGCGGTCGAAACCGATCACTTCGCAGCGCGCCCGCTCCAGCATGGCGCGCGCATAGCCGCCGCCGCCAAACGTGGCGTCGACGTAAACGCCGCCGTCGCGGAGGGCGAGCGCGGCAAGCGCCTCTTCGAGTAGAACCGGCGCGTGGCTCATGCCACCAATGCCCGGATGGCGGCGCAGCCGACAGTCCGGGACCCATAAACACAAACGCTTGCGGATATGGGCCCCGGGCTCGCAGCTTCACTGCGCCCCGGGGATGGGTGTGATTTCGGCATCGCAAGAAACCTGACCGCCAAAAGTAGCAGAAAAGATAAAACGCCAGTCGGCCTGTAAGCCGGGTTCTGTACCCCGAAGGGCGACGACCATTCATCTGGACCGCGCATTGCTGCGCGGTTCGCGCGACCAACCCGGATGCGGGCCCGCGGACGGGCCTGAAGCCGAAGCCTCATGCATCCCTATTCGGTCTTGCTCCCGGCGGGGCTTGCCGTGCCGCCTTCCTTACGGTCGGCGCGGTGGGCTCTTACCCCACCGTTTCACCCTTACCCCGGATCGCGCCGCAAGCGGCTCGTCCGGGGCGGTCTTTTCTCTGTGGCGCTATCCCTGAGATCTCTCTCGGCGGACGTTATCCGCCGCCGTATCCGCGTGGAGCCCGGACTTTCCTCCCTTGCGCCGTTTCCAGCATTGCAAGAGCGGCCGTCCGGCCGACTGGCGAGGGAAAGATAGAGGAAGGCGGCTGGAGACGAAAGTCCGCTGCTGGCCCTATCTGGTCGTTCGTCGAAACCCCTCGACATTCCGGCGCGTGTCTTCGAGATCGTATAGCGTCGCTCCCGATTGGGGGCCCCATACAAGGGAAAATAGATGCGCATGAGCGGAATCGCGGCGGCGTTGATGGCCTCTCTGGTCGGGGCTTGCAGCCACTCTGTTACAGCGCCATCTCGGCCGGACACTACGCAGGGCGCAGCTAACGACCCATTCGTCGATGCCGTAGCCGCTTGCCCCGGCGAGGCGTGCGATGTGCTGCGTTGGCAGCGGGCGAGAGAGCAAACGCCGCTGCGGGCGGAGCCGGCGCTAAACGCGCGGACGATAGCGACATTGACTGCGGGCGAATGGGTCGAGGCGCTTTCCTTCAGCGACACCCGGAGGGAGCAGAGGGGCGTCGTCGTCGGCGAGGTCCAGAATGTGATCGGCGAAGGTGCGCACCTAAACGTTGGCGATGTGGTCACGGTGGTCGCAGACGAAGGTGAAGGCTACCTCACCCTTTCGCGCGGCGGTGATCTCATAGGGTATATGGCCCCTGGTAGCACGCGCGGGCCGGAAGTTGTCGACGGGATCCGTTGGGAAACGCCAAGCGCGGCGGAGCAAGCGACGGACGAAGCCACAGGGGCGGGATTCTGGCTTGAAGTGCGGCGCAGGAGCGGAAGCGTCGGCTGGGCGCCCGCCGATCTGTTCAATTGTTACTCGCTGAGAGACCCGACCGACGAGTGCCGGGCGCACAACCGAATTTCCGGCGAATAGGAGATCGGCGGTCGTTGCCTACCGGCGCAAAGTGAGAAGACGCGGTTGATCGGAGTGCGCCTAAGAGGCCAACGAACTCGACGCCAGTGCGCAATCAAGCAGGCGCCGGGGAGAAGGACGAGGTTGGGTTCAGCGACCTAACCCGAAAGCGCGGCCAGCAGCCCCAGCGTCTCTTCGTCCGCGACGCCGTCCACGCG
>DASZSK010000151.1:0-5178 GCA_035548735.1 Caulobacterales bacterium | reverse complement strand
CAAGATCGGCTTGCGCCAGAGCCGCATAAGCAGGCTCGGGCGTCGAGCCGCCGGAGAGCGCCGCGCAGGCGGCGCCGCGCGCGGCGAGGCCAGTGCGCAACGCCTCTTCGATGCGCTGCGCCGCTCCACGCATCAGCGCGTCGCGCGTGTTGAACGCGGTGAACTTCATCGGCCGGACAATGCCGGCGCGGCCGCCGGCGGTCCAGTAGGGCGCTAGCGCTTGGCCAGCGCGTCCTGAAGCGTCTTCGCCGCTTGCGCGCCAAGCTCTTCATTGGCCAGTGCAAAGGCCGCGACCGCTTCCAGATAGCCGATCTTCGAGCCGCAATCGTACGAGCGGCCGTCATATTCGAAGGCGTGGAAGGATTGCTTGGCCATTAGCCGCACCATCGCGTCGGTGAGCTGGATTTCGCCGCCTTGCCCGGCGCCTTGAGAGCCGAGTAGGTCGAAGATCTCCGGCTGCAGGATGTAGCGGCCGGTGATGAAGAGGTTGGAGGGCGCAAGCTCGCGCTTCGGCTTCTCCACCATGCCCTTCATCTTGATGATGCGCCCGTCCCGGCTTTCGGGATCGATGACGCCATAGGAGGAGGGATCGTCGGTCGGTTCGACGGCGATGATGTTGCCGCCGACCTTGTTGTAGGCCTCGACCATCTGCCCGAGGCCCGAGGGCTTGGCCATCACCAGCATGTCGGGGAGCAGCACGGCGAACGGCTCGTCGCCGACCACGTCGCGGGCGCACCAGACCGCGTGCCCGAGGCCCAGGGGGGCCTGCTGCCGGACGAAGCTCATCGAGCCGGGAGGGGCCAGGCCCTCCTCGAGCTCCTTCAGAAGCTGGGTCTTGCCCTTCAGGCGGAGGGTGTCCTCCAGTTCGTAGGAGCGGTCGAAATAATCTTCGATGGCGCTCTTGTTGCGGCCCGTGACGAAGACGATGTGCTCGATGCCCGCCGCCAGCGCCTCATCCACCACGTATTGGATGGCTGGACGGTCAAAAACGGGCAGCATTTCCTTAGGAATGGCCTTGGTGGCGGGTAGGACGCGGGTACCCAGGCCAGCCACCGGCAGGACCGCCTTGCGCAAAGGTTTCGCTGAAGAGGCTGCCGCCATCGCACATTTTCCTGATTTTCGCCGCACCGCAGCGTGAAAGGTCGGGAGCTTAGAACGCAAGGTCGGCGCCGAAGCAACCGGAGGGATTCGGCTTAAATTCAGTTTCCGGTGGTATGTTGTGAACCGGTCCTCGCATGCCTACGTACTGGCCAGCGGGGCGCGTGACTGGGGTCACGGCAAGTTTTTTCGCACTGCCGCAAAAGTCTCAATTGCAGCCTGTGAGCGGTTTTGTTAACAGGCGGTGTATCGGAGTAAGCTTGATCATGGCCGCTCGCCAACATAAGGCCGGAAAATCTCACACCCGCATGATCGCGACCAGCTTCGCGGCGGGCGTGGGCGCTATGGCGCTGACCGGCCTCATCTATTCAGTGGCCGCCGCCGGCGGGATGGGCTTGCCCGCCGCGCATGCCGCGCCGCTGCAGGTCGCCACTGCGCCGGCCGTCGCGCCGCTGGACATGGCCGCGGTGCACGCGCAGCTGGCCGACGTCAATTCCTCGCTCGCGGCCGCGCACGCCGCCACTGACGGCACAGTCAGCCGCCTCGAGCAGATCGCGGAATAAGAGCTTCCAGAGAGAAAGTTCGCGCGACGCATTGCACGCGCGCGCGCCCGGCTGATAGGCAGACCCGCCGCGTCACCCCACGTGAGCGGCGGGAGAAGTTCTCATGAGTCAGGTGAAAGTTGACGCCGCCCAGACGCGGCGTCTCGCCAACGCCATTCGTGCGCTGGCGATGGATGCGGTTCAAGCCGCCAATTCGGGCCATCCGGGCATGCCGATGGGCATGGCCGACGCGGCGACGGTGTTGTTCTCCCACTATCTGAAATTCGATCCGTCGCAGCCAAATTGGGCCGATCGCGACCGCTTCGTGCTGTCGGCGGGGCACGGCTCGATGTTGCTCTATGCGCTTCTGCACCTGACCGGCTACCCTTTGCCGATCGAGGAGCTGAAGCGCTTCCGCCAGCTGAACTCAAAGACGCCCGGCCACCCCGAATATGGACACACCGTCGGCGTCGAGACGACGACCGGCCCGCTCGGCCAAGGCATCGCCAACGCCGTCGGCATGGCCCTCGCGGAGGCCCATCTCAACGCCCGGTTCGGCGATGATCTGGTCAATCACCGCACTTGGGTGATCGCCGGCGACGGCTGCCTGATGGAGGGCATCAGCCACGAAGCGATCGCGCTGGCCGGCCGCCAGAAGCTCAACAAGCTGGTGCTCATCTGGGACAACAATTCGATCTCGATCGACGGCGCCGTCTCGCTTTCGGACATCACCGATCAGAAGGCGCGTTTCGCTGCCTGCGGCTGGACCACGCTTTCGTGCAATGGGCAGGAGGCCGCGGATGTGGCGAAGGCGTTCGACGCGGCGCTCGCCTCGGACAAGCCCGTGTTCATCGATTGCAAGACCATTATCGGCTTCGGCGCGCCGCATAAGCAGGGCACGCGGCACGCGCACGGCGAGGCGCTTGGCCCGGATGAAGTCGCCGCCGCGCGCAAGGCGCTGGGCTGGGACGCCCCGCCGTTCGAGATTCCGGCTGACATCGCCGCCGCCTGGAAAGAGATTGGCGCGCGCGGCGGGCCGGCCCACCGGGACTGGGAGGGGCGCCTGAAGGCGTCGCCGAAGCGGGCGGAATTCGAAGCGGCCATCTCCGGTGAAATCCCTGAGGCGGCGCTGAGCGCCTTGAAAATTCACACCGCGAAAATGGCCGAGACCAAACCGGCTCTGGCGACGCGCGCTTCTTCCGGGGCGACGCTCGACGTCATCTTCGGCGCGCTTCCAGAATTGCTCGGCGGCTCGGCCGATCTCACGCCCTCCAACAACACGTTGGTGAAGGGGACGGAGGATTTCGCGCCGGAGAACCGGATGGGCCGCTACATGCGCTACGGCATCCGTGAGCACGGCATGGCCGCCGCCATGAACGGGATGGCCGTGCACGGCGGAATCATCCCGTATGGCGGCACCTTCATGTGTTTCTCTGACTATTCGCGCCCGGCGATCCGCCTGGCGGCCCTCATGGGCGTGCGCGTCATCCACGTGCTCACCCACGATTCCATTGGCCTTGGCGAAGACGGCCCAACGCACCAGCCGGTCGAGCACATGGCTGCGCTGCGCGCCATTCCCAATCTCTACGTCTTCCGTCCGGCGGACGCGGTGGAGGCCGCCGAGTGCTGGGAGTTGGCGCTGCTGCGTGACGATGGGCCGAGCGCGTTGGCGCTGTCGCGGCAATCGACGCCCGGGCTGCGCGGCGACGCGACCAAGAATTTGAGCGCCAAGGGCGCCTATGAATTGCTGGCCGCCGAAGGCGGCGCTTCGCGCGTAGCGATCTTCGCCACCGGCACTGAGGTTGCTCTTGCGGCAAAGGCGCGCGAGGCGCTGCAAGCCAAGGGCGTTCCGACGCGCGTCGTCTCCGCCCCATGCTTCGAATTGTTCGATGCGCAGGACGACGCCTATCAGGATGCGGTTTGCGGCGACGAAGACGAATTGAAGGTCGGCGTCGAAGCGGCGGTGGCGCAGGGCTGGTTCGAGGCGTTCGGCCTCGACGCCTTCATCGGCATGACGACTTTCGGCGCCTCAGCGCCCGGCAAGGACGTCTACGCCCATTTCGGCATCACCGCGGAAGCGATCGTCGAGACCGTCGAAGCGCTGCTTTAGCGCTTCAGTTTCTCGGCCAGCTCGCGCAGCACTTTGACATCCTGCGCGCGGTCGCGCGGGACGATCACCACGGCGTCGCCGGTGGCGATGACGACGAGATCGTCGACGCCGGCGACGCAGATCGTCACGCCCTCGCTGCGCAGAAGATTGTTGTGCGCGTCGAGTGCGATCACGCGCCCTTGTTTGGAATTGCCGTCGTCGTCGCGCTCGGAGATACGCCAGATTTCGTCCCACGAGCCGACATCGGCCCAGCCGATGTCGCACGGCGCGACGGCGGCGCGCTTTGTCTTCTCCATCACTGCGATGTCGAGCGATTGCGAGGGAACTTGCGCGAAGATTTGCGCGTCGAGGGCGATTTCGACGCCCTTGCGCTGCGCATTGTTCAACGCCTCCAGCGCGCCGTCGCGGATTTCGGCCGACGCCTCGAACTCTTGAAGCAAAACGCGCGGATGAAACAGGAACATGCCCGCGTTCCAGGAATAGCCGCCTTTTTCGAGGTAGCCGAGGGCGACGGCTTCATTTGGCTTCTCACGGAACGAGATCACGTCGAACACGCCGTCGGCGAGCGCGGCGCCGCGTTCGATATAGCCATAGCCGGTGGCGGGGCGCGTCGGCGCGATGCCGAAGGTGACGATGCGATCGCGCGCGAACGGCGCGGCGCGCGCGATGGCGTCCAGAAACGCATCGCGCTTTTCAATGACGTGGTCGGCTGGGAGGAGCAGAACCAGCGCGTCGGGATCCTGTTCCGCAGCAATCGCCGCGGCGATGGCCGCTGTGGCGGCAGTGTTGCGCCCGACCGGCTCAAGCACGACCGCAGATGGCGAGCGCCCAGCGGCCCGCAATTGCTGTTGCGCCAACTGACCGTGCTGCGCGTTGCAGAGGATGATCGGCGGCGCGAAAGCGAGCGCGGCGGACTGACCGCTGACGCGGGCGATGGTTTCGACGATCAGGGGATCGCCGCCGGTCAGCGCGTGAAATTGTTTCGGCCGTGCGTCCGTCGAAGAAGGCCAGAGCCGTGTTCCGGAACCGCCCGACATGATGGCCGGAATGATGCGATGCATGGGCGCCAATCTGTGTGCGCCCCCGCCGCTCGGCAAGGGCGATGTTTAAAAGCTTGGATGGGCTTTGCGCCATTCGACGAAACGGGCGATGCCGGTTTCGAGCGGCGTCGAGGGCTCGAAGCCGACCAGCGCCTTGGCGCGGGCGATGTCCGCGAACGTATTGGTGACGTCGCCCTTCTGCGGCGGCTTCAATTCGCGCACCGCTTCGCGGCCGGTGGCTTTCTCGATCGCGGCGACAAGGTCGAGCACGGTGGAGGGATGCGAATTGCCGAGATTGAGGATGCGATGCGGCGGCGCATCTGTCGGCGGCTTGTCGAGCAGACGTTCGATCGCGGGCGCCATGTCGTCAATATAGGTGAAGTCGCGC
>DASZSK010000150.1:0-9763 GCA_035548735.1 Caulobacterales bacterium | reverse complement strand
CGCCAGAAGGCCGCGCGGTCCATGCCGGCCACTTCCGGAATGAAGGTGCGCTCCTGGATATTGCCGCGCGCCAGCGTGCCGTCGAAATCATAGATGAGCGCGGCGCGGAAAGGGGTCGATGTCATGAGAGGCTGGTGTCCGGATCAGGCGGCGTTGGCCGCGAGCTTCGACGGCAATGCGTTGGCGTAGGCGGTAATGTCGCCGGCGCCAAGGCAGACGACGATATCGCCAGCCTGCGCTTCCGCGCGCACAAAATCAGGCAAGTCGTCGAGGCTGCCGAGCCGGCGCGCGTCACGATGGCCGTGGCTCTTCAGGCTCGCCGCCAACGCGTCGGCGTTGACGCCGTCGATCGGCGCTTCACCCGCGGCATACACATCCGCGACGGCGACGAGATCGGCGTCATTGAAACAGGTGGAGAATTCCTGGAACAGATCGCGCAGGCGCGTGTAGCGGTGCGGCTGCACCACGGCGATGACGCGCCCGTTGGTGAGCTCGCGCGCCGCGTTCAGAACGGCGGCGATCTCCACCGGATGGTGGCCGTAATCGTCGACGATGCGCACGTCGTTCCAATAGCCGGTGGTGGTGAAGCGCCGCTTCACGCCGGCGAATTTCTTGAGGCCCTTGCGGACGCCGTCGTCGGTGACGCCGAGTTCGCGCGCAACAGCAATCGCGGCGACCGCGTTCTGCACATTGTGCCGACCGACCACCGGCAAGAAGAGATCATGCATGGTGACGCCCGGCCCCTCGCCGCGCCGGCGCGCGATGACGTCGAAAGTCGAACCATCGCGCGATGGGCGCACGTTGCTCGCGCACACGTCCGCTTGCGGGTTGAAGCCGTACGTGATGACGCGGCGATCGCGCACGCGCGCCGCCAGCGCCTGCACCTGCGGATGATCGAGGCACATCACGGCGAAACCGTAGAATGGAATGTTCTCCACGAACGCCTGATAGGCCGCGTTCATCGCCTCCGCCGAGCCGTAATGGTCAAGGTGCTCTGGGTCCATATTGGTGACGACAACCGCGGTGGCCCGCAGGCGCGTGAAGGTGCCGTCGCTTTCATCGGCCTCGACCACCATCCATTCGCCCTCGCCCATGCGCGTGTTGGCGCCGTAGGCGTTGATGATGCCGCCATTGATGACGGTGGGGTCCTTGCCGCCGGCCTCGAGCAATGCGGCGATCATCGACGTGGTCGTGGTTTTGCCGTGCGTGCCGCCGATGGCGACGGTCCATTTCAGGCGCATCAGTTCGGCGAGCATTTCCGCGCGGCGCACGATGGGGACGCCGCGTGCGCGCGCGGCGTCGATCTCCGGGTTGCCGTTCTTGATCGCGGAGGAAATCACCACGACGCCGGCGTGCGCTGAATTCTCCGCCTTATGGCCGATCGCCACAGGAATGCCCTGCGCGCGCAAGCGCTCGGTGTTGGCGCCCTCCTTGGCGTCGGAGCCCGTCACTTCATAGCCGAGATTCTTCATCACCGCGGCGATGCCCGACATGCCGATGCCGCCGATGCCGACGAAATGCACCGCGCCCGTGTCGAACGGAATGGACCGACGCAACATGCGCTCTCCTCAATTAGCCCCGCAGCGCATCTCAGCAAAAGCGTGAAGCGGTTTTGCGTCCGAAACTGCAATCATTCAAGCGCCCTGAGGCTGATAGCCCTTCGGCGCTTCGCACATCAAAGCGAGCGTATGGCCGTCCGGGTCCTGGAAGAAGTTCATCCAGAGATCATGGTCTTCCATTGCGGCGACACGATGAGGCGGACCATCGAATTTTGCGCCGCGCCGCTGCAATTCCGCCTGGGCCAGGGTGATGTCGGCGCAGCGGAAATAAAGCGCCGAATGGCTGGCGATCGCCTGCGGGTCGCTGGTCTGGCCGAGCATCAGCCGCACGCCCGCGCAATCGAAGAACACAAGTTCGCCGTAGCGATAAAGCTTCCTGAGGCCCAGCACATCCTCATAGAAGCGCTCGGCGCGATCGGCGTCCGCCACGGCGTAGGCGACCTGGCCGATATGATCGAGATTGAGGCGCATCGCGGCGGGAGCCTGCGCCAGCCGCACATCCGATGCAAGGGATGATGCAACCCTCGATTTTACCTTCCCTCAACCCCTCGCGGCTATTGCTGAGGTTGGGAGGAGCATCCCATGAGCAAGACATTAGTGGGCGGCGCGGCCGCTATGTGCGCGCTCGTCGCCGGCTGCGCGTCGCATGATGACATTCGCGCCCTGCGCCGGCCCACGCTTCCGCCGACCTACGTGGCGCTCGCGGATCGCCAATCGACGCTCCGCGAAAGCGTCGCCATCTTCGAAATCGACGGCGCGCCCGAGTATCGGCTGTTTGACGGCGCTGCGGTCATCACCACCCGCCCGACCCGCGCCGACGTCAATCACATGCTGCGCGATTGGTTGTCGGCCGCCGATATGCTGGCGCCGGACGTGCGCCACGCACGTTATTTGCTTTCCGTGTCCTTCGAAGATCTACACGGCGGTGACATCATTCCTTTCACCGACAAGCATGCCGCCGCCCGCGTGCGCTACACGCTCACCGATATGCATACGCGTGAGATCATGTTCGAGCAGACGTACGACGCCTCCATGCAAGCGCGTATGCCCGGCGTGACGCCAGAAATGGTGCGCATGGGCATCGCGAGCGGGCTGATCGGCGCCGCACTCGCGCCTTCGATCCGAGATTCCGACCATTCCGAAGCTTGGTCAGCCGTTGCTGGCGGATTGCTCGGCTCCGCTTCGGCTACTGATTCCGCGTCGCACGACACGTTGCTTTGGGATTGGCCCGAGGCTGTGCTGGAAACCGCGCCCCGGGTGGCTGACGGGCTCGGCATCGGCATGGTCGGCGGCGCGCTCGCGGAGTCCGACGACGCAGTGGATGCAGGCACTAGCGATCGAAAAGCGCGCTGGATCGGCGGCGCTACGGGCGCGACGATCGGCTTTCTCGCCGCCGCGCCCGCGGGAAGACCGCCCGAACATTGGGACAGCACGAGCACGATCGGCGCGTTCGATGGAACGATGCGGCGCCGCCAAGCCGTGCGCGGCATGATGCGTCAGAATTTCGATCGCTTCCTCTTCGGATTGGACCAGGCGCACCTCATCCGCGTCCGGCGGGCCGTGACCTGCGATGAACTCAACCCTCACGGATATGGCGTTGCGCTCATCAGTGCGACCGAAGACGCCGTCGGCTATGATTGCCCCACACCGCCTAGGCGACGTTAGGGCTATACGCAACGGCGCTAAACCACAGAAACGCCGACCTTCTTGGCGTTGGTCTTCATCTTTGCGTCCAGCGTCAGCAGCCGCGCGCCGAGGCGGGCGGCTATTGCGACATGCAAAGCGTCCGCGCCGTGGAGATTGATGTCGAACTAGCGCGTCAGCGCCCGAGGCAAGCCCGGGCTAAAGCGCGACTTGCTCGGCGAGGTCGGCGAGGCTTTTCGCCGCTTCCGGCTTGCCGGCGGCGCGGGCGGCCGCGGCGCGGACGGCGAGCCCATGCGGGTCGGACAAGCGCCGCTCCAATGTCGCCGCCAAGGACTCCGGCTGGAACTCGGCTTCAGTGAAGATGTCGGCGGCGCCGACGCTGGTCAGCCCTTCGGCGTTCGCGGTCTGGTGATCGTCGGCGGCGGCGGCGAACGGCACAAGGATCGCAGGCCGCCCCGCGGCCTGAAGCTCGGTCACGGACGATGCGCCGGCGCGCGCGATCACGAGATGCGCGGCGGCGAGGCGCGGACCCATATCGGTGAAGAAGGGCGCGATGTCTGCATGCACGCCGGCTTGCTCGTAGACCTTTTTCGCGGCCTTCAGCTGCTCTTCGCGCACCTGCTGCGTCACATCGAGACGCGCACGCAGCTCGGCCGGCAGAAGCGCGATCGCAGCCGGGATCACCTCCCCGAACAAGCGCGCGCCCTGGCTGCCGCCAATGATCAGGAGATTGAGGCGACCGCCCGCCGGCGGCTCGGCATAGGGCTGCTCGCGCGCGGCAAGGATCGGCAAGCGCACGGGATTGCCTGTGACGTGCTTGCGCGCTTCGGCCTCCGGCGGCAGTCGATCGAGCCGCTCGAAGCCACACGCCACGACGGCCGCGCTCTTCGCCATGGTGCGATTGACACGGCCGAGCACGGAATTCTGCTCGTGAATGAGGATCGGAATCTTCTGGCTGCGCGCCGCCATCAAAGCGGGGAACGACGGATAGCCGCCGAAGCCCGCAACCAAAGCCGGCTGCATTTCCTTCAAGCGCTTATTGGCGGCGCGAATGCCGCGATAGATTTTGAAAAGCGCCGGGATGGCCTTGAACGGATTGCCGCTCAAGCTCGCGGCGGGAACATCCTCGATGCGCTCGGCGGGAAAGCCTTCCGCGTAGCGGCGTCCGCGCGCATCCGTCATTAAGACGACGCGCCAGCCGCGACGGAACATTTCCTCGGCGAAAGCCGCAGCGGGGAACAAATGTCCGCCCGTTCCACCAGCGGCGATGAGGACGACCTTCTTGGTCATGCTAGACGCGCCCCACATAGAGATAGGCGCCCGGCCGATTGCGCAGCAGCGACAGCAGAAAACCCAAAGCCAGCGCGGAACCGATCATCGACGAGCCCCCGAACGAGATGAACGGGAGCGTCATGCCCTTGGCCGGCAGCAGGCTCAAATTAACTGCGATATGGATTGCGGCTTGGGTGACAAGAAGCGTCACCAAGCCGGCGGCGGCGAGCTGCTCGAACGGATCGTTCAATCGGCTGGCCCGTGAAAGCCCGCGGAACGCCAGCACGCCGAACAGCGCGATCAGCCCGAGCGACGCCAGCACGCCGAACTCTTCCGCAGCAACGGCATAGACGAAGTCGGCGTGCGCATCGGGAAGCATGCGCTTGATCACGCCCTCGCCGGGGCCGCGACCGAACACGCCGCCCGATGCGATCGCGTCGAGCGCGCGGCCGACCTGAAACCCGGCGTCGCTTTCCGGATGCAGAAACCCCTCGATGCGCTCGCGCGCATGCGGATAGAAATTGTAAATCGCGAACGCCGCGGCGACAGCGAGAACGCCGCCGCCAAGCACCCAGCGCAAGCCCATGCCAGAGAGCATCAGCATCGAAGCAAGCACAACGCCCAGGAGCGCGGTCTGGCCGATGTCGGGCTGCGCCAACAACGCGGCGGCGGCGAGCAGATAGAGCCCGATCGAAACCCAGCGCCCCGGAAACTCGGCGCGCCGCATCGTCTCGCCCATCATCCAAGCCCACACCACGATCAGCGCCGGCTTGAGAATCTCCGATGGCTGAAACGAAACCGGACCAATGTCGAACCAGCGCGACGCGCCCTTCACTTCCGGCGCGACGAAGGCCACCAACGCGCAGAGCGGCAACATCAGAGCCGCGATCACCACCGACGTGCGCCGCAGCGCGCGCGGATCGAGCGCGGCGGCGGCGAACATGACGATGACGCCGACCAACGCGTATGCCGCCTGGCGGCCGGCAAAATAGAAGGCTTGATCGATGCGAATGCGCGCGGCGCTGCCTGGGCTCGTGGCCATCGAGAACAGGATGCCGAGCACGATCAGGATCGCGGCGATGACGATGAGGACACGGTCGTAAGTGCGCGCGCGATCGAGCGCCATCGAGAAGCGCTCGGTGATCGCCACGCTCATGACGTGCTCCGCGTCGGCCCGGCGCGCACCGGCGGCGCTTCGCCATTGGCGGCGAGCTTCGCGACAATGGCCTTAAATTGATCGCCGCGGTCTTCGTAGTCGCGGAACTGATCGTAGGAGGCGCATGCCGGCGACAGCAGCACGACGGGATGCGGTTCGCCGGACGCGCGCGCATCGGCGAACGCACGCGTCACGGCCGTTTCCAGATCGCCTGTGAGCGCGGTCGGCGCGCGGCCGCGCAATGCGTCGGCGAACTCGCCGGCCGATTGGCCGATCAGATAGGCTTTGGCGATGCGGGGAAAGAATTCCGCGAGCGTGTCGATGCCGCCGTCCTTGGCGACGCCGCCGGCGATCCAATAGACGCGCGGATAGACGGCGAGCGCTTGCGCGGCGGCGTCGGCATTGGTGGCCTTGCTGTCATTGATGAAGCGCACGCCGGCGATGGCGCCGACACGCTCCAGCCGATGCGGCAAGCCGGGAAACGTCTGCATCGCATGCGCAATGACGCGCGGATCGACGCCCAGCGCGCGTGCTGCGGCGTAAGCGGCGCAGGCATTCTGCGCATTGTGCTTGCCTTGCAGCGCCGGCGCCTCGGTGAGATCGGCGACCTCTTCCGCGCGGCCGTGCATGGCGTCGAACAGCTTTGGCCCGAGCGCGCAGACGCCGCGCCCAAGCGCTTGGCCCGACGAGATCGGCGCGACATGGCGCGCGCCAGCGGCTGTCAACTCGGTGCAGATCGCGGCGCAATAGGGATCGTCGACGCCGATCACCGCCCAATCGGCCGCGCCCTGATTGCGAAAGATGCGCTTCTTGGCGGCGACGTAGCCGGCCATGTCGCCGTGGCGATCGATATGATCGGCCGTGGTGTTGATCCACACCGCGACATCGAGACGAAGCGTGTCGACGAGATCGAGTTGGAACGACGACAGTTCGAGCACGTAATAGGCGCCGGCGTGCAGCGGCGCCAGATCGAGCACCGCCTCGCCGATATTGCCGCCCATGCGCACGTCCTTGCCAGCGGCCTTGAGGATGTGCGCGATCAGCGCCGTCGTCGTGGATTTTCCGTTGGTGCCGGTGACGCCGATGAGCTTCGGGCGCGCGGTCGCCGGCAGCGCGTTCACGGCGCGCGCGAACAATTCGATGTCGCCAAGCACCGGCACGCCGGTGGCCTGCGCCAGCGTCACGACGCGGTGCGGCGCGGGGTGCGTGAACGGGACGCCCGGCGAAAGCACAAGTGCTGCGAAGCTGCGCCAATCGCGCATGTTGATGTCGGAGACCGGAACGCCCGCGGCTTCCGCCTTGGCGCGGGTGACGTCGCTATCGTCCCACGCATGCACGCGCGCGCCGCCCGCCTTCAGCGCACGCGCGGCGGCGAGGCCCGTGCGCGCGAGCCCGAAAACAGCGACATCCCTGCCGGCGAATTCCGTGATCGGAATCATCCGACCGCCTCCCAAACCTCCGGGAGAAGCGGATGTGCGCTGCTTCGCACCGTTAACGCAACTTCAATGTCGCGAGGCCCGCGAGCGCGAAAATCGTCGAGATGATCCAGAAGCGGATGACGATGGTCGATTCCTGCCAGCCAAGCTTCTCGAAATGGTGGTGGATCGGCGCCATCAGGAACACACGCTTGCCCGTGCGCTTGAACCAGAACACCTGCAGCATCACCGAGAGCGCTTCGAGAACGAAAAGACCGCCGACGACGGCCAGCACGATCTCGTGCTTGGTCGCGACAGCGACAGAGCCAAGCAGCCCGCCGAGCGCCAGCGAACCGGTGTCGCCCATGAACACGCGCGCGGGCGGCGCATTGTACCAGAGGAAGCCGAGCGAACCGCCGATCAGCGCCGCGAGCGAAACGGTCAATTCGCCGACGCCGGGGACGTGGGGGATTTGCAGATAGTCCGCGAAGCGCGCATTGCCGACAAGGTAGGCGATGAAGCCGAACGTGCCCGCGGCGATCATCACCGGAACGATGGCGAGGCCATCGAGCCCGTCGGTCAGGTTCACGGCGTTGCCGGCGCCGACCATGACGATCATGGAGAACAAGACATATCCGACCCAGAGCTGAATGCCGTACGTCTTGAGGAAGGGCACGGCGACAGCGGTGAGCGAGGAACCGCTCATCATCGCGCTCCAGAACCCAGCCAAAGTGTGCGCTTGACCGGGCGTCTTGTTGAACCAGTCGGCGGCGAGCATGGCGAGCGCGGCGGCCAGCGCGATCGTGAACTCGAACAGCAGGCGCACCCGCCCGGACAGGCCGCCATGATGCTGTTTCGTCACCTTGGCGAAATCATCGATGAAGCCGATCAGACCGAAGCCCAGCGTCACCAGCAGCACCGCCCACACGTAGGGATTGCTGAGCTTGGCCCAAAGCAGCACGGCGATGCCGACGCTGATCAGGATGATGAAGCCGCCCATGGTGGGCGTGCCTTTTTTTGTGAGCAAATGCCCTTCCGGGCCATCGGCGCGGATCGGCTGACCACGCCCCTGCTTCTTCCTGAGCCAGTGGATCATCGGCGCGCCGATCACGAAAGCGATGATCAAGGCGGTGACGACCGCGCCGCCCGCGCGGAACGTGATGTAATTGAACAGATTGAAGAATTGGGATTGCTCTTTGAGCGCGCCCAGCAGTTCAAGCATTCACGTCCCCTTCGCGCTTCATGCTTGCGCGCTGTCCAACCGCGCCAGCGCCTCCACAACGCGGCTCATGCGCGATCCATTCGATCCTTTGACGAGAACCACGTCCCCGGCTTTGAGCGCGCCCGAAATGATCGGAATCAGCGCATCGGCCGTTTCGGCATAGCCGCCCCGGCGGCTGGGCGGAAGCGCCTCCATGAGCGCGGCCATGCGCGGACCTGCGCAAAACACCAGATCGACGCCGGCCTGTTCCAGAGGTTGCGCCAGCCCCGCATGATAGGCGCGCTCGTCGGGGCCGAGCTCCAGCATGTCGCCGAGCGCGGCGATGCGGCGCTGGCCTGGGCGGGCGGCGAGCGTGGCGAACGCCGCGGCCATCGAAGCGGGGTTGGCGTTGTAACTATCATCCACCAGCGTGAAGGGGCCGAAAGACGCGCCGACCTTTCGCGTCGCGCCGCGTCCTTCGGGCGCCTTGAGATGCGCGAGCGCATGCGCGGCGGCGTGCAGATCGGCGCCGGCGAGATCAGCGGCGGCCAGCGCCGCGACCGAATTGAGCGCCCAGTGCGCGCCCTCGACGCCGATGCGATAGCGGATGGCGCGGCCGAGAATGTCGGCCTCCGCGATCGAGCCGTCCTCCTGCATCTCGAATTTCAGCAGCCGCGCCTCGCATTGCGGGTCGCGGCCGAAACGGATGACGTTGGCGCCGTTGCGCTCAGCGGCGTCGATCAGGCGGTTCGCATGCGGCGCTTCGTTCGGCACGAGCGCCGCGCCGCCCGGTTCGAGCCCGGCATAGATGTCGCCCTTCTCGTCGGCCACGGCTTCGAGCGAACCAAGATTTTCCACGTGGGCCGGCGCGATCGTGGTGACGAGCGCGACATGCGGTTTGACAAGCGTCGTCAGCGGCAGGATCTCGCCGCGATGGTTCATGCCGATCTCGAACACCGCGAATTGCGTCGCCATCGGCATGCGCGAGAGCGTCAGCGGCACGCCCCAGTGATTGTTGTAGCTCTTCACCGAACGGTGCGTGAGCCCGGTGGCGGCGAGGCACGCTGCGAGCGCCTCCTTGGTCGAGGTCTTGCCGACCGAGCCCGTCACCGCCACGCGCCGCGCGCCGGAACGATCGCGTGCGGCTTCGCCAAGCTTGCGCAAACCACCCAGAACGTCGTCCACGACCAGCACAGGCCCCAGGCCCTGCGCCTTCGCTTCATCGCTGACGAGCGCGGCGCACGCGCCGGCGTCGAACGCCTGTTTCAGAAAATCATGCCCGTCGCGTACATCCTTGAGCGCCACGAACAGATCGCCCTCTTCCAGCGAGCGCGTATCGATGGAGACGCCCGAGGCGATCCAGGAATCCGCGCCATGAAGGCGCCCGCCGGTCGCGGCGGCGGCGTCTTCGGCGAGCCAAAGTGCGTCTTTCACGTCAAGCCTCCAGCGCCTTGCGCGCCACGTCCTGATCCGAGAACGGATGCACGACGCCCTTGATGATCTGCCCGGTTTCGTG
>DASZSK010000149.1:0-11030 GCA_035548735.1 Caulobacterales bacterium | reverse complement strand
GAGATGTGGCGGCCCTACTGGCTCGCCAAGCGAACCGTACCGCGCTGGCTGCCGCTTCGCGCAAACGAAGGCTCGCTCCATGTCGCATGAGTAAGCGGGGCCGCCGGTCAGCCGCCAAGGCGAGCGAGCGCGGCTTTGTAGTTCGCGAGCTGCGCGGTGAGATAGGCTGGGACCGGCTGGCTTTTCGCCGCATCGAGCTTCTTTTGCAGGTCGGTTTCTTCCTGCTTGTTTGGATTAACGAGAGCGTCGTAAGCGCGGCGCACGATGGAATCCGCCGCCGCCAGTTCGCTCTTCGTTTTGGCGATCGAGGCCGTGTCGGCGAGACTCAAATCGCCGGGAAGCAAGCCAAGGCCAAACGATTGCGTCGCCCCCTTCGTGTCGCTGTTCTTGGCGATAATGCCCTCCGTCAACCCAAGCGCGCTCAAAGCATCGCGACCATCGCGTCCTGACGACAGGGCGATCGCATGACCGGTTGCTGCGGTGATGTGAATGCGGCTCGCGCCATCATCATCTTTGACGATCTGTGCGCGGCCGTTCGATCCGAGCACGTTGTTGATCTTGGAGAGCAGCGAAGACAGCGTGTCCGTCGCGGCGATGGTGATCGTGCTCAGCCGCTTGCCATCGACGCCGAGCTTGAACTCATCCCCAGCCTTGAGCGCGCTGCGATCGACGAGATTCGCAGAATCCGTGGTGCTGACGACGCCCCGCGGCAGGCCCAGCGCGTCCAGCGCGGAGGCGCCGCTCACATCGACCGCCAGTGATGTCGCCGACATCGCGCCACCGGTCGTGAAGAAGGTGCGCGTCCAGGCAAGATCGCCGTTGTCGTCAAGGCGGGTGAGGAAGCTCGACTTGCTTCCGGAAGAGCCTTGCCCCGCGAGCACGCCGCCCGCGGTTCCGGACGCGTAGACCTCGCCGCTGACGACCGCCAATCCGGTGACGGCGTCGTCCTGCGCCGATCCGACATAGCTCGCGCGATCGAGATTGGTCGAGGTCAGATTGGCGTTGATGCGGGCGACGAACCCTTCTTGGCCCGCGACGGCGCCGCGCGCCGGCGTTCCGAGCGTAAGCCGATCGGCGCCGATCTCGCCGCCCACGTAAAGCGAATTGCCATCCGCCGCGAGCGCGTTGATCGCGCCATGATAGAAGAAGCCGATGTCGCGCGTCGCGCCAGTGCTCAAACCGGCGCTATGCGAATAGGTGAAACTGCGCACCACGCCGCGATTGTTCTCGACGCCGCCGGTGAAGATGTCGTAGCCGCCGGCGCCATTGTCGCGCACGAGCAATGCTGTCGCCGCGTCGTCGCCGCCGGTCCCGAATTGCTTGGTGAAGAGCTCCGCGCCCGACGACGAATATGCGCGTAGATACGCATCGCTGCCGCCGAGCGCCAAGGCCGGGCTCAGCGCGGAATTGGTCTTGCCGCTCACGACAATGCCGCCGTCGGGGGCGAACGCAATGGCGCGAGCTTCGTCATCGCCCGTCGCCCCTCGGCGGGCGGTCCACAGCTCTTTGCCCGATCCGTCGAACTCGGCGACAAAGGAATCCGATCCACCCTTGGCTTGCGTGCCGCTGAGCGCACCGGTCACCGAACCGGCGACGGCGACCTTCCCATCGCTCGACACCGCAAGCGCAAAGCCGCTCGCGCTGTCGCTGGCGCCGAGCACGCGGGAAAAGGCGAGCTTTCCGGCGGAATCGTATTTGAGCAGCGCCACATCGCGCGATCCCTTGATCGGCGCGCCATCGCTGTCGCCGCCGATATCGGCGAGCACGAACACCGAACCGTCGCTTCCGGTTGCAACCGAACGCGCCGTGGCGAGCTTCATCGATCCGCCAAGGCTGACATCGAAGGCGCGCCCCGCGAACCAGCCACTGGCGTTTACAGAGGGCGCGACGAAACTCGAGCTGGCCGGCACGGTCTCGGTGACGGCTGCGCCGCGCGCGGCGCGATCAACGACGCGCTGCGTTCCCACTGGATCGTTGACGTAACTCAGGCTGTCCACCGGATCGAGCGTCACAGCGCTCACAACCCCGCCGATGCTGACCTGCGAGACCGCGCCGATCGTATGCGATGCGCCGGACACAATGCGCAGGCCCGAGCCGCCTTCGGCCAGATCAACGCCCTCGACGCCGAGATCGTAACCGGCGTCCGATAGAGCCTGATTCAGGCGCAACGCGACGCTATCCAGGGTCTGCGGATCGCCGGGATCAAGCGTCGCCGACACCGTCTTTGCGCCCCACACCGTGTCGAAAGTGATCGACACGTTCTGATCGCCAGAGAGCGCCGCGATGGGATCGGAGATCCCCGTCGCGGCCTGCGCGCTGGTGAAGCTGCGCTCGACCGAGAACGCGCCGCCCAGGCCCTGCGCCGGTTGTTCGGCAGTCAAGCTCAGCGCATTGCCATTGACGCTGATCGACTTGATGCGCTGGCCGGAATCTTCCGCCACCGACCATTGCGCGAGGTCGTCGCCTTGCGCGCCGACATAAACGCCGGCCTGGTTGAGTGCGGCGTCGAGTCGATCCTGAAACGCCGAACTCCAATGTCCGGGCGACGGATCTGGGTCGTTCGCCCGCTCCGTGGCGCTGACGGAGACATTGACCGTCTTGTCGCCAGTCGGCGTCGACACCACGACAGCGATGTCGAGCCCGCCGGCATAGGTCGAGAGCGGCGAACCGCCATTCACATCATAGGTGCGAATAGCGTCGCCAAAAGGCGCGCCTGCAAATGACGCGGGGAGACCGCCGGTCGCCCACCCGCCCGGCGCCTGCAAATCCGCTTCGTAATCCGTGTCGTTGAGCGAGGCGCTCACGTCGAGCATGTCATGCAGCGCGTCGACGCGCAGGCTCAGACTGCCGGCATTGTCGACGATCGTGGCGTGCGCGGCGATATTCTTCAGGCGAAGCTGATCGTTCAGCGTGCTTTCAAGCGTTGCCGCGTCGACGCCGTCCTCGCCGCCATCGATGGTGATGGTCTGCACGCCGTTCGCGGTTGTGAAGGAAAAGTTCTGCTCGTCCTTGAACAACGTCCCGGAGGCGCCGATCGGCGTCGTCTCGAAGCGCCGCGCGAACACGCCCTCGCGTAAACCGCCAACCATATTCGCCGGGTCGACGTTGGTCAGCGTCGCCTGCCGGCCGCTGATCGTGAGGCTCGCCGGGGTGATGGCATCACCAGTCTTGATCGAAAATCCCGCGCCGTCCGCGTCCTGCCAGACATCGACGCCGGCCGCGACGCCCTGTTCGTGCAGCAATTGCGTGAAGCGCTGCGCCAGGTCGTTGAGGATCGCGTGATCCTCCGTCTCGCCGCTTAACTGCCGCCAATTCTCCAAATCGTCGCTGCGCCACGCTGTCGTCACTGAGATCACGCGGCCGTCGGCGGTGTTGAGTTTCAACGTCGCTTCACCCGCGGCGCGAAGCTTATCCTCGAAATTGTTGGACGTATCCGATACGAGCGCGCTGGTCCGCGCTTCAAAGGCGTCGCCGGATGCATTGGCGAGCCAGCCCGCCGACACGTCTGCGCCGATGGGCGTCGTCGTTGCATCCGGGCGGTCCAGCCAATCCGGTTGCCCGCCCGCGTCGCCCACATCGCTCAACTTCACCAGGCGCGCGCCGCCGCTCACCGTTCCCGCGACGTAGAAGGCGGGCGTCGTGTCTTGCGGATCGAAGCGAATGGTCTCGCCGCCACGCACGTCGACTTGAAGCGCATAGAGCTTCAAACCTGTATAGGGCTGTTGGACGGTCTGGCCATTGATGACGATCTGCGTCGTCTTCGGCGTCTTATCGACCGTGGCGATGCGCGAGGACGCCCCGGCCGCCGTGAGCTTGCCGTTGATGAAGCTCACGACATTGCTGAGCGAGCGCGGGATCGAGCCCATCTGCGACAGATCGATGGCGACGGTGCGCTGCGTGCCGCCCGGCGTCGTGGCGACGATGTTGAATTTGGCGTTGGGATCGAGGCCGGACACTACGTTGGCGACGCTGCCTTTGTGGATGACTGGCGTGGTGTAGTCCTCGCTGGTGGGCGGAATGGCGAGCGACGTTTGCGCGTCGTCCACGCGATCACCCTGGACGAGCCGGATATCCTCGAACTTCTGCGTGCCGAAGAAGCTTTGGAGTTCAGCCAGGCCGCGATTGAACTGCGTCTGGATGTTCGCCTTCGCCACCGACGAGAGCGTGTCATCCTGCATCTTGGTCGCCAGCGCCTGCAGCGAGGAGAGCCCGGTGTGCAGCGCGAACAGGTTCTTGTAGTCGCCCTTGGCGCCCAACTCGGAATAGAGCTGCGTGTTGGTGTCGAAGAAGGCTTTGCCGGCCAGCGCGTTCTGCACGAGTTTGTCGTCGGCGGGCGTGAGCCCCGGATTCCAGACCGGCGCGAGCGGCGCGTTCGGATCCGTCTGGGCGGTGGTCGCGTCGGTCGCGCCGACCCCGGCTTTCGCCGCCGCCCAGGAGGCGAGCACGTCCGCGCTCACGCCATAGGTCGTGTCGCTGCTCGAGCTGAACAGCGTCGAGGCCAGGAGGGAATTGATCGAACTGACCAAACGAAGCTCCGCAGACGCAGAATCGCGGAAGGATCGCCCGCGGATCGTAAATGCGAAGTGTGTTTGGGGGCGTTAACGCCGCATCAATTGCACCGCGACCAGCACCAAAACGGCGGCAAGGAGGTAACGGAGGACGTGCTCCGGCCAGCGTGGGGCGAGATTGCTGGCGATCAAAATGCCTGGCAGCGAGCCCAGAAGCAGCGAGCCCAGCATCGAGAGGTCCACGCTTCCGAGCCACAAATGCCCGAGCCCGGAAACAAGCGTGAGCGGCACGGCGTGGGCGATGTCCGAGCCAACGATCCGCGCCACCGGGAGCTTTGGGTAGAGCATGATCAAGAAGGTGACGCCAAGCGCGCCGGCGCCGACCGAAGAAAGCGTCACGAGACAGCCCAGCACGGCGCCCATGGCGATGGTCATGCGGCTCTGCAGCACCGGGTCGGTTTCATCCACGCGGTCGGCGTAGAAGCTGATGATGAACTTGCGGAACACCAGGGCGATCGCCGTCAGCAGCAGCGCCGGCCCAAGCGCGAAGGTGATGAGGTGTTTCGTGGCCGCGCTATCGACGTTGAGGTAGGCGAGCGCGCCGATCGTCAGCAGCGCGGCGGGCACGCTGCCCGCGGCGAGCCGGCCGACGATGCGCCAATCGATGGTCTTGTGGAGCGCATGCACCACCGATCCGCCGGATTTGGTGACGCAGGCATAGAGCAGATCGGTCCCGACCGCCGCAGCCGGGTGCACGCCGAACAGCAGGACGAGGATCGGGGTCATCAGCGATCCGCCGCCGACGCCCGTCAGGCCGACGAGAAAGCCGACGGCGAAGCCCGACAGCACGAACAGCCACTTGATGTTGTGGATGAGGGTGAGCAGCTCGGCCATGTCAGACAGTCACGCCCGCGCTTCGCGATGGGCGCGCCCTCGCCCTGCCAATCCCGTCTGCCATATGCGAAGTCCCCCGGCCTTAAGCTCAGAGCGCCTTGAGCCGCGCCGCCGGCATGTGGATGCCGCACTCGGTCTTATCCAAGTCGGCCCAACGGCCTGACCGGTCGTTATTTTCGGCCGGCTTGGTGCATGGCCAGCAACCGATCGAGGGAAAGCCCTGGGCGACGAGGGGATGCTGGGGAAGGTCATTGGCGGCCATGTAGGCGGCGATCTCCTCGGCTTTCCAGGCAGCCAGCGGGTTGACCTTGTAGTGCGACCCGTCGTGTTCAATCAAGGCGAGGCCGGTGCGGAGCCCGCCCTGGAACCGCTTCCTGCCCGTAACCCAGGCGTCATATCCTTCGAGCGCGCGCGTTAACGGACGCACTTTGCGCAGAACGCAACAGGCGTCCGGGTCGCGTCGCCACAAATCGCCGCGCGGATCCTCGGCCTTGGCCTCATCCGCATCCGGCGGCCGATCCTGCACGTTGGTGAGGCCCAGCCGCTCCACCAATTCGTCACGGTACTGGAGGGTTTGGGCGAAGTGCCGATCCGTCTCGAGGAAAATCACCGGCGCGTTCTTGTCGATGGTGGAGAGGACGTGCAGCAGCACCGCCGATTCCGCACCGAAGGATGAAACGACGGCCAATCGGCCGGGCCAGAGGTCGTTCAGCGCGAAGTCCAGCACCTCGCGCGCGGTCCGCCCTTCGAGCTGCGCGGCATAGTGCGCGGCCCGCTCGTCCGGCGTGCGCGCGGCCGAAGCGAGGTCGACGACGCTCATTCGGCGGCCCGTTCCAGGGCGCGACGGGCGCGCAAGCGGTGCACGGGCACGAAGCCATCGCCGGTCGGCTGATAGCCGAAGCTAAAGACGCGCGCCGCGCGCGCATAGACGGCCAGCGGATCGCCGCCGAGGATCTCGAACGCATCGAAACCGCTACGGAGCATGAAGAAGAGCTGGTCCTCAAGGACGTCGCCAACCGCGCGGAGTTCGCCCCGATACTGATAGCGATGCCGCAACAATTGCGCGCTGGTGAAGCCGCGACCGTCACGGAACACTGGGAATTGCACCATCACCACAGCGAATTGCTGGGCATCGGCGCCGATCTCTTCCACGGCATCGGCTGGCGCGACCATCACGCCCAGGCGCCCTTTGCGCGCCAGAAGTGCTTCGCGCTCCGCCTTGAAGCGCGCCACGGAAACGACGATGTCGGCGCCGTCCGGCGCCTCGGCGTCGTCCTCGATCACGAGCCACGGATCATCCATCACGCGGACGCCGCCACGCACCAGCGCGCCACGCGCGAGCGGCGCGCTCTCGCCGCCTTTTTTGCGTTTGACCTGCTCACGCGCCATGAAGCGCCTCCTCGAAGGGCGCCGCGCCAACGCGTTCAAACGCGTCGATGAAGCGCTCCTGTTCGCTTTGCCTGAGTTCCAGATACCGGGTCACGATGCGCTCAATCGCGCTGGGAACCGCGTCGCCCGCCATGCCCTTGCCGCTGATCTTGGCGAGCCGCGAATGCTCGTCGGCGCGGCCGCCTAATAGGATTTGGTAGAATTCCTCGCCGTGCTTATCGACGCCCAAGATGCCGATATGCCCGACGTGATGGTGGCCGCATGCATTGATGCAGCCGGAAATCTTGATCTTCAGCTCGCCAATCTTCTCCTGCCGATCGAGGTCGGCGAACTTCTCGGAGATCGCCTGCGCGATATTGATCGATCGGGCGTTGGCCAGATCGCAATAGTCGAGGCCAGGGCAAGCGATGATGTCGGAGATGAGCCCGGCGTTCGGCGTGGCGAGATCAAGCCCTTTGAGCAAAGTCCAAAGCGTGAAGAGGTCGTCCTTCTTCACGTGCGGCAGCACGAGATTCTGTTCGTGCGTCACGCGCACTTCATCAAACGAAAAGCGCTCCGCCAGATCGGCGACCAATTCCATCTGTCCGTCGGTCGCGTCGCCCGGAACGCCGCCGATTGGCTTCAGGCTGATCGTGGCGATGGCGTAGCCCGGAACCTTGTGCGCGTGCACGTTCAGACGCGCCCAGCGGGCGAAAGCGTCGTTCTCGGCCTTCGCCTTCTCGAACACTTCACTTCTGGCCGGCAATTCCACGAACGCGGGGGGCGTGAAGTAGGCGCGGATGCGGGCGATCTCTTCGTCCGGCAACTTCAGATCGCCATCGCGAATCTGCAGCCATTCTTCCTCGGTCTGACGCGCGAATTCCTCAGCGCCCAACGCGCTCACGAGAATCTTAATGCGCGCCTTGAAGAGATTGTCACGCCGACCGTAGCGATTGTAGATGCGCAGCGCCGCCGTCAGGTACGACAGCAAATCCTCCGCATCGAGATCGGCCTTGATCAAAGGCGCTAGGAATGGCGTGCGGCCCTGCCCGCCGCCAACATAGATGTCGAACTTGAGCGCACCCGCATCGTCCTTGCGCAGACGAATGCCGATGTCATGCGTTTCGATCGCCGCGCGGTCGGCGGATGCTCCGGTCACGGCGATCTTGAACTTGCGCGGCAGGTACGAAAATTCCGGGTGGAACGTCGACCATTGGCGAATGATCTCGCTCCAGACGCGCGGGTCTTCCGCTTCATCGGCGGCCGCGCCGGCAAAATGATCGGCGGTGACGTTGCGGATGCAATTGCCGGAAGTCTGGATGCAATGCATCTCGACATCCGCGAGCTTGTCGAGAATGTCCGGCACGTCTTTCAGCGCCGGCCAGTTGAACTGAAGATTCTGGCGCGTGGTGAAATGCCCATAGCCCTTGTCATAGGTGCGGGCGATGAAGGCGAGCTGGCGCAATTGGCGCGATGAAAGCTGGCCGTAGGGAATGGCGATGCGCAGCATATACGCATGCAGCTGAAGATAGACGCCGTTCATCAGCCGGAGCGGCTTGAACTGATCTTCCGTCAACTCGCCGGACAGGCGCCGCGCCACCTGGCCGCCGAATTGCGCCACGCGCTCGCGCACCAGCGCTTCGTCGAATTCGTCGTAGCGATACATCAGGCGGCCTCCTGCGCGGAGGCCAGGCCCAGATCGCGCTCAACGCGCGCCACCCAGGCTTTCACCAGCGGATATTGGTTGAGGTCGTAGCCGCCTTCATGCGCGACGCGCGTGTAAGCGACGAGCGCGATGTCGGCCAGCGAAAGCGCGTCGCCGACAAGATACGGCGTTTGCTCGAGCTGCAGCGCCATGCGCTCAAGGCAGGCATTGCCTTTCGTCAGCAGTGCAGGATCGAGTTCGGCCTCGCTCTTGCCGCGGAATTGCAGCAGCGCACGGCGCACGGCGATCGAGGGTTCATGGTTGTACTGCTCCCAAAACAACCACTCGTACATCTTCGCGCGCTGATACGGATCGCTCGGAACCAGCCGCGACCCTTCGGCCAGATAGAGCATGATGGCGTTCGATTGCGCGAGCGCGCGTCCGTCCGGCAAAATCGCCGTCGGCACTTGCCCGGCAGGATTCATCGCCAGGAACTCCGGCGTGCGGCTCTCGCCCTTGAAGATGTCGATCTCGATCCACGCGTTCGGCACGCCAAGCAGATCGGCGACCCATTTGCCTTTCAGGCAATTGCCGCTGCGGCGATCGCCATAGATCGTCAGCAAGCCGCTCATGCCCCCGGCTCCGCCTGCTTACCCAGATCAAGGCGCACAGTCGGACCGCTCGCGCGGATGCTCTCGCGGATGCGCACGCGCGCCGACGGCTGGCCTGGGCCATCCGCCTCGACGAGATAGACGCCGGTGACGAGCGTCGGCTGCGACTTCGCGCGCGCCAGAGCGTCGTCAGCCGCTTCGTCGGCGAAGGCGGCGGCATCAGCGAGGCGCTTCGACCAGCCATTGCCGGCGGTGAAGTAGACGACTTCGCCCGTCTTCAGATCGTTGCCGGTGACGAGCCTCAAGCGACGCTCTCCACACGCTCGTTGGCGGCTGTCGTGACGGCGAGCGCAGTGACTTCGCCGATCAGAATGATCGAGGGCGCGGCGATGCTTTCGCGCAGCACCAGCGCCCCCAGATCGTCGAGCCAGGTGAGGAAACGACGCGCCTTCGGCGTCGCCGCGTTCTCCACGACCGCCACCGGGGTGGAGGGCGCGCGGCCGGCGCGAATGAGCTTCGCCGCGATCTCGCCCGCGACTTCGACACCCATGTAAACCGCGAGCGTATGCTTCGAAGCGGCAAGCGCTTTCCAATCGAGATCGGGCGCGCCGCCATCCTTGCCGCGGCCGGAGATAAGCGTCACTGCATGCGCCATGTCGCGATGCGTGAGCGGCGCGCCCAGTTCGGCGGCGACGCCGATGGCCGCCGTGATGCCGGGCACGACATGCGCCGCGACACCCGCCGCGCGCAGCGCCTCCAACTCTTCGCCGCCACGACCGAACACGAACGGATCGCCGCCCTTCAGGCGTACGACGCGGCGGCCCTTCTTGGCTTCAGCGATGAGACGCGCTTCGATCTCGCGCTGCGGCACGGAATGGTCGCCCTTCGCCTTGCCGACATAGACACGCTCGGCGTCGCGGCGGATGAGCTCCAGCACGCGTGCATCGACCAGCTTGTCGTGGAAGACGATGTCGGCGTCCTGCAGCACGCGCAGCGCGCGCAAGGTGAGGAGGTCGGGGTCGCCCGGCCCCGCGCCCACCAAATGCACGACGCCCGCGCCGGCGACATCGCCGCCGAGCACGCGCTCAGCCAAACGCTCGGCGCCTTCGAGATCGCCAGCGAGTGCGGCTTCACCAGCCGCGCCGCGCAAGATTTCCTCGTAAGCGCGCCGGCGCCCGTCCAACGTCTTGCGGCGCGCCAGCACGCGATGGCGGATGGCGCGGGCGAAGTCCGCCAAGCGGGCGAAGGCGGCTGGGACGACCTGTTCGATGCGCGCGCGCAGGTCGCGCGCGAGCGTGGGTGCGGCGCCCGAGGTCGAGACGCCGATCACCAACTCACCGCGATCGACGATGGCGGGCGTGTAGAAATCCGAGAGCGCGGGATGGTCGACCACATTGACCCACGCGCCGGCTTGCTTGGCCGCGGCCAGAGCTTCGGTGCGGCGCTCGGCATCGCCCTCGGCGATGAACACCAGGGCGACGCCGACCAACGCTTCCGCCGACGGGGGCGCCGAAAAACGGACGAGTTCGGCGGGGCTATCCTCGAATAGACGCGCCTTGGCGTCGGCCGCCGGCCCAGCGCCGATCACGGCGACGCGTCGCCCTTCCAAGGGCGTAAAAGCGGGAAACGAACGCATGCGGGGACCTGTCCTCGCTGGACAAAGTAGGGATGCCCGCTTCGCGCCGCCCGCCCGTTTTTATGAACCTCGCCGCAGAGAAACTAATCCGCTTGACGGCGCCCGTCGGCTCGCCTGCAAAGGTTAACGTTTGGCCAGGTTAAGTGTCTGAGGCGAAAAGGAAAACCTGTCGACGCACTGCCCGGTGCGACGCGTTGCGAGAGGCGAAATGGCGGAGCACCATTTTTGGCTATGCCCCGCTTTTCCGCCATCGAAGGGCTTCGCGCCTGGCTCGCCTGGGCCGTGGTGGCCTCGCACCTCGCCCAAACGCTGGGCATGGAGCTGCTCGGCGGCCATTGGAAGCTGGTTGAGGAAGCGGGCGAAACCGC
>DASZSK010000148.1:0-9214 GCA_035548735.1 Caulobacterales bacterium | reverse complement strand
CGCCTCGCCAAGCCGTCGGAAATCCTGCTGGTCGCCGATAGCCTGACCGGTCAGGACGCCGTGGAGACGGCCAAGCGCTTCCACGAACGCCTGCCGCTGACCGGCCTCGTGCTGACCCGCGCCGATGGCGACGGGCGCGGCGGCGCGGCGCTGTCGATGCGCGCCGTCACCGGCCTGCCGATCAAATTCCTGGGCGTCAGCGAACGCACGGACGGCCTCGAAGTGTTCGATGCGCGGCGCGTCGCCGGACGCATTCTTGGTCAGGGCGACATTGTTGGCCTCGTTGAGAAGGCCGCCGCCAATGTCGACCGCGCTGAAGCCGAGAAGATGGCCAAGAAGCTGTCCAAGGGGCAGCTCGATTTCGACGATATGGCCAAGCAGCTCGAACAGGTCATGCAGATCGGCGGCCTGAAGGGCATCATGGGCATGTTGCCCGGCGTGCAGAAGCTCAAAGGCCAGCTCAACGAGTCCGCGCTCGACGATCGCCAGATCCGCCGTCAGATCGGCATCATCCGCTCCATGACGGCGGCCGAGCGGCGCAAGCCCGACCTGATCAACGGCGCCCGCCGCCGGCGGATCGCCAAAGGCGCGGGCGTGGAGGTCGCGGAGGTCAACCGCCTCATCAAGATGCATCGCGGCATGGCCGACATGGCCAAGGCCATGGGCAAGGGCAAAATGCCGGGCATGGGCGGCATGCCGGGCGGCTTCGGCGGCGGCATGCCCAACCCAGAATTGCTCAAAAATCTCGGCGGCGGGCGTCTGCCCGCTGCCGGCGGGCTGCCCGGCCTTCCCGGCCAAGCGCAGGCCCCAACCCTTCCGGGCCTTCCCGGAACGAACAAAAAAAGCTAAGAGATCAAAGGAGAAGCAGAGAATATGTCCCTTAAAATCCGTTTGTCACGCGGCGGCGCCAAGAAGCGGCCATTCTATTCGATTGTTGTCGCCGACAGCCGTTACCCGCGCGACGGGAGATTCATTGAGAAAGTCGGAACCTATAATCCTATATTGAAGACCGACGATCCCAACCGGATCGCCCTGAAGCTCGACCGCATTCAGGACTGGATCAAGAAAGGCGCGCAACCGACCGACCGCGTGGCGCGGTTCCTCGACCAGGCTGGCGTGATGAAGCGCGAGGCCCGGAACAACCCTAATAAAGCCCAACCCGGCAAGAAGATGCAGGAACGCGCAGAGGCGCGCGCTTCGGCCGGCGGGAGCCCGGAGGCGTAAGTTCACCCCTTGTCCGAGAAGAAAAGCGTGAAGAGTCAAGGCAAAGCGGCGGCGGTGAGCCTGAAGGCGAAGCCGTCGAAGACGGCGCACGCGCCGGTCCCAGCGCCGGCGGCGAAGAAGGCCGCTCCGCCCGCTAAGGCGCCGGCGCCGGCTAAAGCCGCGAAGCAGCCTGAGACCCCGGCGGTCGCCGCGCCGAAGGTTGCGAAGACCCCGGCGAAGGCTCCTCCGGCGGCGAAGACAACGCCGGCCAAGGTCGCCAAGACGCCGGCGCCTGCGCCGGTTGCGGCCCCGCCGGCAGCCGTGAAAGCCAAGGCGCCCGCCAAGCCGGCGGCGCCTGCCAAATCGCCGGTCCCGGCGAAGCCGGAGGCGAAAACAAAGCCTGCGTCCAAGCCTGAGGCGAAGGCGCCCGCCCCTCCTCCGGAAAAGGTCGAAACCAAGGGCGCACCGAAAGCTCAAGCGAAGCCCAAGGCGTCGCCCGCTCCGGCGACGGAAAAGCCGGCCCCAACGCCAAAGGCGGACGTGAAACCCGCCGCCAAGGCGAAGGCCGATCCGAAGCCGGTCCCGGCGCCGAAAATCGACGCCAGGGCGAAGGCCGAAAACGCCGCCAAAGACGGCAAGCCCAAGGCGGCGGAGCCTGCGAAGAAGGTTGAGGCGGCCAAGCCAGCGGCCACGAAGCCGGAAGCCAAGACTCCGGCGAAGCCCGCTGTCCTGAAACCCGCCGCGGAAGCGCCGACCAAAGCCGCCGCCGCTCCGAAACCGACCCCGAAGCCGCTGCTCGCGCCGAAGCCGGTCGAACCGCCGAAGCCGAAGGCCGTCGCCGCCGGCGCAGCCAAGCCGGTCGCGACCGCCGTGTCGAAGCCGATGGCGGTGCCGGCCGGTCCGGCGCGACCGCTCGCGGCGCCGCCCAAGCCTGCGCCCGCGCCGATCGCGGCGCCGAAGCCTGTCGCGGCCCCTGAACTGGTCGGCGAGTCCAAAGCCGTACCCGCCTTCAAGGCGAAAGCCGTCAACGGCTCCGCTAAGAATCTCGTGCTGGTCGGCGCCGTCGGCGGCGCCTTCGGCGTGAAGGGCGAAGTGCGGCTGCGCGCCTTCACGGCCGAGAAGGAAGGCATCATCTCGTACGGGCCGCTGTTCGACGAGGAAGGCCGCATCCTCTTGCGTCCGAAATCCTGGCGCGAACTGAAGGACGGCGTCGCCGTCGTCGCCCCCGAAGTGAAGACGCGCGAGGAGGCCGAGGCGCTGCGCGGCAAGCGGCTCTACGTACCGCGTGCGCACCTGCCGGATACGGCCGAAGACGAGTTCTATATCGTCGACCTGCTGGGCTGCCGCGCGGAAGCGCTCGATGGCGGCGTGCTTGGCGAGATCGTCGCCGTTTGGAATTTCGGCGCTGGCGACATCCTGGAATTCCGTCCGCCCAGCGGCGGCCAGAACGTGCGGATCGCTTTCACCAAGGAAAACGTGCCGTTGGTGGACCTCCCCGGGCGCCGCGTCGTATTCGACCCGCCTGCGCCCGAACCGCCCGCCGGCAAATAGGCGCGCGCCATGAGCGCGCGCTTCGCCGCGAGCATCATCACGCTGTTTCCGGAAGCGTTTCCGGGCACGCTTGGCGTCTCGCTGATCGGCAAGGCGCTGCGCGAGGGGCTGTGGTCGCTGCAGACGGTGCAGCTCCGCGACTTCGGTCTCGGCCCGCATCACAGCGTCGACGATACGCCGACCGGCGGCGGCGCCGGCATGGTGATCCGCGCCGATGTGGCGGCGGCGGCGATCGACAGCGTGCGCGACGCACGGCCGGTCGTCTATCTCTCCCCACGCGGCGAACAGCTCTCACAGGCGATGGCGCGGGAATGGGCGGCCGGGCCTGGCGTGATCGTGTTTTGTGGTCGCTTCGAGGGTCTGGACGAGCGCGTGATCGAGGCGCGCAACATGCGCGAAGTCGCGGTCGGCGAAGCAGTCCTGGCGGGCGGCGAAGCCGCGGCGCTGGTGCTGCTCGAAGCCTGCGTGCGGCTCTTGCCCGGCGTTCTCGGCAATGAAGCGTCGCTGACCGAAGAGAGCTTCGCGGACGGGCTCCTGGAGCAAGGGCAATACACCCGGCCACGCGAATGGGAGGGCCGCGCCATCCCCGATGTGCTGCTGTCCGGCGACCACGCCAAGATCGAGGCTTGGCGTCGGGCCGAGCGAGAGCGGATCACCCGGCGCCGCCGCCCGGACGGTTAAGTTTCCGCACGCCTCTCGACACCGCCCCGGCTTTGACCTATACGCCCCGCTTCCCGTGGTTTTCCTGGGTGGAAGCGCCGGCCGCAGCGCCGCGCTCCGCCCCTTTATCTGTTGGCGTACTCCGATGAACCTGATCGAAACGCTCGAAAAAGAAGAAATCGCCCGCATCACCGCCGGCAAGACCGTTCCGTCCTTCGATCCGGGCGACACGCTGCGGGTCAACGTCAAGATCAAGGAAGGCGACCGCGAGCGCGTCCAGGCTTATGAGGGCGTGTGCATCGCCCGCGCCGGCGCGGGCCTCAACGCCAACTTCACCGTCCGCAAGATCAGCTTCGGCGAAGGCGTCGAGCGCGTGTTCCCGCTGTTCTCGCCGACAGTGGATTCGATCGAAGTCGTGCGCCGCGGCAAGGTCCGCCGTGCGAAGCTCTATTATCTCCGCGGCCGTCGCGGAAAATCGGCCCGCATCGCCGAACGTTCGGGCGGCGCACGCGAGGAAGACTTCGTCGGCGCCGAAGTGGAAGCCGCGGAATAGAGCGCTTGACGCGCAAGGCGGGCGCGCTCACCTCAAGCCCGCTTATGTCCGTTTCAACCAAGCCGCGCCACAAGACGCAAAAGCCTGCGTGCGACGTTGAGGTCATCACGCTCGGCTGCCGGCTGAACGCGTATGAATCCGAGCAGATGCGCGCGCTGGCGCGCGACGCGGAACTCTCCGAAGCCGTCATCATCAATACCTGCGCCGTCACCGGTGAAGCCGTGCGGCAAGCGCGGCAGGCCATCCGCCGTGCGCGGCGTAAGCGCCCCGATGCGGAGATCATCGTCACGGGTTGCGCGGCCCAGATCGATCCCGCTGCGTTCGCAGCGATGCCGGAAGTCGATCGCGTTCTCGGCAACACCGAGAAACTCGACGCGCATGCCTTGGCCGCGCGCGAGATGCGCGTGCAAGTCGCTGACATTATGCAGACGCGCGAGAACGCGCCGCACCTGATCGATGGATTCAGCGACCGCACGCGCGCCTACGTGCAGGTGCAGAACGGTTGCGATCATCGCTGCACCTTCTGCATCATCCCCTATGGACGCGGAAATTCGCGTTCGGCGGCGGCGGGTGACGTGATCGAACAGATCAAGCGGCTTGTCGGCCATGGTTGCCCCGAAATCGTACTGACGGGGGTCGATCTCACCTCCTGGGGCGGCGACCTTCCCGGCGCGCCCGCCCTCGGCAATCTGGTTGCGCGCATCCTGAAGCTTGCGCCCGATCTGGCGATGTTGCGGCTCTCCTCGCTCGACGCCATCGAAATGGATCCGCTGCTGTTCGACCTAGTGACAAGCGAACCGCGCATCGCGCCGCATCTGCATCTTTCGCTGCAGCATGGCGACGATCTCATTCTAAAGCGCATGAAGCGCCGGCATTCGCGTGCGCAAGCGATCGCGCTTTGCGAACGACTGAAGAGCGCACGGCCGGACATTGCGCTTGGCGCCGATCTGATCGCCGGCTTTCCAACCGAGAGCGAAGCCGCGTTCGAAAACCTGGTTTCGCTGGTGGATGCGTGCGCGCTTTCTTATGTGCACGCGTTTCCATTCAGCCCGCGCGAAGGCACGCCGGCCGCACGCATGCCGCAGCTGGATCGCGGCTTGATCAAGCAGCGCGCCGCGCGGCTGCGGGCGAAGGGCGCGGAAGCGCTCGTACGCCATCTCGATCGATGGGTCGACCGCGAAGCGGAAGCACTGGTCGAGCGCGACGGCTTGGCCCGCCTCCCCGATTTCACCAGCGTCTCGCTCGCTTCGCCGGAACCCGCGGGCCGGCGCGTTCGCCTCCGTCTCACCGCGCATGATGGCGCGCAGCTCTTGGGCGTTCCCGCATGATCTGGCGCGTATTCGATAAGAAAGATCAGCCGCCCGCGAGCGAAGGCAATTCGTTCACGCGCCTGTTCGACGGCTTGCGCAAATCATCGGCGAAGCTCACCGAAGGCGTCACGGGCGTCTTCACCAAGAAGAAACTCGACGCAGCGGCGCTGGAGCAGTTGGAGGAATTGCTGATCGCCTCCGACATGGGCGCGCGCGCCGCCTCGCGCATCACTGAGCGGCTCGCCGAAGGCCGCTTCGACAAGGAAATTAGCGAAGACGAATTGCGCGGCGCGCTGGCCAAGGAAATCGAAGCGATCCTGAAGCCGCGCGAAGTGAACCTCGATCTGCGCGAAGGACCGAAGCCGCGCATCGTACTGGTGATCGGGGTCAACGGCTCCGGCAAGACGACGACGATCGGCAAGATGGCGGCGCTGTTGCAGAATTCCGGCGTCAAAACCGTGATCGGCGCGGCCGACACCTTCCGCGCGGCGGCGATCGAACAATTGGAAGTGTGGGCGAAGCGCTCGGGCGCGGACTTCGTATCGTCGACGCCGGGTGCAGACGCCGCGGGCGTCGCCTTCGAGACCGTCAAGCGCGCGCAAGAGACGGGCGCCGACGTTGCGTTGATCGACACCGCCGGCCGTTTGCAGAACAAGACCGAGTTGATGGCGGAGCTCGTCAAAATCATCCGCGTCATGCGCAAGCTCGACGAATACGCACCCCACGACATCCTTCTGGTTCTCGACGCGACAGTCGGTCAGAACGCGCTCAGCCAGCTCGAATCCTTCCGCTCCGCCGCCGACATCACCGGCCTCGTCATGACCAAGCTCGACGGCACCGCCAAAGGCGGCGTGCTGGTGGCGGTGGCCGAACGGCACGCGATCCCCATCCACTTTATCGGTGTCGGCGAAAAGGCGGAGGACTTGCAGCCCTTCGATGCGGCGAAGTTCGCCCGCGCGCTGGTGGGCCTATCGTGAACGCGGACTTTGCTCCAGCGCCCCGGCTCGCCTAAGCAAGACGCATGACCGAGAAGCCCGTCGCCGGCGCCGCCAGCCTCAGCCAGCTCCTGATCGATCTGGGGCCGGTGGCGATTTTCGTCGTGGCCTACAACATCCTGCAGCGCTTCCGGCCCGAAGACGCGGTCTATATCGCCACCGCCATCTTCATCGTCGCGACCATCGTCGCCATCATCTATTGCCGCGCAACGCGGGGCAAAATTCCCCCGGTGCTGATCGTGACGGGCGTGCTGGTGACGGCGTTCGGCGGACTGACGCTTGTTCTGCACAACCCTACGTTCATCCAGCTTAAGCCCACCTTCCTCTACCTTTTTTACGCAGTGGCGATCGGCGGCTCCGTGCTGATCCGCCAGAACGTTTGGAAATTATTCTTCGGCCACATCTTCGTACTGCCGGACCGCATCTGGGCCATCCTGGCCCTGCGGTGGGCCGCCTTCTTCGCCGTCCTCGCCGTCCTGAACGAGGTGATCCGACGTACGCAGAGCATGGAATTCTGGGTCAATTCGCGGATTCTCGTGTTCTTTCCGCTGATCCTTCTGTTTGGCGTCATCAACGCGCCGCTGACGCTGAAACATTCGGGCCAGACCAGCGAAGCCCCCGCGGAGCCCCAGTAGCGCCGGCTACAATGCGGTTGATCCGCACGCCCTGTCGCGAAAATGACGCAAAATCTTTGCGAGACTACGGTAACGGCGTTAACCTGCGCATGGGGCGTTGGTTGGGAGGCTGGGCGTGAAGGATGGCGGACGGCGCTGAAAACGTCCTTTTTCCGCTTTCGGGTTCGGCCTCGCATTTGCTGTTGCGGGCGCTGCAACTCGCGGAAGATCGCTTCGCCCTGCTCGCCAAAGCGAGCGGGCTGACGCTTCGCCAGTTCGTCGTGCTCGCCGCCGTGCAAGCAGAGCCGGGCCTTAGCCAATCCGATCTCGTGCGCGCGACCAGCATCGATCGCTCGACGCTCGCGGACATGATGCATCGCATGGAGCGGCGCGGGCTCATTATTCGGTCGCAAGCCGCCGATGACGGTCGCGCCAATTCCGTGCGCCTCGCGCCGGCCGGCGTCGCGGCCCTCAACGCATCGCTGACGCACGCCAAGGCCGCGGAAGCGGCGATCCTCGATCTTCTCTCGGGCACAAAGCAAAAAGCGTTCATCGCCACGCTCCACCGCATCGCCAAGAAGGCGGACGAAGCGACGGAGAAACAGGCGCATGCGGAGCGTAAGGCGCAGCGCCGTCAAGCGCGTGAGGAAGCCAAGCAGCGCGAAAAGGCCGAGGGCGGAAGGAAGAAACGCAAACGCAAGCGCGCCACCGCCGCCAGACGCGGCGACAAGAAGGCCAAAGGCGCGGCAAACGAAGACGGGGTCGTGGCAAAGGCCGACATCTAAGGCCGCAGCGCGGGCTCGATCTGGCGTGTGATGATGTCGTCGGTGAGCGGTCCGCGCACCACCGCGCGAATATGTCCGTCGGCGCCGATCACGAAACTCTCAGGCACGCCGGCTGTGCCGAGATCGAGCGCGAAGCGCCCATCCGGATCGAGCGCCACGGTCTCATAAGGATCGCCGAGTTCGTGCAGGAACGCCGTCGTGTCCTCAGGACGGTCCTTGAACGCCACGCCGAGGATGGATACGCCGCGCGCTTTCAGCTGCATCAGCAGTGGATGCTCGGCGCGGCACGGCACGCACCAGGACGCAAACAGATTGATGATATGCGGCTTGCCGGCGAATTCGTCGGACGTCGCCAATTGCGTGCTGTCCAAGCGCTGCAGCGCAAAGGTGGGCGCCGGGCGGCCGATGCGCCCCTCGGTGACAGTCTCATGCGTCCCGCCGCGCACCAGTACGAAGGCGGCAACCGCAACCAAAGCGGCGAGCGCGAGCACGGGAAGCCACGACCAAAGGCGCATCAGCGCTGCTCCTCGTCGCGGGCGCGCTTGGCCCAATAGCGCAAGCGCGCGATGACGAACGCGGTGAGCCCGGCAAGGCCGACGCCGGTCACGCAATAGGCCGCGATCACATAGGGCCAGACATCGTGCTGCATCAGGCGCTCCGCGCGCGGCGCGCGATCGACGCTTCAACGCGGCGGCGCAGGATGGCCGTGCGCATGCCGGCGAACAGTAGCGCGCCGAACAGCGCGAGATACGCAAAGGCCATGATCATCAGCGGCCAAAGCATGCTGGGATCGACGGCGGAGCCGCCGGCGCGAAACACGCTCGCCGGCTGATGCAGCGTGCTCCACCAATTCACCGAGAAATGCACGATCGGCAGATTGACGAGGCCCGCGAGACACAGGATCGCCGCCAGCCGCGCGGCCTTCGCCTCGTCCTCGATCGCCGCCCAAAGCGCGAGATAGCCCAGATAAATGATGAAGAGCACGAGCATCGAGGTGAGCCGTCCATCCCACTCCCACCATGTGCCCCAGGTCGGCGCGCCCCAGATCGAGCCGGTGATCAGCGAAAGGCCGGCGAAGGTCGCCCCGATCGGCGCGGCCGCGCGTGCGGCGACATCCGCGAGCGCATGGCGCCACACCAGCCCGACCAAGCTCGCAACACCCATGAAGCCGTAGATCATCAGCGCCCACCAGGACGCTGGCACATGAATGAACATGATCCGCGCGCTGTCGCCCTGGAGATAGTCGGCGGGCGCGACCACGAGCGCCCAGGGCAGCCCGATCGCGAACAGCGCCACGGCCAGGGCGCCCAGCACGGGCGTCGCCCAGGCGGAAAGCGCCATGAAGCGCTGTGGGTTGGCGAGGAAAGCGATCATGCGCGCGAGCCCGCACAGGCCAGCATTCGCGCGCGGCGCCCTTGCGTGAGATCAACACTCAGCTGCATTTCGAAGGCCGGGCTAGACCGTGCAGAGGCCAGGCGCAATGCGGTCATTCGGCTTGCAGCCGGAGCGCGGCGGCCGCGGCGATCGGCCCGAGCGCCAGGGC
>DASZSK010000147.1:0-17977 GCA_035548735.1 Caulobacterales bacterium | reverse complement strand
TGAATGACGCCGGCGCGCGCGCACTCGGCGAGGCGCTGGCCGCGCGCGGCCCTGTGACGGTGCGCCTACCCGCGCTGCCTGCGCGCGCCATCGTCGGCGCGGGCGTTTCGCCGAACGGCGTGGAGATCACGGTGCGGCGCTCCGCCAATGGTGGCGCGCAAGCGGCGGTCGCGGCCGAAACGCTGGAAGGCCGCGCGCTTGGCGCGGCCGAGCTGCGGTTCCGCGGCGACGAACTCACAGGCCATGCGCGCATCACGCTGCCGCCGGAGATCGCCGCGCGTACGGCGCGCGTGCGAATCGTCAGCGAACAGAGCGCCGGCGCCGTGCGCCTGCTGCCATCTGCATCGGGACGACCGTTCGTGGGCTTGGTCGACCCGGGCGGTTCGAACGAAACGCTGCTCTCGGAAGTGTTCTACGCCGAGCGTGCGCTTGCGCCTTACGCCAGCTTGCAACACGGCGCGGTCGGCGAGCTGATCAATGCGCGCGCGCAGGCGCTGATCCTGCCGGACGCCGCGCCGGTCTCGCCGCTCGATCGCAATGCGCTCAACACTTGGCTGGAGAATGGCGGCCTGCTGATCCGCTTCGCCGGTCCGCGTCTCGCCAATGACGCCGATGATCTACTGCCCGTGCGCCTGCGGCCCGGTTCGCGTTCGCTCGGCGGCGCGTTGGCGTGGGATAAGCCGCTCGGCTTCGCGCCCTTTCCGGAGGACAGCCCGTTCGCAGGACTCGTTGCACCGCCCGACGTGGTCATCCGCCAGCAAGTGCTGGCCGAGCCCGCGTCGGCGGAGCAGGCGCGCGTGTGGGCGCGGCTTGAAGACAATTCGCCGCTCGTCACGGCCAACGCCAGGGGGCGCGGTCTCATCGTGCTCTATCACGTGACCGCAGGACCCACCTGGTCCGATCTGCCGCTCTCAGGTCTGTTCGTCGACATGCTTCGCCGCACCATTGCGTTCGCGGGACGCGCTGACGGCGCGGGCGAGCGCGCGATTTCCGGCGGACCCTACACGCCGCAGCGTTTGCTCGATGGCTTTGGAACGCTCGCGCCAGCATCGCCGGACGCGCAGCCCATTCCAGCGGACGTGTTCGCTTCAGCGCGGCCGAGCCCGGCGACGCCGCCCGGCCTTTACGAAAGAGCCGGCATCACCAGCGCCATCGACGCGGCGCAGCCGACTGAAGATCTCGCGCCGATTCAATTGCCGCGCGGCGTCGCGCGCAGCGGCTTAGGCGCGGTGATCGAGCATCCGCTGGCCGGGCTCTTCTTCGGCTTGGCGGCGCTAACGCTGGCGATCGACCTGTTGATTGCACTGCTCCTGGTCGGACGCCTGCCGCGGTTCGCACGGGCAGGCGCGGCGGCGCTCTTGCTCATCGCTTTCATACCAAACGCACACGCGCAATCGACCCGCGAACTGGATCCCACGCTCACCATTCGCCTCGCCTATGTGCGCACCGGCGATGCGCGCGTCGACCGCACCAGCCAAGCCGGCTTGCAGGCGCTCTCGGACGTGCTGTCCGAGCGCACCAGCGTCGAACCGGGGCCGCCGGTCGGGGTCGATCTCGATCGCGACAATCTCGCCGCCTATCCGTTTCTGTATTTCGCCGCGCCGTCGTCGCCACATCGACTGTCGGACGCCGCGCTCGCTAATCTCGACCGCTATCTCTCCGTGGGCGGATTGTTGTTCGTCGACACGCGCGACGCCGGCCAAGGTCAGCAATCGCGGCCTGCGGCCATCATGTTGTCGGGGCTCGATGCGCCCCCGCTCGAGGTCGTGACCACCGATCACGTCGTGGCGCGCTCGTTCTATCTGCTGCGCAGTTTCCCTGGCCGCACGCAGTCGACGCATGTTTGGGCGGAAGCCGCCTCAGCCGCGGCGTCGCGGGACGGTGTCGCGGCGCTGTTCGTCGGCGATGGCGATTGGGCCAGCGCCTGGGCCGGTGATGTCTCGCTCGACGGCGGCGAGCGTCAGCATGAAATGGCGCTCCGCTTCGGCGTCAATCTGGTGATGGTGGCGCTGACCGGCAATTACAAAGCCGACCAGGTGCACTTGCCCGCGCTGCTTGAACGGCTCGGACGACGATGATCGGCGCGCAACGCATCGGCTTTGATCCGGCGCTGCCGCTCGGCGTGCTGATCGCGCTGGCGATCGTCGCGGCGCTGGGCCTCGGCATTTACACTTGGCGCGGCGGCGGCGCGCCCATCTTGCGCGCGCTCGGCTTGGCGTTTGTGTTTCTTGCGCTGATGCAGCCGCAATGGGTGCGCGAAACGCGCGAACCCGCCGACGATGTCGCGCTCGTGGTGGTGGATCAAAGCGAAAGCCTTGCGCTCGCCGGCCGGCGCGAGGCCGCGCGCGCGGCGGGCGACGCCATAGCCGATCGGCTATCGCGCGAAACAGGGCTTGAGGTTCGCATGCGCGAGGCGCGCGGCGGCCCGGACGGGACGCTCATCACGTCCGTGGTGCAGGATGCGCTTGCCGACGTGGCGCGCGATCGCATCGCCGGCGAGATCATCGTTACGGACGGTCAGGCCGCCGATCCGCCGCAGGACACGCACGAATTGAATGGGCTCGGACCCGCGCACGTGCTGATCGTCGGCGATCCCGCGCGCGGCGACCGCCAGCTCGAACTCGTGTCGGCGCCGACCTTCGGCATCGTCGGCGAACCGATGCGCATTCAAGCGCGCGTGATCGACGAGAATTATTCCGGGCAAGTCGCGATCAGCGTTTCCATCGACGGTCAGCAAGTGGCGCAGACGAGCGTGCGCGCCAACCGCCCGTTCAACATCGACGTGCGCACGCCGCACCGCGGTCGCAACATGGTGATCGTGCAGGCCGAGCCGGGACCGCGCGAGATCACGCTCGCCAACAATCGCGCCGCCTTCGCCGCCAATGGCGTCCGCGACCGATTGCGCGTGCTGCTGATCACGGGCGAGCCGCATCCCGGGGCACGCGTGTGGCGCAATCTTCTGAAGTCGGACCCCGCCGTGGATCTCGTGCACTTCACGATTTTGCGCCCGCCGGAGAAACAGGACTTCACGCCGCTCAACGAACTCGCGCTCATTCCCTTCCCGACGGAGGAATTGTTCGAGCGCAAGCTCGACGAGTTCGATCTCATCATCTTCGATCGCTATCGCCGCCGCGGCATTCTACAGCCGTACTATTTCAACAATATCGCGCGGCGCGTTGAGGAAGGCGGCGCGCTCTTGATCTCAGCAGGCGATGCCGAAGCCGGCCCCGAAGGCGTTTATCGCACCGCGCTCGCGGGCATCCTTCCCTCGCAGCCGACCGGGCAAGTGATCGAGCATGCGTATCGACCGGCGCCGACTGCACTCGGCCTGCGTCACCCCGTCGTGCGCGGGCTCGCCAACCCGCAACGTTGGGGCCGCTGGACGCGCGAGATCGACGCGCGCGCCACAAGCGGACAAACCGTGCTGCAAGGCGCGGACGGTCGCCCGCTCCTCGTGCTCGATCGCGCCGGCCGCGGACGCGTCGCGCAATTGTGGTCGGATCAGATCTGGCTTTGGGCGCGCGGCTATGACGGCGGCGGCCCGCATGGCGAGTTGCTGCGCCGGCTCGCGCACTGGCTGATGCAAGAGCCGGAACTCGAAGACGAACGCTTGACGCTCGACGCCGGCGGGCAAGGCTTGCTGATCGAGCGCTCGACGCTCGGCGGTCCGCCTGCGCCCGTTGAGATCATTTCGCCAAGCAATCAGCACAGCACGGTTGCGCTCGCTGAAGCTTCGCCCGGCGTGTGGCGCGCGCAAGCGCCGGCGCCGGAGCAAGGCTTGTACGAAGCGCATTCCGGCGATCTGCGCGCGTTCGCCGCGGTCGGTCCGCTCAATCCGCGCGAAGCGGCTGCGCTTTCCGCCGACCCGAACATCCTGCGTCCGCTCGCGCAGGCGACACGCGGCAGCGTCGTGCTCACGGGCGAAGACGGAAAGCATCTCCCGGAAATCCGCCGCGTCGGCGCAAGCGAGAGCGCGGCTGGAGACGGATGGATCGGCTTGCGCCGCAACGGCGCTTATGTTGTGCGCGCAGCCGTCGCGACTCCGCTTGGTCCAAGCTGGATCTGGGCCGTTGTCGGCATCGCGTTGCTGATGCTCGGCTGGCGGCGAGAAGCCGCGTAGGCGCGCGCGCTTCTGAACAACTTGAAATGCAATTACCGCCGCGCTGCTGCAGCGCGAGCCCAGACTTTGTCTCATTTGATCTTCAACAGCTCCAGCCAAGCTGTTGAAGGTGAAAGCGTAGGCGGCGCTGTTTCCTTCGACTTGTTGCGGTGTCCGCGCGCAGAAGCGTGTGGAAGCGAGGGGAGAAGTTCCAGTGCGGAATCGAAATCGCGCCAGCTTGGGCGCTGCTTTGCTTTGTGCATTGTGCTTTGGCGTGTCCGCGTGCGGCGGCGGTGGCGGTGGCGCTGATAGAAGCGCGAGCGAGAATGTAAGCGCCGCGGCGGCGCCAGCCGCAAACGCTTCGGCGGCGACGCAAGCGCTCCCGAGCTTTCGTCCAACGCTCTATATTGATAGCGATCCAGACGGCGCCCGCTACATCCGCGTCGAGGAGCCGCGCTACAATCCGTTCGCGACGGGTGCGATCGGGCAATCATTGGTCAATCGCAATCTCGGACCGGCTCCGGGCGTCAGCAACAACCTCACCGGCAATGTGACGACGCTCGTCTCCAGCGTGAACGTCACTGGCATGAAGTACGGCGTCGACCTCATGGGCACGAACAAGTCGTCCATCTACAATTTTCGTTACGTGCGATGGGACGGCGGCACGGATATCTATGGCTCAGCCATCAAGATCGGCGGCAACGATCGCGCCACCAACAGCTCCACCTATATCCAGCGCGTCTTCGCCGACGCTGAACAGCAGCCCGATCCTTCTTATACAATCAGCAACACGGAATTTCTGGGCGTCGAGCATGACGACGGGCCGATCTTCGTCCGCGATGTGACGGCGCGCCATTTCGGCGATGCGGGGATCGATACCAAGTCCGGTCCGGTTTATGTGATGAACGCGACGCTGTCGGGCGGGCACCGCATGCTGCGCGTCTGGCCGGGCGTCACACTCGTGATCGCCAATTCCATCGTCAACGCGTCAGCGGGACAAAGTCAGATATGGATCGGCGACGCGACGGCGAGCGTGAAATATTACAACACGCTGTGGTGCGTGAACGCGACGACGGGCACGGCCTCGGACCCGAACTGCCGCACCAAGCCGTGGGCGATCGAGGGCGAGGCCATTTCAAGCGCGGAAGCGGCGCAGCGTGTGACGCCGATCAGCTCCAACACGCTTTCGGCGTCGAGCGTTCTCTTCAACACGCAGATCGATCAAATCGTCGTGCAGGCTTCCATCAACAACGGCGCGAGTTGGACGACGCTGTCGTTTCCCAACGCCGGCCACAGCGGCAGCCCGCCGATCGGCGATACGCGCTATCGCCTTCCCTCCGGCTACACTGCGTCGAGCTGCCTGTTCCGCGCTTACTATATGATCCACGGCGCGAAGATTGGCGTGAATTCGCGCACGATGAACGGCGCTGGGGCGTACACCAATTGAAGCCGATGCTCAGGCGGTGAGCGCGCCGGCGACTTTGTCGAGGCCGCCCGGCCTGAGTTCGATCCACAACAAGCGCGCCGGATCGACCGGTCCCGGCAGCGTCACGCGGTTCGGCGGCACGCGCGAGAAGCCAAGCGGCTGAAAAAACGGCGCGGCGCCCACCAGGATCACGCCGCCGCCGCCAACGACGCGGCAGGCCGTAACCGCATCCCGCGTGAGCGCGGCGCCGAGCCCGTGATGCTGCGCATCCGGATCGACGGCGAGCGGACCCAAAAAGAACATCGGGGCTTCGCCCACATTGACGCGCCAGATGCGACAGCAGCCTATGACGGCGCCGTCGTCATCTTCCGCCACGCGCGACAGCGCCGGATCGAGCGCTGCGCCGCGCTCGCGCACGCGCTCGCTTGTCTTGGCGAATCGGCCCGGGCCAAAAGCGCGGTCGAGCATGCGCGCGATGCCCGCCTCGTGGTCCGGGCGTTCGGAAACCAGACGATACGGCACGGGCGAACTGGGCCTCCCTCGGGAGGCGCGCGTTTAAGGCGCGATCACGGGCGCGTCAAAGCAAATCTTTGCGTCAACCCGTGCGTTGCAATGGCGGACGGCGCGCGGCAGTGTCGCGGCCTCCATGCTCCGCCTCCCCTCGTTCGAGATTTTCCGCCACCGTGCTTACGCGCGGTTCTGGACCGGGCGGGTGATGACCACGCTGGCCGTCCAGATGCAGACGACCGCCATCGGCTGGCAGATCTATGACGCGGCGCGCGCGGAAGGCCGCAGCATTGAACAGGCTTCCTTCGTGCTCGGCGGGTTCGGGCTGGCGCAATTCCTGCCGCTGCTCATTCTCTCTCCGCTCGGCGGGCAGTTCGCGGATCGCTACAATCGCAAACTGATTACGCTGACCTGCATCGTCCTGAAGACGGCGCTCGCGGCGGTTCTGGCGCTGGCCTCTGGCCTCTCGCCGGCTTCGCTCATACCGCTCATCTTCGTGGTCGCGGCCGCAACCGGCGCGCTCAACGCCTTCCTGCCGCCCGCGACAAGCGCGCTCATCCCGATGCTGGTGCCGCGCGAGGAGCTGCCGCAAGCCATCGCCTGGAGCTCATTGAGCTTTCAAGCGACGCTGATCGTCGGCCCGGCGATCGGCGGCTTGCTTTACGGCTTGGGATCAAGCGTTCCCTACGCGGCGACCTGCGTGCTTCTGGCAGGCGCGGCGCTGCTGACGTTCGCAACGCAAGCGCCGAAGCAACCGCCGGCGACCGACCCGCGCACGCTTGGCATGATCGTCGAAGGACTTCGCTTCGTTTGGTCAAACAAGATCGTGCTGGGCGCCATCTCGCTCGACCTCGTCGTCGTCCTGCTTGGCGGCGCGGTGGCTTTGCTACCCGTGTTCGCCCGCGACTTCCTGCACGCGGGCCCAAGCGAAATGGGCGTGTTGCGCGGTTCGATGGGCGCCGGCGCGGCGCTGGTGGCGCTCGCGCTGGCCATTCAACCGATCCGCACCAATGTCGGGAAATGGATGTTCGGCTCGACCATCCTGTTCGGCATATCGATGCTGGCGTTTGGGCTTTCCCACTGGTTCTGGGTGTCGAGCGCGGCGCTGTTCGTGGCTGGCGGCGTCGACATGATTTCCGTGTTCGTGCGGCAAAACCTCATTCAATTGGCGACGCCGGACGCCATGCGCGGCCGCGTCGCCGCAGTGAGCTTTGTCTTCATCTCCGCCTCCAACGAGTTCGGCGATTTCGAGTCGGGCGTGATGGCGCGGATTTTCGGCCCGGTGCTGGCGGTCGTGATCGGCGGCAGCGCCTCGATCATCGCGTCCGTCGCGTGGATCCGGCTCTTCCCGCAACTGGCCAAGGCCGACAGTTTCGAACAGCAGATCGCGCCAGAACCAAAAGCCGCCGCCGCGCAGCCTGCCGAGTGAAGCGCTACTGCTCCGGGCCTTGCGTCTGGCCGGTGACGACATTGCGGATCGTGGTTGAAGACGGGCGCCCGGCAAAACCCATTTGCGGCGCGACTTGCACGGTCAGCACTTCGCCATGCACGACGGCGCCCGGCGCGGGGCCAATGGTGATCACCACGCGGCGCACGGTGGTGAGCGGCGCGTCCGCAAGACCTTTCGCCGCGCGCTCGGCCGCATCGAGCACGACCCCGGCCGTCGGTCCGTTGACCTGCACCGGCGTATCGAACGTCACCGGCTGGCCAACCTGCCGCGCCGCCAACTCCTGCAGTTCGCGCAGCCGCTGGCGCATCACCGCCATCGCCATGGCTTCGGGCGTCAACGGAGCGACCTGCGCTTCTTCGGAAACCGGCGCGCCGGTCTGATGCGCGCGCGTGTAGACGATGATGCCGCCGTGGCGCGTCACGCGCAGGGCGACGTCGCCGGATTCGGTGCGGTAAATCTCGTCGCCGCCCGCAGCCATGTAGGGCCGGAGCACGTGCACTTCCGGATCGCCCTCAAAGCGCACCAGCGCCACACGCCCATAAGAGCGGTCGAATACGAAGCGGACGGAGCCGTCGGGGGTCGCGTAGCGGGAAGCGCCGGAGGTGCTGTAGAGGCCTTGCACCGGCGGCGCGGTCGGCTCGGCCTGCTGGCGCTGTTGCGCCAGCGCGACACCGGGCGCGCCAGAGAGCGTCAACGCCGCAGCGAAAGCCGCGGCCCCGCGCACTGACAGACTCGTCCCGTTCGCTTGGCTCATCGCCGCGGAAGAAGCCCCCGGACCTGGGCGCTTTTGCGGCAGTGTTGCAGACATTCAAGCCCCTGTTGCGGCAAAAGCGCAACAGCGCATCAAGCTCAGGCTTTCAGTGCCGAAGAAATGGCCGGAAACGGCTTCGGCGCGCGCTCGGGCGGCGTCTTCGGCAGAGACTTGACGCTGTGCGCGTGCGGCTTCTGCGCCCGAAGCGCCATCGCCGTTTGCTCGGTGCGCGGACGGTGGTGGCGGACGTGCTGACGCGCGGGCAGCGGATGCGCGTGCGCCGCGCCTACCAGATAGGGCGGCAATTCCACGCGCGCGGACGCCGCTTGCGCTGTATCGGCCGCCGCATGGCGCTCGCCCACAGCCAGATCGCCCGCGACGTCCACGGCGAACGACACCGCACAAATTGCAAGGGCGGTCGCGATAACGCGCATGCCGGCTCCAGAACGAACAACCGAAACGAATGACTTATGAGAATTAACCGAGTCGCCGGACGGCGTCACGCGGCGTTCGCGCGCGTCGGATCGTAGGCGAGGATCGGCGAGAGCCAGCGTTCGGCGGTGGCGAGGTCCCACCCCTTGCGACGGGCGTAATCCTCGACCTGGTCGCGGTCGATTCTTCCGACGCCGAAATATTCGGCCTGAGGATGCGCGAAATAGAGCCCCGAAACCGAACTGGGCGGCGTCATGGCCAGACTCTCCGTCAGTCCCATGCCGATGCCCTCTGCGCCGAGCAGATCGAACAAGGTGCGCTTCTCGGTGTGGTCCGGTTGCGCGGGATAGCCGGGCGCCGGGCGAATGCCGCGATATTTCTCGGCGATCAGCTCTTCGTACGTCAGCTTTTCGTCGGCGGCGTAGCCCCACAGGTCGCGGCGCACCTTGGCGTGCATGGCCTCGGCGAAGGCTTCGGCCAAACGATCGCACAGCGCCTGCGCCATGATGGCGGAGTAATCGTCATTGGCCCGCTTGAAGCGAAGCGCCGGGCCTTCTTCGCCGATGCCGGCGGTGACCGCGAAGGCGCCGACATAATCCTGCGTTCCAACGGGCGCGATGAAGTCGGCGAGCGCGAAATTCGCGCCGCGGCCTTCACCTTTGTCCATCTGCTGGCGCAGCGTGTGGAGGCGCGCCTTCTCCGATTTTCGCTTTTCATCGGCCCAGAGGATGATGTCATCGCCGTCGCGGTTGGCCGGCCAGAAGCCGACGACGCCGCTCGCCTGCACCCATTGTTCGGCGACCAGCTTCTCCAGCATGGCGCGCGCATCTTGATAAAGCGGGCGCGCCGCTGCCCCGACGATGTCGTCGTCAAGAATCGCCGGGAACTTCCCCACGAGGTCCCACGAGGCGAAGAACGGCGTCCAATCGATGTAGGGCGCGAGATCGGCAAGCGGAAAATTCTCGAACGTCTTGAGCCCAAGGAAGCTTGGCTTGACCGGCGCATAGTCGAGTTTTGGCGCGCGCTCGCGCGCTTTGGCGATTGCCAGACGCGGCCGCTTGTCTTGCCCCGCAAGGTATTGCTCGCGCGCCGCGAGCTGATCGGCCTTGGTTTCGCTCACCAGCGCGTTGCGGTCATCGCCCAAGAGCTTTTGCACCACCGGCACCGCGCGCGAGGCGTCCGTGACATAGATAGTCGGACCTTTATAGGCGGGCGCGATCTTCACGGCCGTGTGCGTACGCGATGTGGTGGCGCCGCCGATCAGCAGCGGCAGCGTGAAGCCCAAGCGCTCCATTTCGCTCGCGACGAACACCATTTCGTCGAGCGACGGGGTGATGAGGCCGGAGAGTCCGATCGCATCGGCGTTCTCGGCTTTCGCCGCTTCCAGGATTTTGTCGCACGACACCATGACGCCGAGATCGACCACGTCGTAGCCGTTGCACTGCAGAACGACGCCGACAATGTTCTTGCCGATATCGTGCACGTCGCCCTTGACGGTCGCCATCACGATCTTGCCGTTGGATTTGCCGGCGAGGCCCGTGCGCTCCTTCTCTTCTTCCATATACGGAATGAGATGCGCGACGGCCTGCTTCATCACGCGCGCCGATTTCACGACCTGCGGCAGGAACATCTTTCCCGCGCCGAACAGATCGCCGACGATCGACATGCCATCCATCAACGGCCCTTCGATCACATGCAGCGGCCGCTCGGCTTGCAGGCGCGCTTCTTCGGTATCCTCGACGATGAATTCGTTGATGCCATGCACCAACGCGTGAGACAGCCGTTCCTTCACCGGTTTCTCGCGCCAGCTCAAATCCTTGGCGGCGTCCTTCTTTTTGGCGCCGCTCTTCACCGTCTCGGCGAATTCCAGCAAGCGCTCGGTCGCGTCGGCGCGGCGATTGAGCAGCACGTCCTCGACGCGCTCGCGCAATTCGGGCTCGACGTCGTCGTAAAGCGCCAGTGTGCCGGCATTGACGATGCCCATATCCATGCCGGCGCGGATGGCGTGATAGAGGAACACGGCGTGCATCGCCTCGCGCACCGGCTCGTTGCCGCGGAACGAGAACGACACGTTGGACACGCCGCCGGATACATGCGCGTGCGGCAAGGACTCGCGGATGCGCCGCGTCGCCTCGAAGAAGGCGAGCGCGTAGTCGGCATGCTCTTCGATTCCGGTCGCCACCGCGAAAATATTGGGGTCGAAAATGATGTCTTCGGGCGGGAAGCCGAGCTTCTCGACCAGAAGATGATAAGCCCGATCGCAGATCTCGTATTTGCGCTGCGCGGTGTCGGCCTGCCCCTTCTCGTCGAACGCCATCACCACGCAGGCTGCGCCGTAGCGGCGCACTTTCTTCGCCTGCTCAAAGAATTTCGCCTCGCCCTCCTTGAGCGAGATCGAGTTCACGATCGACTTGCCCTGCGCGCATTTGAGCCCCGCTTCGATCACCTCCCATTTGGAACTGTCGACCATCAGCGGAATTTTGGCGATGTCGGGCTCGGAGGCGATGAGGTTGAGGAAACGCGTCATCGCCGCGGGGCCGTCGATCAGCGCCGCATCCATATTGACGTCGAGCACATTGGCGCCGCTCTCGACTTGCTGCCGCGCCACCACGAGCGCGCCCGCGTAGTCATCGGCCTCGATGAGTTTACGGAATTTCGCCGAACCGGTGACGTTCGTACGCTCACCGACAATGACGAAATTGGCGAAGGGGTTGGACTGGGTCACGCCGCCGCCGTGAACGGTTCGAGCCCAGCCAGCCGCAAGCGCGCATCGTGCGCTGGGATCGAACGAGGCTTCACGCCTTCGATCGCGTGCCTCAGATGCTCGATATGCTCCGGCGTCGTGCCGCAGCAGCCGCCGAGAATATTGACGAGCCCCGCTTTCGCCCACTCCGCGTAATGCACTTCCATCGAACACGCGGTCTCGTCATAGGCGCCCATCGCATTGGGCAGGCCCGCGTTCGGATAAGCACTGACAGCGCATTCGGCGACGCGCGCCAGATCGGCGAGGAAGGCGCGCATTTCGGCGGGCCCGAGTGCGCAATTGAGGCCAACCGCCCAGGGCTTGGCGTGGCGGATCGAATTGTAGAACGCCTCGACGGTTTGCCCCGACAGCGTGCGGCCGCTGCGATCGGTGATGGTGCCGCTGATCCAGAGCGGCAATTCTTCGCCCGTCTTATCGAAGGCTTCCCAGGCGCCCCAAAGCGCGGCCTTGGCGTTCAGCGTATCGGTGATGGTCTCGATCAAGAGCACATCGGCGCCGCCCACGATCAGACCACGAGCCTGCTCCTCATATGCCTTCGCCATCGTGTCGAAATCGCAATCGCGGCGGCCCGGATCGCCGACATCCGGCGACATAGACAAGAGTTTGGTCGTCGGTCCCATGGCGCCGGCCACCAGGCGCGGCTTGCCGTCCTTCCGCTCGAACTTGTCCGCGACCAGGCGCGCGAAGCCCGCGCCCTCGAGATTGATCTCGTAGGCGACCTCTTCGAGCGCATACTCGGCCTGGCTGATCGAGGTGCCGCTGAATGTGTTGGTCTCGATGACGTCCGCGCCTGCGGCGAGATAGGATTCATGCACTTGCAGCACAAGTTCGGGACGCGTCAGCTGCAACAAATCGTTGTTGCCCTTGAGCGCCTGCGGATGCTCGGCGAAGCGCGCGCCATGAAAGTCGTTCGAAGTGAGCGAAAACCCTTGCAGGTATGCGCCCATCGAGCCGTCAAGCACGAGGATGCGTTTTTGCATTTCCGCATTGATCGCCGCGAAGCGCTGCTGGCGCGTCATGGGCTCGTTCATTGCGCAACCTCCGCCTTGACGCCTAGCACGCGGCAGATCGCCAGCGTCAGTTCGGCGCGGTTCAGCGTATAGAAATGGAAATCCTCGACGCCTTCGGCAGCCAGGCTTGCACACAATTCCGCAGTCGCGGCCGCCGCCACCAGTTTCCGCGTATCCGGATCGTCGTCGAGCCCCTCGAACAAGCGCGACAGCCACGCGGGAACGCTGGCCCCGCAACCTTGCGCCATCTTGGCGACGCCCTTGAAATTGGTCACCGGCATGATCCCCGGCACGACCGGGGCTTTGATCCCGGCCGCGGCCACGCGATCGCGAAAGCGCAAGAAGACTTCGGCGTCGAAAAAGAATTGCGAAATGCCGCGCACCGCGCCGGCGTCGAGCTTGCGCTTGAAATTTTCCAGTTCGGCATCCCACGATGCGCTAGCCGGGTGCTTCTCCGGATGCACCGCGACCGACACTTCGAAATCGCCAATGCGCTTGGCGCCCGCAACCAATTCGGCTGCATTCTTGTAGCCTTCGGGATGCGGTTCGAATTGCGCCGTGACGCCGCCCGGCGGATCGCCGCGCAGCGCCACGATGTGGCGAACGCCGGCGCTCCAATAGCCGCGCAGCACGTCGTCGACTTCGGCGCGGCTTGCGGCGACGCAGGTCAAATGCGCCGCGGGTTTGAGTTCGGTTTCCGCGACGATGCGCGCGACAGTGCGGTGCGTGCGATCGCGCGTGGTGCCGCCGGCCCCGTAGGTGACGGACACGAAGGCGGGATGAAGCGGCGACAGCTTGGCGATCGCCTCCCAGAGCTGCGTCTCAAGCGCTTCCGTCTTCGGGGGAAAGAATTCAAACGACACGCGCGGGCGACCGATGCGTCCGCCCGCCTTAGCGATCAGATTGTGCGCATGCGCGATGCTCATGCTTTCTTCTCCGGCGCGGCGATCTTATCGCCAACCCAGATTTTTACGGTGAGCGATTGAGCTTCTTTGGAGGCGAGCGTGGTCGTCTTGAGGCGCGGCGCGCCCGCGGCGGCGCACCATGTTTCGATCTCCGCGTCGGCGAAACCAAGACGGCGATGCGCGTGCTCTTCGCGCAGAAATTCGAGGTCATGCGGCGCGAAATCGACGATCACGAGGCGTCCGCCTGGCTTCAGGATGCGCGTCGCCGCGGCAATGGCGCGCGCGGGATCGGACAAGAAATGCAGCACCTGATGGATGGTGACGAGATCGGCGGCGCCGTTCTCCACCGGCGGCGCATACGCATCGCCGACGCGCAGCGCGGCTTTCGCCTGCAGATGATCCAAGGCGGCGCGGGCAATCGCCAGCATCTGGCGGCTCGTGTCGAAGCCCTCGGCGCGGCGGACGCGGTCGGCGAAGATCTCGATCATGCGTCCCGAACCGACCCCGACATCGACCATCAGCTCGAACGGGCCAGATCCGGCAGCGGCGAGAATGGCGCTATCGATATCGGCTTCCGGCAAGTGCAGCGCCCGCACCCGCTCCCAATCGCCGGCGTTGCGGGCGAAATATTCGGCGGCGGCGGCATCGCGGGCGGCGCGGATTTCCTGCAGGCGTTCAGCGTCCTTGGCGAGGATTGGGTCGGCCGGATCGAGGCTGGCGAGAATCGCATCCGCCAGGGCGCGCTCGGCCGTCCGCGCGCCGGGCAGCCGATAGAATACCCAGGCGCCCTCGGGGGCGCGTTCCACCAGCCCGGCCTCGGTCAGGAGCTTCAGATGCCGGCTTACGCGCGGCTGGCTCTGCACCAGAGCCTGGGCCAGTTCGCCGACCGCCAGCTCCCCATGGGTCAAAAGGGCCAGCGCCCGCAGCCTCGTCTGCTCGCCGGCGGCGCGAAGAGCGCCGACCACGCGGTCAGCCTCCCGGCGCTCGCCCATGCCGTTTGCAGATATAAACATATCTTTATATGACATGAGGTCGGGGTCGGACGGAAGCCCTATTTTTGGGACGTCGCCCACCGGCGGCGGGCCCTGACGCAAGGGCGCCGATCCAAGGACGGCGGCGTCGCGTATCGAGGCGAGAGGCGTGCGCCGACGCCACACTCACGCAGACTTTAGATTTTCCTTCGTCTGCAAATGCGAAGCGGAAGTTGATTAACCCCGTTGCGTCACCATGTGCGGGCGAACGAAGGCGGACAACAAAGCCATGCGGGGATTGTTTTCAGCGTTGATGATGTCGGCGGCGTGCCTGTGCATGCCGGCCATCGCGCACGCTCAGGAAAACGTGAGCGATCCCTACGAAGGCTTTAATCGGCAGATGTTCGCGGTGCACGAGGCGATCGATAAGGCCGTGCTCGAGCCTGTGGCGCGCGGCTACCGCTTCATCGCGCCCTCGCCCGTACGCAGCGGCGTTTCGAATTTTCTGCACAACCTTCATTCGCCGGTGATCTTCGCCAACGACGTGCTGCAGGGCGAACCCGAGCGCGCGGGCGTCACGTTCGCGCGCTTCGGCTTGAACACCACGGTCGGCGTGCTTGGCGTTTTCGATCCAGCAAGCCATCTGGGACTAGAGCGTCACGACGAGGATTTCGGCCAAACACTCGCGGTTTGGGGCGCCGAATCCGGCCCCTATCTCTGGATTCCATTGTTCGGCCCGACGACGGTGCGCGATGGATTCGGCAGCGTGGTGGACATCGCGCTCGATCCGTTTACCTGGGCCGAATACGACAACAAGGGCGCCATCACCACGACGCGCGTCGTCGTCAGCGGCGTATCCACGCGCGAGGAATTGCTCGACAGCGTCGACGACGTGCGCCGCAACTCGATCGATCCTTATGTAACATTCCGCACCACGTACGGTCTGTTGCGCTATAGCGCGATCCAAAACGGCCGTAGCGATGTCCAGCAATTGCCGGATTTCGCGCCCATGCCAGACGAAGAGCCGTCAGGGGACGGCTCGACGCCTGGAGCCGAACCGCAAACTGAGACTGCGCCGCCGCCGGTGCAGCCCACGCAACCGCATTCTTGACCAGGAGTATCGACGTGACCGCCCGCTCTCTCACCCGCGCCTCGTTTCTCGCCGCCATAGCGGGCGCAGCACTCGTGCTGACCGCGCCCGCTGCGCACGCCGCACGCAATGCGGATGCAGAGCAATTTGCGCAGGCCAACGCGCAAGCGGCGCTGCAAGCCATTTCGGCTAATCAGAGCCGCGAGCAGACTTTCCAGACGCTGATGTCGCAATTCGCCGACGTCCCGCGCATCGCCAATTTCGTGCTTGGCCGCTACGCGGTTCAATTGCGCAGCAACGCGCAATTGCGCGCGGCGTGGGTCGACGTGTTCCGCGACTACGCTTTCGCGGTCTATGAGGCGCAACTCGATCGCTATCGCGGCGCAGCGATCCGCGTGACCAATTCGGTCGAACGGATTCCGGGTCAAGACGTGATCGTGCGCACCGAAATGGCGCCGCGGGGTTCGTCGCGTCCGCTGCCGGTGCAATGGCGCCTGCTGCGCAATGGAGCGTCGTGGAAGGTGGTCGACGTGTCGCTCATCCTGGACGGCAACGAGATATGGCTGGCGCAACAGCAACAGCGCGACTTCCTGGCCTTCCTCGACACCAATCACGGCGACGTGCAGGCGCTGATCAATCACGTGCGCACCAACACGGCGCAGATGCGCCAGGCCGCGCGCGGCTAGAACCGAAGCTTCGTCGAAACGAAGGGCGTGGAACCTGGTTCCACGCCCTTTTTCGTTGGCGCTGCGGCGCGCCACGAATTGGCAAAGCTCGGCAAAGCTGTGTCGTGTCTCGGCCATAGGCAGCCCGTGACGCGTCGGATGTCCCGACACGTTGGGGAGCCGCAACTTGCCGTCGCAACCGCCGAGACTGCGCCAGGTCATCGACGCCTTTCAGCGCCTGGACCGACGCCGCATCGCCGCGCTCATTGCAGAAGAATTGCGCGAAGGGCCGCCCAGCGGCGATCACTGGGCGAATGTCGAAGCCGTCGCCAATCAGGTCGGTGAAGTCAATGCCGCGATCGAAGCGGCCCAGCGCTATGCGCTGACGCCGCCGCCACGGCTCGATCGCGTCGTCCGTTATTGCAACGCCCTTGCTTCACGCGGACGCATCGAGGCGTGCTCAGGCGAACTCGAACGCCTGCCTGCCGCGGTCCAACATCACCCCGCCGTATTGCAGTTGCGGCGATCCCTCGCGATGCGGATGGGCGACTTCGCCGAGGCCGCAGACCTTGCGCAACGCATGATCAGCACGGCGCCGGAGATCGGTCAGAACTGGCTCGCGTTGGCGATGGCGCACAATTTCGCGCCTGGCGATTCTGAACTGGCGCGGATGCAAGCCCTGGCGTCGCACATGAGAAGAGCGCCCGCTGAATCGCAGGGCCCCTTCTTCTATGCGCTCGGCAAGGCCCTGCACGATTGCGGCGAGTACGACCGCGCCTTTGCGGCTTACAGCGAGGGCGCGGCCAGCATGTGCGCGCCGTTCGACAAGAGCCTGGACGAACGCTTCGCACGCCGGTTGGTCAGCGACTTCACGCCGGAGGCAATCGCGCGACTCAAGCCATCGGCATGCGACAGCGAACGCGCCATCTTCGTCACCGGCCTGCCGCGCTCGGGCACGACCTTGGTCGAGCAGATGCTGACCAGCCACGCCGCTGTCGCAGATGGCGAGGAGGTCAATCTGTTTTGCGCGGCGCTTATGCCGGCCGGCGATTTTTCGCTTCAAGGCGCCTTGGCGTATGAACATCGCGCTCCGGACGACGCGGATCCGTGGGGCGATATCGGCCGCGACTATCTCGCCATGCTCGATCAGCGTTTCGGGTCAGCGGGTCGCATCGTCGACAAGACCCTCAACCATTCGCGCTTTCTCGGGCTCATCCTGCAAGCCTTGCCGAAGGCCAAGGTCATTTGGCTGCGGCGAAATCCCGAAGACGCGGCGATTTCGTGTTTCCGCGCCTATTTCGGAACGGGGACGATACCGTGGGCATGGTCGCTCGCGGATATCGGCTGGCACTTCCGGCTTGAGGACGCTCTCTACGCGCATTGGACACAGCTCTATCCCGATCGCATCCTCACCGTGTCGTATGAAGCGATGGTCGCTGATCCGCCTTCATGGACGGCGCGGATGTTTGCGCATGTCGGGCTCGATCCGGCCGACGCGCAAACGGCGCCGCATCTGCAGCGACGCGCGGTGATGACGGCAAGCGTCGCCCAGGTTCGGGCGCCGATTTCGGCGAACAGCGTCGGCGCCGCCGAAAACTACCGCGAATTTATGGGGCCGTTCCGCGACGCTTATGTCGGTTGATGCGCCAAGAAAAACCGCCCGCGCCGAACCGGGGAGCCAACCGGTCGAGCGCGGGCGGTTCTGGCGACGCTGAAGGGCGTGGGACTTGCGTCTCACGCCTTCCGTTCAGCGTCTCTCAAGCTCAGACGATTTGCGCGGCTTGATGCAGGGTGGCGAAGGCGACCGGGGCGAACAGAGCGGCGGCGACGGCGATCGTGGCGAGGCGGGTGAAGATGGACATGGGCTGGCTCCGTTGGGTTTGAACTCGTGTCGCCGTGAAGCGATG